>JACQWK010000406.1 GCA_016209525.1 Verrucomicrobiota bacterium
GTGCAGAAGCCATCGTTGGGGAGGGGCTGAAGGAGGTCAGTTGGACCGAGAAGGACTTGGGCCGGGAGGCCAAAGGGCATCCGCACAAGGCAATCTTGGCAGGGAGACTTCGACGGGAAACGCCGATGACGCGGCACTGGATCGCGCGGCGTCTGCAGATCGGGAGCGCCAGTTACGTCTCGCACCTGCTGGCCAAAGCGGGCCGAGGCGAGGGGTAGCAGCGCGATTGCGGTGGTTGTGGTCTTGAGCCATGATTGTCAATTGTTAGAACCGACCCCTTTATGCTCGTAAAGCATCGTCCGGGTGACGATTTTGCCGCGGTGCATTGCCAGGTATTCCACGATGGCGTATTCGCGGGCCGTGAGGACCACGGGCTTCCCGGACCGGGTCACGGTGCGGGCGGCAGTGTCAATCGTGATATCGCCAATCTCGATGCGCGGCTGGGCGTGATTGGCCGTGCGGCGGATCAGTGCTCGCAGCCGCGCCAGTAATTCGAGCTTGTTGAAAGGCTTGACGACATAATCATCGGCGCCGGAGTCGAGGCCGCGCACGCGGTCGGTGGTGGCATCGCGCGCGGTGAGCATGAGCACGGGGGTTTTTTTGTGTTCGCGCAATTTTGCAAGAAGCTCCCAGCCGCTCAGGCGAGGGAGCATCACGTCCAAGACGATGGCATCGTAGTCCCAGCTTTGAGCCTTGAAGAGGCCTTCGTCGCCCTCCGCCGCCGCATCGACCGCATAACCGTCTTCGCGGAGTATTTTGGCCAGGAGCGCTTGGACCACGAGGTCGTCCTCCACCACCAAGATTCTCATATTGGATTGCCGAGCCAGACGAAGGCTATACATGACTCTCGCAGACGTCGCAAGCCAGCCTTCATCTTCGCTTAAGGTTCCTTGGCATAGGCTGGGCGCATGAATTCAGCAATTCTCATTTTGGCAACGGGCGCGGTTCGTGACCGTAAGGCGGACACTCCTGTCCGCACATTTTCGGAAGTCTTGCGGACAAGAGTGTCCGCGTTACGGCCAGAATGTGAATTGCTGGCATGAATTGCTCGCAAGATTACGCTCCGCCTGGTAGGCGAGAACCGGCGCTGAATCGACATTTGTGGCCCGACACAATCACAGCGCCAATCAACGGCGTGGACGGAGGGTATGTCAGGGATTCGATGGGCTTGGCGCGCGAGGGAAAACGATGGCCGACCGGTTGCGCGAGCTGAGCCGGAATGTCCGGTTCGAAGAAATCTTGAAGATGCTCAACAATCGCAAACCGAAGGCTTAACGTGAGAACTGTCCAGAAAGAGTCGGCTCTCCATGAACCGCAAGGTGGGGCGAGACTCCTGTCGAGCCCTGGCATTATTTCGGGCAAGAAAGTCAGGGCTCGACGGGAGTCTCGCCCCACCGCGGCTACGGTTCATGGGCCCAATGCGCGCCCTTTGGGCGTGGGGGCTTCCCATGAACCTACCCATCCCTGCACCCCGCCCAGGAGGGGAACTTGGGCGCGCTTCCTCAGGACGAGCCAAATCGCTTTTTGTGCGCTCCTTGTCGTTGCCGCCGGCACCGCGCTTATTCAGGTCGAAGGGGCCGAAAGCCCAGTTCCGGTCCACGTCGTCAACGGAGGATTCGTTAAGGAATGGCTGGTGCTCGGTCCGTTTTCTGTGCGCGCGGCAGGAGCTGACCTTTTAGCAGAGGCTGGCGGTGAGGCAAATGTGCGGCCAAAGCCGGGCGACGTTGTGTCCCAGTCCAATGCCGTACCGTTGACCTGGAAGCGCTATGCCTCGGCTGAGGATTTTGTGAGCCTGACCGCAGCTCTCGGCAGCAGCCAAGGTGCAACCGGCTACGCTTATTGTGAACTGGAGGCGGATGAGAGCGGGGACACGTTCTTTGAGTTGTTCACACGCGGGGGGGGCATGGCTTGGGTGAATGGGACGCCGGTTTCGCTGAGGCGGGGAACCACCTCCGTCCCAGGCTTGGCATCCGCGACCGTCCGGCTCGGAAAAGGAAGGAATCCTTGTCTCTTGCAGGTTCCTCACACATTGGATGGGTGGGTTTTCTGCTTGCGCGTCCTCCCGCGCAGTCGGGCCACGGTGGACGGCAAGATCATGGACTCCGCAGGGACGGGAGTGGCCGGAGCCTCGATCCGATTATTGCGCGGCGACGAAGAGGTCGCAACGACGAATTCGGACACTGCCGGAAACTATCATTTGGAAGTATTCCCTAGCGCTGGCGTGTCTGAGGTGAGGGCCTCCGGAATCCGCGTGGGCGCTTCGCGTGTGGGTCTCTCGCTCCAGCAAGGCGAGCGAAAGAAATTGGATCTGCGGCTGGAAGATGCCTATTCGATTTCCGGAACGGTTTTGACACTGGACGGCAAGACGCCTCAGACGGCTGTGCCGGTCGAAGCGTTGATCGTTGATAGCGGAGGACTGGGCGAACAAATCGTGGAGACCGTTTTGTCGGACGAACGGGGGGAATACCAGTTCTTGGGATTGAAGCCGGGGCGCTATCGGATTCGTTGCCAGACTCAGCATGGATTCGCCTACTACCGCCCGTCCGAATTATCGGGCTCATTCACAGGCACGGAGCTGGCGCTTGGGGAGCGCTCGTACCGCGGGATCAACTTGCTCGTGCCTGAAATCAAAAAAGGCTTCTGGAGGACCTACTCGACTTACGATGGCCTGCCTCAGCGAAACTTGACTAGTCTGCAACGAATGACGAATGGCTTTCTGTATGTCGGCTTCTGGAATGGCGGCTTGAGCCGGTTTGACGGACGAGTCTTCAGCGAAGTCGAAGGCCTGAGTATCCCCGGCGGCGGGGTGAACGCTCTCGCTCGCGGCGTGAATGATTCGCTCTGGGTCGGCTCCGGGAGCGATGGCATCCACATGTTTGACGGGCAGCGGTTCCATGCGTTTACCGTGGACCAGGGACTGGCCGACAATGGGATTCAGGCGATCCTGGTAGCACGGGATGGAATGGTGTGGGTCGGCACCCGCTTTGGACTTTCTAAACACGACGGCAAGCGATTCATCAGCTATCGCGTGGAGGACGGATTGGCCGACAATGGGATAAACGCCCTTTGCCAGGCACGGGATGGCTCTGTCTGGATTGCGACGAAAACGGGGGTCTCGCGTTTCGACGGCAAAACGTTCGTCCCCGTGAACCTTCGACCAGAATCTTGGGAACGGGATGTCTTGAGCCTCTGCGCCTCTCGGGACGGCACGGTCTGGTTGGGGACCCACAAGGGTTTGGTGCGGCACGACGGAGGAACCTATCGCCGGTTAACGGTCCGGGATGGACTCAGGCACAACCAGGTTAATGACCTCTTTGAGGCGGACGACGGCACGCTCTGGCTGGCCACGAGCCGCGGCTTGTCACGATACAACGGGAAGACGTTCATCAATTACACGCGCGATGACGGCCTGGTGAATGAGGACGTCCATCAAATTCATCCCGGCGCCGACGGCGTTCTTTGGCTGGCGACCGCGGATGGACTTTGCGCCCTCGATCCGGGCAGCTTTGCTCAGTGGAGCGCGAAAGATGGGCTCAGCAATCGCTCCGGAAACCTCGCCACGGTGTCGGCCATTCAGGAGATTCCCAATGAGGGTGTTTGGCTGAGCAGTGACGAACAGATCTTTCGCTGCGAGGGCGATCAAATCAGTCGGGTCGAACCGCTCTCCGAACTGCGCGGCGTTGCGGATATGCATCGAGCCGCAGACGGGACCGTGTGGTTCGCTGGCGACGGTCTCTGGAAGCATGACGGTCGCGAACTGGTCCAGGTGGCAAAATCCTCGGGAATAATACGAAGAATGGCGATTGACGCGCGTGGCAACGTTTGGCTCGGCTCTGGGCAAGGGCTCCGCCGAGTGGAGCCCAAGACCGGTGAAATCCGACATTACACTGCGGCAGATGGCTTGCCGCACACCGCGGTGTGGTCCCTCCGCCGCGGGCTGGGCGACACCATGTGGGTGGGCACCTATGATGGCCTGGCCAAGTTCGATGGCCAGCGCGTCCTCGATGTCCGCCAGGGGCGTTCCGGGAGAGAGCAATTGGCGGTCTGGGCGATCGAACTGGGACTCAACGGAACCGTTTCGTTCGGCGGCCCCGCAGATTTTGGCCGATTCGATGGGAGCCTGTACTCCTGGCCGGACGATAAGTTTCGTCTCGCGAAACCGCGCGTTTGGGACATCTCTCGGTCCGCGGATGGGATCCTTTGGCTTGCGACGGAGAATCACGGCCTGATTGGCTATGATGAAAGATGGAATGTGTTCACCGTCATCGATCCGCGCGACGGCTTGGCTGGGAAGAATGCCCGTGAGGTCGAAGTCGATGCTAAAGGCCAAATCTGGGTCGCGACTCGGGATGGCGGCCTGACCCGGTACCGGCGAGGAACACAGCCTCCGGGCGTGCGCTTCGTCTCGGTCGAATTCGACGACAAGGCCACCAACGGTTTTTCAGCTCCGCTCAAATTGACCACGGGCCACCGCGTGACGGTCAGGTGCCAGGAAATCGATTTCAAGACTCACCGGGACAAACGGCAGTTCCTTTACCAAGTCCACACCCTCGACGGCCAAGCGTTGACCAACTCGCCCAGCGGCGACCCGCACTTCGATTGGACGCCGGCCAAGCCGGGAGAGTACGTCATCACCGCTCAGGCGATTGATCGCGACCTCAATTATTCGCCGCCGGCTCGCCTGAATCTCCAGGCATCGAACCCGTGGTACCTGAACGCCTGGATCACAGGGCCGAGCGGCGCGTTTGTTCTGGCGCTTTTTGTCTGGGCGTTCGTCGCCCGCTCGCTCTACATGGGCAAACGCCGCGAGACCGAACGTCTGCAGCGCCAAATGCTGCTTCGGGAACGCGAGACGCGCGAATCGCTCGAATCAAAAAACCGGGAGCTCACAGAGTCCGCCAAGCGTCTGGAGGAAGCCAAGGAGTCCGCAGAAGTCGCCAATCGCGCCAAGAGCCTGTTTCTGGCGAACATGAGCCATGAGATTCGAACGCCGTTGAACGCCATCCTCGGCTACGCGCAAATTCTGCAGCGCGACGGCGCATTGGAACGCGAGCAACGTCAGGCCATCGACACCATCGAGCGCAGCGGAAATCATTTGCTGGCGCTCATCAACGAAATTCTGGATTTGTCGAAAATCGAGTCCGGGCGGATGGAGCTTTCCTTAGCGGACTTCGACTTGGAGGAATTGATCCAAGGATTGTCGGTTATGTTCGAACTGCGCTGCCGGCAAAAGGGGCTGACGTGGCGCGTGGAAGGTTTGCGCGGTGGCCAGGTCTTGGTGCGCGGCGATCAAGGCAAATTGAGGCAGATTCTCATCAACCTGTTGGGGAATGCCGTGAAGTTCACCGATCAAGGAAGCGTCTGGCTCAGGGTGAAGCGCGGCGAGTCGGACCGCTACACGTTTGAAGTGGAAGACTCAGGACCGGGAATTCCGAAAGAATCGCAAGCATCGATTTTTGAGCCGTTCACGCAAGGCAAGGAAGGCAAAGAGAAAGGGGGCACGGGTTTGGGCCTGGCGATTTCACGGCGGCAAATCGAGTTGATGGGCGGAGAACTAAATCTGCTCTCGGAGCCGGGCCGGGGCGCCCTATTTCGTTTTTCGCTCCTTTTGCCTCCGGCGGCCAAGCAGCTCTCCGCGTTCGAAACGACGCGGAAAGCGCGCATCACGAGGCTCAAACCGGGAACAAGGATTAATGCCTTGGTGGTCGATGATGTGGCGGAAAACCGGAACATCCTGGAACGCTTCCTAACCATGTTGAGGATCGATGTGACGGTCGTGGAGCGAGGTGAAGACGCGTGCGCGAGGCTGTTGGGCAACGGTTTTGACATCGCCTTTCTGGACATTCAGATGCCGGGAATGACCGGGATCGACGTGGCGAAGCGCGTGTTGGCGAAGCATGGGTCCGGGCATGTGAAGTTGGTGGCGATCTCAGCGTCGGTCCTCCAGCACGAGCAGAGCGGCTATTTTCAGATCGGTTTCGACGCCTTTATCGCCAAACCGTTCCGTTTCGAGCAGGTTTGCGAATGTATGGAGAACCTCCTGGGAGCGAAGTTTGAGTACGAACCGGAGGCGATCCCGGCCCTTGGTGAGACCGCCGCAACGGAAGCTCCGGCGTTCGCGCTGCCGCAGGAATTGCTCGAGAAACTTAAGCACGCCGCCGAGGTCTATAGTGTCACGGAGTTCGAAAATCATTTGCGAGAAGTCGAAGCGCTCGGCGGGACCGCCGCTCAAATTGCAGCGCGGTTGCGCGACTTGAGCCGAAACGTCCAGATCGAGGAAATCCTGGAGATTTTGAAACAATTATGACCAAGCCAGACGACATCCAACTCGCCGGAGCCAAGTTGCTCATCGTCGATGATGTGCCGGCCAATCTGAAAGTTCTGCGCGGCGTGCTGGAACCGTGCGGCTACAAAATGCTCCTGGCTCCGCGCGGCGACATCGCGCTCAAAATCGCCCGATCCGAACTGCCGGACCTCATCCTCCTGGACGTCATGATGCCGGAGATGGACGGGTTCGAGGTGTGCCGCCGTTTGAAGCAAGAGCCGGCCACGGCGGAGATCCCCGTCATTTTCATCACCGCCAAGGATGAAGCCGAGGACATCGTCAAAGGTTTCCGCGCTGGGAGCGTCGATTTCATTTCCAAGCCCTTCCAAGCCGAAGTTGTGGTCGCCCGCACGGAGACGCATCTGAGAAACGGCAAGCTGGCCAAGGAACTCAAGGCCAAAAATGCGGAGTTGGAAAAAGCCAGGCAAGCGGCGGAGATGGCCAAGATGGCGCAGAGCGCCTTCCTCGCCACGATGAGCCATGAGATTCGAACGCCCATGAACGGCGTGCTCGGCATGGCCGCGCTGCTGCTGGAAACTTCGCTCACCCCCGACCAACGCGACTTTGTCGATACCCTCCGCACCGGCGCGCAATCCTTGCTCAGCATCATTAACGAGATTCTCGATTTTTCGAAAATCGAGTCGGGCAAGATGACTCTGGAGAGCCATCCTTTCAACCTGAATACTGCGCTGGAAGAAACACTCGATCTCCTTGGCGTCAGAGCGGCCGAAAAGAACCTCGACCTTGCCTGCCTGCTGCACCGAGGATTGCCGGCCGGTTTAATCGGCGACGTGACCCGCCTGCGCCAAATCCTGCTCAACCTGGCGGGCAACGCCGTGAAATTCACAGACCGAGGTGAAGTCGTCATCACGGTCCACCCGGAAGAGCGTCTTGAAAACCAAACCGCTGCGGCGTCCGTTGCTGGTGCTTGGCTGCATTTCGCCGTGCGCGACACCGGAATTGGCATCCCGGCGGACAAACAACACCGGCTTTTTCAGCCGTTCACTCAAGCCGATAGCTCGACGACGCGGCAGTTTGGGGGCACAGGACTCGGCCTCGTCATCAGCCAACGGCTCACGGAACTCATGGGCGGGAGACTGTGGGTCGAGAGCGAATTGGGTTGCGGCAGCACGTTTCACTTCTCGGTTCCATTTGGGCTCGCCGAGGATTCCGGGACCGCGGCATCGCCTGACCTTGCTCCGCTTGCCGGCAAGCGCGCCTTGATCATCGAAGACAACGCAACGAATCGGGAGATTCTGGATCGATATTTGACGGACATCAACCTGAAGCCGCATGCGGTGGGCACGGGTTCCGAGGCGCTCGCGTATTTGCGTTCCCCAGGCACCGATCTCATTATTCTGGATTTGCAGCTTCCGGAACGGGACGCACTCGACTTGACGCTCGAGCTTCGGCGGCTGCCCGGCGGAGAATCTGCCGCCCTGCTCCTTTTGACTTCCACGCCTTTGCGGCGAGATGATCCGCGCTTGCGAAACGCGAACGCATCAGGGGCGATCTTCAAACCCATTCGCCGATCGCAACTGTACAGGGCGCTTCGCGGTGTTGCTTTCCCGGAAGAACCCGATCCGCAAACGACCGCCAGCCACGCATTCGACCGCTCCCTGGCTGAGAGGTTGCCGCTGCGCATCCTCCTTGCCGACGATCATGAGGTCAACCAGAAGGTCGGAACGCGGATTCTCCAAGGATTCGGTTACCGGTGCGAAATCGCGGGCAATGGTCTGGAAGTGCTCCAGGCGCTCGAACGGCACCCGTTCGACATTGTCTTTCTCGACGTTCAAATGCCTGAGATGGACGGCTACGAGACCGCGAAACAGATTCGTCGGCGTTGGAACGAGCGCGAACGTCCCCGTCTGATTGCGATGACTGCCAATGCGCTGGTCGGCGATCGGGAAAAGTGCCTGGAGGCGGGCATGGATGATTACATCGCAAAACCGGTCGAGATTGGACAAATTCGAAACTCTTTGGAACGATGGGGCAACCCGGCGGTCAACCTGCAACCGGCAGCGAATCTGCCGGCCGAACAACCGGCGCCGGGGACATACCGACAACCCGCAACTTCGGACGCTTCGATCGATTGGGACCGGTTCCAGGAAATGCTCGGCGACGATCCCAAGACGGTCCGCGAGTTCTTGGACCTCTATTTTCATCACACGGAGACACAGATCCAACAGTTGCAGGCTGCGCTACAGGCCGCGAACGCCGGCGAAGTGCAAATGCTGGCGCACCGATGCAAGGGCGCGAGCGCCACCTGTGGCGTGACCTCTGTCGCGCTCCCCATGAAGAAATTGGAGAGCGCGGCCCAATCGGGCGATCTGTCTCAGGCTACCCGCCTACTGGCCGAAGCTAGGGACTCCTTCGGGCGGGTCCGCGAAATCCTCTTGGAGCGCTTGCGGTCGCTCGAATCGTCCAGCGCTTCGAGCACAAAGTAGGATCGACATGGGCTGAAGGCTGGGGACAGCGGTCGATGGAGCTAGTCCCAGACCCGAGAGGCAGGAGCGCGGGCGGCTTGCCCGCGAGATTCGGAGTCCTTTCGGAAGCTGCGGGCGAGCCGCCCGCACTCCGATCGGGCCGCCGACCGACCGCCAATTTCTCAGACTCGCGCTCAGAGATTTGGCTGTTTGAGCACCTTGTCCAAGGTGTTCATGGTCTCGTCGAGGGTGTATTTCAGGTAATAATCCTGCTCCTTGTTGAGCGACTCCAGGGCAACGTCGGCGGCTTGAGGCGTCCTGAAAAAGCTGCACGCCCGGACGGCTTCCAGGCGCACGCGCGGGTGATCGTCGTTGGCCTGAACCTTGAGTAATCCGAGCGAATCCTGGACGCGGTCGCGCCAATAGCACAGCACCCGCGTCGCCGCGGCGCGGGCGCGAGGCTCCGGCGAACGAAGCACGCGCTTGAGCAGCGCTTCGTTGACCACGTTCATGTTTTGCTGGAGCCAGAGCGCTTCGAGCCTGTGATGTTCGTAATCCTTGTCCGCCGGATCGAGTGCGCCGATCCATTCGTTCAACGAGGCGACCACTTCCACAGGCTTTCGTCCGCTCAACTCAACGCGCGCGCGGTAACGCACGCGATCCTCCGGTTCTTTGAGCAAATCGAGCAGTTTCCTGACCGGCTCGCCGGCGATGCGGGGAGGTTTGTTCAACGGACGGCCCTGGTAAGACACTCGGTAGATCCGCCCGTGCGAATGGTCGCGGCTCGGATCGCGCAAGTTGTGCTGCATGTGGCCGATGATCGGGTTCTGCCAATCCAGAAACCAGATCGCGCCATCCGGGCCGATCTCGACATCGGACGGCCGGAAATTCTGGTCTGTCGAAGACACGATTGGTTCCACCTCCGACGCCGCGAAACCGGCTCCATCGTCCTGGAATTTGTACTGCAGGATGCCGAGGAACCCGATGACATTCGGCACGAGCAGATTTCCCTGCATTTCATCCGGGAAATGCCGGCTGGAAAGGATCTCCGTGCCGGGACAAGGACGCGTTCTCTGTTTATAGACCGTGTTCAAGCGCGGGTGCTTGCGCGGGTAATCGACATGCCCGGAGAACGCCGCGGCCCAGTAGGTCTGCGCGCCCGTGCCGTCGGTCACGAAATCTTGTCCCCATCGGTCGAAGACATGGCCGTGCGGATTGGCGAAGCCGTGGGAAACGTAGGCTTCGAACTTGAAGGTGCGCGGCTCGAATCGAAACACGCCCGCATTCGAGCACCGCACCGGCGGGCCCCAGGGAGTTTCAACCTGCGTTTGGTGGAAAGTGCCTTCCTGCCAGTAGAGCGCTCCGCCGGGATCAAGCACGAAGCTGTTGGCCGAGTGGTGCGTGTCGGCCGAGTCCATCCCCTGCAAAATCCGCTCACGCACGTCGGCTTTGTCGTCGCCATCCGTGTCCTTGAGGAACACGATGTCCGGGACTTGAGCGAGGATGACGCCGCCGCCCCAGAATTCGAATCCGGTCGGATTGTGCAGTCGATCCGCAAACACTTTGGCTTTGTCCGCCTTCCCGTCGCCGTCGGTGTCTTCAAGGATCATCAGCTTGTCAATCATCCCTTCCTTGGGATTCCAATGCGGGTAGCTGGGCCAAACGGCGACCCAAAGGCGGCCTCGCGGATCAAAAGCCATTTGGACGGGTTTGGCCAGATCGGGGAACTGTTCCTCCGACGCAAAGAGCGAGATCGTCATGTTTTTCCCTGCCGTCATCTGTTTGATGGCGCTCTCCGCGTTGTTGAATTCATGTTGGCCGCCGGGCAACGGGCCGGGCTTGTTGGACTCCGTCTTCACGGGCGGAGGAGTGTTGCTGTCGTCCACTTTGAACGCTCGGCCTTGAGCGGCAGCCCAGATGAGCTGGTCGCGGTTGGAGGTCATGACGTCGATCATCTGGAGTTCCCGTAGGAGCACTTCGTAATTGCTGGGCAGCCGGCGGTCTTGATCCGTTTTATTCACATTGCGCGGGCTTCCTTTTTCGAACGTCAGAAACGCGCGATCGCCGTAGGTTGAATAACCGTCCGTAGCGCGATAGCGTTGAAACCAGTAAAAGCTTTTCTCCAGAACGGCTTGGCGGAGTTTCTCGAATGACGCGGCCGCCGTCCCCAGATTGGAGCCAAACAGCGCCCGCTCGATGGCCAGCGCGACCTGACGGTCTCCCTCCTCATTTAGGTGAATTCCGTTCATGGTGAGCGGCTGGGCCGACTTTGAGTAAAGTTCCTGCGTGGGTGCGAACAAGTCCACAGCCACGACGCCATTGGCTTTGGCGATGTCCGCCATCGCCGCCGCGTAGAGCCTGAGGCGCGAGTTGTTTTCCGATCCGTCCGAATGATCGGGCGATTTCAAGTTTTCGTGGCCGATGGGCGAGAAGAGCACAATCCGCGGGGCCGATTTGCCGTTGTATTTTTGGGACAGCATGTGCTTCAACGCGCTGTCCAGGTCCTTCTTGAATTTCTCCAAACCGGCTTGGCCGGCGTGAGACTCGTTGTACCCAAAGAACGCGAAGATGACGTCGGCTTTGGTTTGAATCAGCTCGAACCGGTTCTCGCTGCCCAGATTCGCCTTGTCGAAGAGCGCGGCGTCGTGTTTGCGCGCGTTCGGGTGCGGGGATGCGCCGGAGAGCCATTCGTCGGGCGAGCCGAAGTCCATCGAGCGCAACCGCAGGGAAATCTCGTCGCCCGAGAAGCCCAGGTTGCGGACGACAAGCTCGTGCTGTGGAAACCGGGCGTGGAGCAAGGTCTCGAGCCAACCGAAATGCTGCATCCGGTCAGCCAGAGTGTTTCCAATGATGCAGACGTGGTCGCCCTTGTGGAGAGTGAACGGTTCAGCGCCCAGCGTTGCGCTGAGGCAGGCGAACAGGATTGAAATAGCGCGCAGTCGTTTCATGCGTGAATAGACTCTCTTGATCCGGTATTTCTTCACTAATTAGGATGATGACAGAGATAGTCGGATCGAGGGAATTTCGGGTTCAGGCTCTTTCTGAATGGTTGAAGTTGGAATGAAGCGCCACGACTGGAAGCCGCGCCCGAACTCGATGGCAATTATCCTCCTCAGCGTCGGTGATTCCAGGCCCGGTGGAGACACCGCTGATGTCCCTCTCCGTGGTTAAGTGTCGGTGGCGCTGGCCTTCGTCAAACATGCTGCGGATTCGCTCATGGCGCCGGGGAATCGCTTCCACTCCCATCGGCCTTAGTCCAAGTTCGACGAGGCCAGTCTCCAGTTTCAGCGGGAATACGCAAGCACGTAATCGTCTCTCGAGTGGATCGGGGATCCGGGATAGGCAAATGGAATTGCCAAGCGTCAGCGTGAGTGAACCGGAGCGTGGCGTCAGTGCCGCCTGAGCGAACGCAGGCGCGCCTTCAGGCCGCAGGTTCCAGGTGAAAGTCTAGAACTTTGTTTTTCCTGCCTCGGGTTTCTCCTCTGACCCAGAACAGATCCTTTTTCTCATAGCTCGCCGTCTTCTGGGTCACGGGACAACGAAAAGTGGTTTCGCCCAAGTGGCAAACGATAAAGGAGTGTTCGTCCGAAAAGAAAAGCGGACACAAGTGCTCCTGGTGACAGTTTTTACAGGTAAAATACGCCGCCATAAAACCCGCGACATGTCTTTGTGCGTGTCCTCAGTGTGCGGCAACGCGCGCGACACGGAATGGGGTATGCACCCCATACGCCGTGGCGCGCGCCCCCTGAGCCTATCCCAGAAGCTTCACGAACTCGCAGCTATACAGACTTCAAGTCTGCGCTACGGGCCCTCGGAGCCGCATTGGCTCGAAAAACGTGTGAAATATTCGGACTCGGGAGGAGTTGCAGGGCGGCTTCTTGTCGATCGGGTCTATCGGCCAGCCGTCGCCGTTCCGTCTTGAGCGGTTCCTGCGGAGACGAAATAGAAATCCCTTGTGATCCCGTATCGCTGAAGCACGCGCCTCGTGGCGGCTGGCATGTCGTCCGCCGAAAGAACCATTCGTCGCAACGAATCGCTGCGGGCGAACAGGATTTCGTGGAATCCGTTGATGGGTTTCTGCAAGGCAGCCTTGAGGTCTTGAAGTTTGGCAATCTTCTGGCCGTTGACCTGATCCAAGACGAGGTATCTCAGCTCCTGGTAACCGAGATTATAGATATCCGGCAAAACTTGTGTCAAAAGCACGAGCGAAGGCCGTTCCGGTGTCGGTTCCTGTTCGTTGTAGTAATAAAGCCGGAAGGGAGACCTTCGCTTCCACTCGGGACCCCATCCTTTGAGGAAGGGATCATTCAACGGCTGAAACACCAGGCCTCCCACGATGAGGTATTCCGGTTCCTGGTCGTAGGTGGCGTCCGGCACCAGCGTGGAGGAATAATCGGCTTTAGGCAGTCGATAGGTGACGTCGATCTCCTTTCCCTCTCGCCAAACCTTCAGTTTGACCTCATCTCCGGCCCAACGCCGTCGCGTGGACAAATTCTCCAGAAGCAGGCGCCCAAAATCGGGATCTTCGTAGTCGCCGTGGGTGTCGATGTCAAAACCGTCGATCTGCAGGAGAACGTCGCGCAGCTTAAGGACCGGTTCGACTCCCGGCTTGGAAGGAACTTGGATCACGATCACGCCGCGGTGTTCGTTCGGGAGTGTGAGGAACGCTTGGCTGGCCGGATTCTCGGCCGCCTCCCAATAGAAGTCGAAGAATCCCAGGCCGCGGTAGGCACCCGCTCTGCGCGCCTCCAAGACCGGACGGATGAACGAAGCGGGGATGGCGGAGTATTTATTTCCGGTTTGTTCACTCAGGAGTCCTATCACCTGTCCGTCCGCGACGACCGGTTCGCCCCAGCCCACTCCCTGGATGTCAGAACCGAGTTCCAATTCCAGAACCGACACATAACTTAGCCGCGCCATGTCCACGGTAAACTGATTGAACTCCGCCTTGCGTGTTTCCATCTTGCCCTCGCGCCAGCGCACGATTTGGAGGTTTTCGTACGACGCCGGCTTATCCACCAGAATCGCGGGCTCCAACCCCTCCCAGAACTCGGGTTCCGACGGCGTGACGGCTGCGAGATTCGCGTGGTAATCAATCCAGCTCACGTCCGCCGTCCACCACTTCCCGCGGCCATTCTTCTGAATGCGCACCAAGGTGCGGTCGTACATCTGGTCCGCCGTCGTCAGGATCTCTCGTCCCGGCAAAACCAAGCCCGCCTTGTGGACGTTCTTCACCCGGCGCGTCCACGGCTGAAAGTAATCGTATTCTTTCCGGGTGACGTCGAGCACCACGACCGACCGTTCCCAGGCGGCTTTGTGGTTGCCGGTGTCCGCAGGGGCGGCGAGACTCGCTGCCCCAGTGAGGAAAAAGGCGCTAAGGAACTGTGTCAAAAGTCGGCTCACCAACGTAGGGCAAGCTTTCAACCTGCTACCTTTGGATAATCTCACACTGAGAGCGTGCTTGAAAAACCTGTTTTGGGTAGCCCAGGCTACCAACCTGTGCCGTCCGACAACCCGCCGGACGGAACGGGTGCGGCGTTGATGAACCGTTCTGGCGCTGGCGTGATTGCGGCACGCGCTACCATTCCGGTCGGCAAGATGCCGACCGGGGCGGGCAGGCTGCCCGCTCCACCCATTTCTTAAAGACGTTCTGGGGCAAAAGGACAAATTCGTTTTCATAAACGCCGGTCGTTCGGCACGCCGTAGGTCTGAAGGATCCGCGGATTGGCCTTTTCCGCATCGGCACGATCCAGACACTCGAACGCTCGATGCGGCATGAATTCGACGAGGTGTTGGGTATTCGTCGAGGTTTCAAACGCGCGCACGATGTCTTCGAGCTTCTCAATCCGGATGCCGTTGATTCGATCAACCAAGGCCCGGTCGCGAATCGTAAAATTGGCATTCACGGCATCCGCCAAGACGGACGCCATCACCACAGGTTCCGGACGGACCTCGGAAGGATTTTCATGCCGCCGATAGTAAAGCTCATAGACCAGTTCCGCATTGGCAGCGTCGGCCCAATTCCGCCCGAAGGTCTTCATGTAATCCAACGTCAGCGGCGTAAACACGAGTCCGCCATAGACGAAATAACGCGGCAAGGTGTTGTAGAGATTGCCGATGGCACGATCCGCCGTGTAAACGTACACAGGCAGCGAAACTTCGATTTCCTCACCATTGCGCCAAAGTTTGAGTGGAATGCTCTCACCATGCTGAGCTTCCTGGAACGCCAATGCTCCATGAACGCGATTCCCTTTGTAGAGGATCGTTCCGTCGCTGCCGACGGGATAGTTCCCGATCTGGAGTATTACGTCTTCCTCCTTCAATACCTTCTGCGTGGTTGAAATCTCGAGCATGCTGTCAACCTTTGCTCCCAATCCGTTGTCCGGGAGCTTCAAGAAACGGCGATAAGCCGGATTCTCCAACGCCACAAGCCGGATGCCCGCCTGCGGGAAGCCGTTGTAGTCGCCATCATCGATGTCCTTCAAGAAATGGCCGATGACCGGCGGCGGGATGAAGAAGCCGGTGTTCTCCAGACCTGGCATGCCTTGAAACGCGACGCCGACCACCAGGCCATCTTGGATCACGGGTCCGCCGCTGTTGCCGGGATTGATCGCGGCGTCCGTTTGCACTCCAAGGTAAGAACGGTTGCCAATGTGCACATAGTTTTGCATTTCGATCCGGGACACGACACCGCGCGTGTAAGAAATTTGCTCGCCTCCTGCCGGGTACCCGTAGGTGATCACCGTGGATCGGACCGCCGGAAGTTCTCCAAACGACAATGGCTGCAGACCATTGAAGAACGATTCATCTTCGACTTCCAGAATGGCCAAGTCGCAATCGTGGCCGATGAACCGGACTTTAGCGAGATACGGCCGGGGATCTTGATAGCGGCGGACGAGAATCTGCCGATCCCAGCTCACGACATGGGCGTTGGTCATGATTCGTTTGCCTTTGATGACGAATCCGGAGCCGCCGCTGCGCCGAACTCCGTCAAAACGCCAAGGCGCATCCCATACCGGTTGCTGGCTGAAGGTGTTGATGTGGATGACCGATTTCTCCGGTTCCTCCGAGGCCGCGAACGAAGGCAAAGCTCCAAGCGTCAAGGTCATGCCCAGGACGCCTAGTCCGAACAAGCGCAACCGGAACGCCGAGGGTCCCCCTCCGCAGCAGGGTGAAGGGTCGTTGGCGGCGCATTTTTTCGAAGGCGGTCTCGTCGTGGAATCAAGCTCCTCAAACAAATTTGGCATCGGCACGCGCTGAACATGGAGAGCAACCATCCGAGGGTCAAGCCTGAAGCAAAGCGCGTGACAAAATTCTTCGTAGCGGAGAGTTGGACCCTATCAGTATCTCTCGAAATCGTCGGAAGCCGCGCAGATTCGTTGGTTGGGCGAGACTCTTGTCGAGCCCTGACTTCGTTGCAGGAAGGATTCCAGGGCTCGAGAGAGTCTCGCCCCACCCAGTTTGGTTGCCGCGTTGCCGCGCTGCGCCGGATCGCAGATTGGAACGTTTCACGCGATGCAACTTTCGTTCTTGAACTGCGGGATTGAGTAATTCTATTTGGGCCTGTGACACTATTGCCACGCTTCCGGATCGGTATGCTGGGACAATTACTCAGCCGAGCGAATCTCTTCCATTCGGTTCGTCCTCATCCTCCCAAGTGCTCCCAAGATCATCTCAGTCCCACAACCGCATCCCTGCGCGGCCACAGTCAGCGGACAGGTTCTCGATGGTTGTTCCATCTGTTCGTAGCCGTTGTGATCCTTCCGCTCGCCATCGAGGGGCTGGGAGCGGGGGAACCCGCAACTGGGTTGCTGAGGCAGGACGGTCGTGATTTGTTTCCGATTGGATTTTACGAGTTGCCGAAGAGCGATATCGAATTGAAAAAGCTGGCTGAGGCGGGGGTCAACCTGGTGCATTGCCGGAACCGCGCTGACTTGGACCGGGTTCACGCGGCCGGAATTCAGGGCTGGATCAGTCTTCCATTGCACACGACGGCAGAGGGTCGCGAGGCGCTTCGGAGCGCCGCGCGTGCGGTTGCCGATCATCCGGCGCTGGCCGTGTGGGAAGGCCCGGATGAGGTGGTCTGGAACTTTACGGCTTTCAGCGGGCTTTATCGGAACGGAACCTACGAGAGCCCCGACGAATGGTGGCGCCAAACTCCTCGGGCTATCCAATTCTCCGAGGCCCAGGCGGACAAGATCATTCCCGCGCTTGTGGAAGGCTGCAAACTAGTAGCCGGCCTGGATCGAGGGAAACATCCGATTTGGATTAACGAAGCCGCGCAGAGCGACATGAAGTTTGTGCGCCAGTACTTGGATGAGATCCAGATCACCGGCTGCGACACGTATCCGATTCACGACACGGCGCAGAAGCCGCGGGCCGTTGGAGATTACACAGAAAGATTTGTCCGCATCGGACGCGGCAAGCCCGTTTGGATGGTTCTTCAGGGCTTTTCCTGGCAGCAACTTCAACCGCCCAGAGATCGCACGCTGCGCTATCCGACGTTCGCGGAGTCGCGGTTCATGGCTTACGACGCGCTTGTCCATGGCGCGAAGGGTATCTTGTATTGGGGCACTGAGTTTGTGCCCCAAGACGCCCCGTTCCGCGAGTCGCTGCTCGCGTTGACGAGCGAGTTGGCGATGCTCCAGCCTTTCCTGACCGCGAAAAACGTTTCGGGAGTCGGCGCGCAGTGTCTCGATGCGAATGATCGGGCGGAGACGGCTGGCCGCGGCATTCGATGCGTGGCGCGTCAAGCTTCCGGGGAATGGGTCGTCATCTTGGTCAATCAAGATAACCAATTCCACATGGGCGCGGAGGTGGAAGGTGTGGACGCTTGGGAGGGCAGCACGCTCAAACTCCTCTACGGCGACGAGCGCGCGGTCGTGAAACACGGAGGTTTTGTGACGCGGCTAAAGCCGCTAGAGGTTAAGGTCTTTGCTTCCTCACCAAGCCGCGAACACACGCCGCGCACGGGTCGGGATTTCTAATCCAACAAGTGAGAATTGCTGCCTCGGCTGGCAGTGATACTGCGCTTGGATCAGGAGTTCACGCCTACTCCTGCGGAATTCGCATGGCGTAGAAGGAACGATACGCGAACACTAGCGCGATCAGAAAGAAAACTGCGCCAATCAGCGTCTTAGTCGCCTGGCTCTGCATAGTGACGGCGATCTCCACTGCGAGCAGGCCAAACAGGGTCGTGAACTTGATCACGGGATTCAGGGAGACGGAGGAAGTATCTTTGAAGGGATCGCCCACCGTATCGCCGACCACGGTGGCGGCGTGAAGATCGGTACCCTTCTGGCGCAACTCGACCTCCACGATTTTCTTGGCGTTATCCCAAGCACCTCCGGCATTCGCCATGAAGATGGCCTGGAAAAGGCCAAAGAACGCGATGGCCACCAAATAACCGATGAAGAAGTAGGGGTTGAAGAATGGAAGGGCCAGGGCCAGGCAAAAGATAACGATGAAAATATTCCACATGCCTTTTTGGGCATAGACGGTGCAAATGCGGACGACTTCCTTGCTGTCGGCAACGGAAGCTTTGGAAGCATCGAGCTTGATGTGTTCTTTGATGTAAACGACAGCTCGATACGCGCCGGTCACCACGGCCTGGGTGGATGCGCCGGTAAACCAGTAGATCACGGAACCGCCCACGAGGAGGCCCAGGATCACTTCCGGTTGGACCAAACTCAGTTTGGTAACCACGCCGCCGAACATGTTTTCCAGCAAGATGATGATGCCGAACACCATGGTTGTGGCTCCCACGACGGCCGTGCCGATGAGCACCGGCTTCGCGGTGGCCTTGAACGTGTTTCCCGCGCCGTCACCCTTTTCGAGCTGATACTTGGCGTTCTCAAAATCCGCGTCGAAACCGAAGTCCTTTTTGATCTCCTCCTTGACACCCTGGTGCGATTCGATCTGGCTTAATTCATAGACGGACTGGGCGTTGTCAGTGACGGGTCCGTAGCTATCGACGGCAATGGTCACGGGTCCCATGCCAAGGAACCCGAAGGCCACGAGGCCGAACGCGAAGATTGGCGCGGCGAATTTGAACTTATCGGGCATGATGCCTTGGAGCACTTCGTGGGTCGAACAAATGTGGGCCAAGAACATCAGCAACATGATGACCAGACCCATCCAAAAGGCGGAGAAATTGCCAGCGACAAAGCCGGACAGAATGTTCAGCGACGCCCCGCCATGCTGCGAGCAACTGGTGACCTCCCGGACATGCCGCGAATTCGTGCTCGTGAATATTTTGGTGAACTCCGGAATGATCGCGCCGGCGATTGTGCCGCAACTGATGATGGCCGAGAGCACCCACCAAAGATCGGCGCCCAGGCCGGGCTGTTTGGCGAGAAGCAGGTAGCTGGCGATAAACGTCATCACGATGGAGACAGCGGAAGTGATCCAAACGAGGTGGGTCAAGGGCGCTTCAAAGTCGAAATCCTTTAGCCCGCTGAACTTCGCTTTGCTGATGACTTCGTTCAAGAAGTAGGACACCAAGGACGTCACGATCATCAAGGCGCGCATTGTGAAGAGCCAAATGATCAGGGTGGCGCAAATGAGCGGATTGGCCGCCAAGGCCAAGGCCAGGAACGCGATGAGGGCAACCCCCGTCACCCCGTAGGTTTCGAAGCCGTCCGCCGTCGGACCGACGCTGTCGCCCGCGTTGTCGCCGGTGCAGTCCGCGATCACGCCTGGATTCTTGGGATCGTCTTCCGGGAGCTTGAAAACGATCTTCATGAGGTCGGAACCGATGTCAGCGATCTTGGTGAAGATGCCTCCGCAAATACGCAAGGCGCTTGCGCCGAGCGATTCGCCGATGGCAAAACCAATGAAACACGGGCCGACGAGCTCGCGCCCCATGATCCCGAGCGCGGGAGCGATCAAGATCACGATCATGAAGAACAGTTCAACGCAAACCAGGAGCAGGCCGACGCTCATCCCCGAACGCAGTGGGATGCCAAGCGTGGCCAAGGGATTTCCTTTGAGAGCGGAAAACGAGGTCCGGGAGTTGGAGACGGTGTTGATGCGGATGCCGAACCATGCCACGCCGTAAGAACCGAGTATACCTAGGATCGAGCAGAACAGGATCACCAGGACATGTCCGAAGCTGTTGTGCTGGAGCCCCATGAAATAATAGCCGATGCATGCCGCGATAAGGACCCAGAGGATCACCAGGAATTTGCCCTGCTGGATTAGGTAGGTCTTGCAGGTCTCCCAAATGATGTTCGAGACATTGCGCATCGTCTCATGCACCGGCAGGGCTTTCGTTTGCTGGTATTGAACCAGGCCAAATACCGCGCCAATGCCGCACATCAGGAGGCCCAAATACATCAGCGTCAGACCAGAGACGCCACCTAGGCCGTCGAATTTGACCTGTCCGAGGTCGGGGATATTGATGTCCGCTTCGCTTCCGAAAGCTGAGAATGAAATGGTGTTGAGAAGGATGAGGAAGATGGCGGCGGAGAGCGCCCAGTGACGTTTTCGCATACTGTTCAGTTCAATAAATAATGCATGTTTAGCGGCATTTTCCGCAACAAGATAGGGGACTTGGGGCCATTTGCCCTAATTTCCCGTAAGGATATTACCCGTTTCAGCTTGGGTAACCAACCCGGTCTCGACCCCAGAGCCAGTAGTTGAAACCCCATAGAGGTGTCAAGCGCATTTAGGGAACCGTTGTCTGCCTCCCGACGCTCACCAATTTTTGGCGACCATAGACCGTGGTTTGCGAAAGCCACGTCGCGCAGTCGTTGGTGATGCAAGGTAGCGGCGGGCGTCTCGCCTGTCGTTACGAACAGATTCCGCATGCGCCTGTCGAGGCGGACAGTCAGCCCAAGTGTGGATTGACAGTGCGCCGGTGGCCCATACTATCTCCGTGGCGAGTCTCCTGAAAATGCTGCACGGAAACCATCGTAGGGCAGGCATCTTGCCTGGCTCCAAGTCCGATCCCAAATCGCTAAGGGAAGGCAGGCTGGACGCCTTTCCTGCTTCGGCAAACCCCTCTCTACAGCGCTCTTTCAGTTGTCTCTTGGCAGGGATAATAATCGCTCACGCTCTCGATCTGGCCTCTGCGGGCACTGAATATCTCGATAACTCCCGTTTAGAAAAGGAACTCAAGTCTTTGGCAACCGACCGAGGCGACCTCATTCGTTTGAAGCAAGTGGCCGAAACCATCAAGGGGAACTCCGTGTGGCTGGCCGAAATCGGCACGGGCATCGAAGAGGAACGCAAGAGGCGGCCGGCGTTGCTTTTGGTGGCAGGCATAGAAGGCGGCGACCTCGCCGGGACCAGCAGTGCCCTCTTTTGGGTACGGCAACTCGCGGATGGTTATACAACCAAGGACCGCATTCGGAAGCTGCTCGACTCAACGACGATTTATGTCTTCCCGCGCCTAAATCCCGACGCGGCGGACACATTGTTCTCACTCCCAAAACGGGAGTCCATCGTGAACGCCAGGCCGGTCGATGATGATCACGACGGGTTGATCGATGAAGATGGGCCGGAGGACTTGAACGGGGACGGTTTGATCACCTGGATGCGAATCGAAGATCCGGAAGGCGATTATGTCATGGATCCGGCTGAATCGAGGCTGCTGATGAAAGCCGACAAATCGAAAGGGGAACAAGGCCAATGGCGGTATTTGCTTGAAGGTAAGGACAACGATCACGATGAAGCCTGGAATGAAGATGGAACGGGTGGCGTCAACCTTAACCGTAACTTTCCATACAACTACCGGTTCTTCGCCGGAGGCACCGGGCTTCATCCTGTCAGCGAGCTTGAGACGAGAGCCCTTGCGGATTTCGTCGTGGACCATCCAAACGTCGGGATCATCTTCACGTTTGGCGGGGTCGATAACCTGGTCCAAACTCCGAAAGGCGAACCGGGCGGCAAAAGGCCGCCGACCACCATTCAAGAGGGCGACCTTCCCTTTTATCGGGAGCTCGGAAAGGCGTACCGAGAAGCCTTGGGTTTGAAGAAAGAGCTTCAAGGAAATAGCGAGCCGGGAACCTTCTCCGACTGGATGTATTTCCATCGGGGTCGGCTTTCATTGGCAGCCCGTCCTTGGAGTCAAGCGCTTCAAGTCGAATTGGCCAAAACCAACGCAGCATCATCGAAGCCCCAGGCTACGCACAAGGACGATAAGCGAGCCGGTGATGCGCAGCCTGAATCAAAACCCAACGCGGAAAAGGCAGGCGATGCATCGGAGGAGGACAAGAAATCCGACGCCAAGGCCAAGCCGGCAACGGAAACGCGCAACCAGGAGGAACGGGCTTTCCTGAAATGGATCGACGAAAATGCTCCGTCGGCATTCCTGCCGTGGAAGCGCTTTGAACATCCGGACTTTCCTGGACGGAAGGTCGAGATCGGAGGCTTCGCCCCTTCCGCCACGACGAGCCCGCCTGAGAAACTTCTCGATGAATTCGCCTCCAAGCACGCCAAGTTCCTGACCGAGCTCGCCGAAAAACTTCCCCGGGTCGGGATTCGAAAAGCCGAAGCCAAGCACTTGGGAGCGTCCATTTACCAGCTTGTTGTCCAAGTTGAAAACAGAGGTTATCTGCCCACGGCTTTGGCGCAAGGTGTGACGACGCGCGAAGTCCTCCCGACCCGTGTCGTTTTCGAGGCCAATCCCGATGATATCCTCGCCGGAGCGAAAACTTCCTCGCTGGGGGTCATCGATGGCAGCGGCGGTATGAAGGAAGTGCGCTGCACGTTACGCGCGAAAGGAACAAACAAGCTTGGAGTCGAGGTCATCTCCGCGCTGGGAGGAAGTGTCAAAACAACGATTGATCTTCAAGTCGGGGAGTGACCCAGAGACGCCACCGAATGCACGCATGAAGCTCTGCATTATTTCTCTCCATGAACCTCAAGGTGGGGCGAGACGCCTGTCGGGCCCTGGCATTATTTCAGGCAAGAACGTCAGGGCTCGACGCGAGTCTCACCCCGCCGCGGAACAGATCCATGGTTCCAAGGCGCGTCCGAGGTGCTTGGGAGTATTCCCACGCCATCGGCTTACCCTCGGCAGATCAGCCAGCGTGCTCACTTTCGTGTGCATGCTTTTCAGTTCTTTGTCCCATATGAGCTGGGCCGAAAACGCCGATCGCCAGCCAAAAGCCGAGGATCTCGCGAACCACATTTTCCCTGCGCTGGGCAGTCCGGCCGCGCGCCGGGTCCCCGTGGAATGGAATCGCTTCTATGATCACGCCGGATTAGGCGCCATTCTGGCTCGTCTTCACCAGGCGTTTCCTCACCTCACCGAGCTCTACTCCGTCGGCAAATCCTATGAAGGACGCGATCTCTGGTGCCTGGAAGTCACGGCGAAAACAGTTCGCGACCCCAAACGCAAGCCGGGCATGTACATCGACGGAAACATCCACGGGAATGAAGTGCAAGGCGGTGAAGTGGTCGCTTACACCGCTTGGTACCTCTGCCACCAATACGGCCGATTGGAAAAGGTGACGGAATTGCTCGATCACAACGTTTTCTATCTCATTCCAACGATCAATCCCGACGGCCGGGATCGATGGTTCCATCACGCTCAGACCGCAAATTCTTCCCGCAGCGGTCTCCGGCCTTACGACAACGACCGCGACGGCCTCGTGGACGAAGATGACGTTGATGATCTGGATAGAGACGGATCGATCACGCAAATGCGCGTGAAGGATCCGAACGGACGCTGGAAGGTTCACCCGCAATTCCCGGAACACTTGGTGCAAATGGCCGCGCCAGACGAGAAAGGTGAATACACGCTCCTCGGCCTGGAGGGCATCGACAATGACGGGGACGGCCAAATCAACGAGGATGGAGCGGGCGGCTACGACACCAATCGAAACTGGGCGTGGGATTGGCAGCCGAACTACATTCAATTCGGAGCGCAGGAATATCCGTTCTCACTCTCGGAATCGCGCGCGATCGCCGACTTCGTCACGAGCCATCCGAACATCGCGGCCTTCCAATCCTACCACAATGCCGGCGGCATGATCCTGCGAAATCCGGGGCGCGAAGGAGGCGTCAGCCAGCCCGAAGACGAACGGACCCTTCAGTTTATCGCTCAACGCGGCGAAAAGATGCTTCCTTTCTACCGTTCCATGATCGTCTGGAAAGACCTCTACACGGTCTGGGGCGGAGAAGTGGATTGGTTCTACGGCGCTCGGGGAATCCTCGGTTTCACCACCGAACTCTGGACGCAGCGGAATCTCGATCGGTCCGGCGGCGCGTCGCGCGAGGACGAAGCCGCTTTCTTGAAATACGTGCTCCTCAATGACGGCGTGGTGAAGTGGCACGAATTCGACCATCCAACTTTCGGCAAGATTGAAATTGGCGGCACGAAAAAAGAGTGGGGCCGGACGCCGGTTTCATTTCTTCTTGAAGAAGAATGCCATCGCAACATGGCGTTCACTCTCTACCACGCGGACCAAATGCCTCGTCTCAGCATCAGCGAAGTCGAAGTGAGGAAAATCGACGACGACCTTTTCAGGATTTGGGTGACGATTGAGAATTCGAGGCTGATCCCGACCCGCACGAGCCAGGATGTGAGGAATCACATCGGACCCCCGGACGTGGTTACGTTGAGCGGCGCCAATGTCAACGTGCTTTCCTCGGGCGTCGTCACGGATCGTTTCTTCAAACGCGTCGAAGCCACAAAACGCCGGCCGGAGCGTGTGGAATTGGATTCGGTCAGAGGCATGAGTGCCGCCCGCGTCCAGTTTATCGTCCGCGGACGCGGCAATTTCGCGATCCGGGCGGACTCCGCGAAAGGGGGCCAATTTTCGACCGAGCGGGCGCTGCGGTGAACTTGGACATAGGGCATCAGCCCTAATGCCCCTTCGGACGATGGACTACCATCCGTAGTCTTTTCCGCTAACGCAGAATTCGGAGTTGGCCGGATTGCTGGGAAGCCGGCCGATGCTTAGATTGCGAGTATGATGACTGTTCCGAGGACTGACAAAAGGGGCAACACCGGCAACGACTCTCCCCCCATGTTGCGTTTTCTGATTGCCTACGAAAGCGTCGAGATCGGACTCCAGGCGCTGCAGCTCTACCAGCGGCTAGCCAAGAGATTCGGGGAAGGCTATCGATTCGAACTGAACGTTTGGAAGTTTGAGGCCTTGGGCGTTCCCTCCCTCGCGAGAGTTGCCGCCCATGAAGCGGTCGCGGCCGATCTCGTGGTGATCGCGGCCAACCGGGATGATCGTGTGCCGCTGGATTTGCGAAGCTGGATGGACAAGTGGATCGGCAAAAAAGCGGATATGGACAGCGCGTTGGTTCTACTGTCCAAACGCCCCAACGGGCGCGAGGAGTATTCTGCACCCATGCTCGCTTTTCTTCGGGATGTGGCGAACCGAGGAAACATGACGTTCCTTTGCGACGCGATTGAGACCGCGGCTCTCCGCAACGCTTTCTTGGAGCGAATTCAGCGGGGAGACCGCAGGATCTCGCCCGCCGGGGAGAACCTCTCCGGGCGGATCAGTTTTGACCTGCCGACAACTTCAAGGCTCAACAGTACACAAGAACATTTTGATCCAGCGGAGTGACCCGGTTGATGGCGATGACCCGTTGAATAAGTCCTTCGGTCAGTTCCCGGCCATGCCGGACGAGAACCATCCCGGTGGAGTTGAAGATTTCTTTCGCCACGATCTGGCCCGGCTTCATCTCGTTCAGAAGGATTTCACGCACGCCTTTGGGCAACGGCGTTTCCGAAGCCGCGTCCGACACGGCTTGCACGGCGGACGGATCGAGCGTGTGTCCAGCCTGGGCTCTGAGGAGCCGAAGCGCGGGTGTTCCTAAGGTGTGCTGGCTGCAATAAAACAGGGCTGCCGTTAAAAGCCGCGCTGGCCACGGGATTGCTTCCTGTTTCAAACCGTCCGGATATCCGGAGCCATCCCAATGTTCGTGATGCGAGCGAATGATCCGGCCCGCGCCTTGAAAAATCGGCAAATCCTCCAGCATCTGTTGCGAATCGATGGGGTGTCGCTTGATAAACGCGTCCTCTTCCTCCGTCACTTTCCGTGGGTTCCGAAGCCACCTTCCCACAGCCTCCCGATCCAGTCCAACCAGCGAGATATCATGCAGCCCGGCGGCCCAACAGAGATCCTGCAATTCCCCAGGTGAAAACTTCGCGTGCTCGGCGAGCACGCGGCAGAGCGGCATAGCCCGCATGGCGGTGTTGCCCAGATTCGGATGAAAGCGATTCAGCATCCGAAGGTACGTCTCCACCAAAGTTTCGACGTCTTGGACCTTCACGGCGTCCCGTGAAGTTTCTGATTCTGTCTGCGCCGTGGAAAGCGGACCGCCGAGCGTGCGCCCTGTGAGGACGCGTGCCGCCGCGCGCGGGGTGGCAACCTCGGAAGGCAGGGCAGATTGTTCAACCGGCGCCGAACCAGGCTGGGCGTCGGCTTTGACTTCAGGCGCTCCGAGATCTGCCAACCCTTCGAAGTGGGCGGTTTTGGGATTCAGCACCCGCTGTTTGATGGTCTCCTGCTTCTTGAGTTGGATGTGGATCGTCGCCAGCAGCGTGGAAATTGTGAAAGGCTTGGCCAAATAATCGTCGGCCCCCAGTTCCATGGCGAATCGCCGGCCCTGCTCATCCGGTTGCCCGGTCATAAGAACCACCGGAATGGCGGAAGTGAGGGGTTGATAGCGGATGGCCGCCAGCGCCGCGAAACCGTCAAAGCCTTCCATCTTGATATCACTCAGGATTAGGTCAGGCATGTACACTTGAGCCAATTGAACACCGGCCCGGCCATTTTCCGCTTCCACGGTCTCGAACCCGTGCGGACGGAGCGAACTCACCAGCATTTCGCGAACGTCGGCGTCGTCTTCAATGATGAGGATTTTGTGCATTGGTCTCTCGGCAGCCCGCGTGGACCGCAGCATAACAGACCGCGGCCTTCTGTAAACACCGCGCTCACGTTTGACTTTCCGGCGCGCATCCGGTAACAGAAAGGGCATGTTCTCAACGCGCCAAATCTTTCGCGGCTTAATCCCATCGTTGTGTCTCGCAGGCTGGGTCGCGATCTATGCCGCGGATGCTCCTGCGAAATTCAAAGTGGGCGAGTTTAACTTCAGCCGGCCTGAAAAATGGGAGTGGGTTGCGGTCACGTCCGCCATGCGCAAGGCGCAACTCAAAGTGGCGGATGAAAAAACCAAGGGCGCCGCGGAAGTGGTCTTCTTTTCGGGCAACATGGGCGGCGTCCAGGCCAACGTCCAGCGCTGGTTCAGCCAGTTTCAAGAGCCGCGCGAAAAGATCAACCCGAAGACGGAAGAAGTGACCGTCGGGAAACACAAGGTAACCTACGCCTCGGCTCAAGGCACGTACGTTGGGATGCCCGGCGGCCCGCAGCCGCCACAAAAAGATCACGCCTTGCTCGGAGCGATCATCACGAGTCCGCAAGGCGACGTTTATGTTCGAATGACCGGGCCTTCGGATCTGGTCAAACGCTCGACCGCTGATTTCAAAAAGTTGGTGGAAGAGGCGTTGAAGTAAACTCAAAACCTGTTTGAAAGATCGCAGCAGCCGACGTAAGGAGGCTTTGACTTTGCGTGCTTGCGTTCTTGCCCGTTGAAACTTGAGCCTCGTTACCTCGGCTCCTACTGCAAGATTACTTCGCGGACTTACTCCTGCACCATCCCAAACTCGCAATTGTAGTTCTTTCCGCACTTCTGGCAAACGGCCTCGATGATTTCCAGTTCGGGCGTCCACGAATAGGCGCAGCCGCAGTGACCGCATTGCACCAGGTACCCTTTCTTCTTTCTCCGATATTCCTCGAGGAACGGCTGGACCGGTGAATCGAGGTCCTCTTCGGTGAGCAGCGTCAACGCGCGCGTTTCGAAACTCCCGGTGTTCGCCAGGCGGGTCGCCTGCGAGTTAATCACGCTTTCAAAGCAATTTCGCACCAAGCGCGCGTTGCCAAAATTCTCGCCGCGGTTCCGGTGCAGGCAGGTGAAGTGATGGAGAGTTTTCTCTTTCAAACCGGGCGTCAGGGCCAGCCCGTTCTTCCAGCACATCAGACAGAAGATGCGGCAGAGTTCCTGAGGAGTGTAATCGGGAAATTCGATAAACCGCGTAAAGCGGGAATGAAGTCCGGGATTGGAGTTGATGAATCGGTCCATCGGCTCCGGATAGCCGGCCACGATCACAATCAGCCGGTCGCGGTTATCTTCCATCCGTTTCAGCAGCGTATCGATCGCTTCCTGGCCAAAATCCTCCTGGTCTTTGGCCAGCGTGTAGGCCTCGTCGATGAACAGGATTCCATCCAGAGCGGAGTCGACGACACTGTTGGTTTTGACCGCGGTTTGGCCGACGTATTCGGCCACCAGCGTGGCCCGGTCGCATTCCACCAGATGACCCTTTTTGAGCACGCCGAGTGACTTATAGATGCGCCCCATCAGCCGGGCGACGGTCGTTTTGCCGGTGCCCGGATTGCCGGTGTAAACGGAGTGATAGCTGGTGGCAATGGGCCGCAATCCCTGCATCAAACGGACTTGCTGGATCTTGGCGAAATTCGCGGTCTGCTTCACCTTATCTTTCACGCTGGCGATCCCGACCAACTCGTCGAGATCACCGAGGACTCGTTCGAGCTTCTCCTGCGCGGCAAGCTGGCCGTATTCGGAGAGCGTGGAATGGGATTCTTCGGTGATGACGGCGATCTGCCGGAGGAGATATTGGATGAAACGGTTCTCCTTCGAGGACACCGATCCGTCCATGGCTGAAAAGGCTTGGCAGATTTCCTCCACCAGAAATTCATAGTAAACGACGATCAAAGGAGGGAGTTTGAGTTTGCCGATGATCTGAACAATATCCGAAAAGGCGCGATCCAACCCTTCCCGCACATAAGCTCCCACGATTTCATGGAGCTTGGTGATTTTTTCTTTGGCGTTGTCGAGGTATTCCGTGATCACGTCGCGGAGGTGGATGCCTTTTTCTTTGACGTGGCCTCGGTTCAATCCCAGCAGCCGGTCCCGGTGTTCGCGGCGGAACAACCCCGCGAATCCGGCCACCATCTCCTCCGTGCGGCCCGTGTACAAGCACGCCATCCAGAACTGGGCCGAAGCGTCCGTCGCGAGGGAGAAATCTTGGAGCGGGAAGAAAACAGACCAGGCGCCTCCCACGATCCTCCGGAAGGCATCGGTCAAGGATTCCAGCAGATCGACGGTACCCTTGGCTGTCTTCTCGTAAGACAATTGCGGCGGAGTGAGGATCTCCAAATATTCCGCCAGGAGCCTTGCGCTCAGCAAGGCTCGAGCCAGGCGTTCGATCGATGCGGCGTCGCATCCGGTGACATCAGCCGCTTCGGCGATCCTGGGAACAAGCTCTTGGAACGCGCCGACGAACTGGCTATCCGTGCCAATGATTTTCGCGGCCTGCTCATCGCTGATGATGCCCAGGCCCTGGAAATGGGAGACGATGTCCAGAGTGCCCTGCTTGTTGAACTGAGCTAGAGACGCATAATCCCAGGCGGGAGTCTGTCTGCCTTGCGCCTCGCCCATGATCGAGACGAGCACGCTTCCCGGAAGGAGCAGATGGGTCTTCAGATCTTTGACCAGGCTTTTCATCGATGAGATCGGTTTGATCCTAAGCCTATTTTCGGATTTTACAACCCAGGGGCCTCCAATCTCAAACACAAGCAACGCCGGCGCGGCTGCAACCAGGCGCAGCACACCGAATCGCTGGATCTGCTCCGTATCGACCGACTGCAGCTCGGCGAGGTGCTCGCCTCCGCCGATCGTGCCAAGCGCCTTGCTCACTCATCCAGCAATCCACCGCTCCAAAAATCCATCTCCCGGATTGGTGTCCCTAACCGGCTTTGCTCCGGTGAAGCATCGACCGCTCACAAAACCTATGCTGACAGCTTCCCATGGCCGGGGTACAGTTATTTCATGAGTTCCTACCCGCAGGAGTTGAAAGAGGCCCGGGCGGCATACTTTGCCCATCGCTACTGAATTGTTACGGCTCAGCGTGAGCAAGATCCTCGACAACGCCGCGAACACATCGCGCGCTGATTCCCCATGAGAACGCAAATCCCGTTGCCGCGCCGGAAGCTTTCCCGACGCACTTTCCCCGCGAACCTCGTAGCAGCCGACGTGAGGAGGCTCATTCTATCTTGCACGAATAAAGTCAGAGCCTCGTTGCGTCGGCCGCTACCGTTCAGGGGTCCAAAGCGCGAATTCATCGGGGGAATTCTCTCCCCAACCATCGCGACCGCGTCGAGGCTGTTCCTGGCCTTGGTCGTCTCACCCGGCGCAGCCGATCCAACCCCGCCTCCCGTTCCCATAGTTCTCGCGGGAGCCGCGCCCGCGGAGCGCCTCGCGGCGCGGGAACTGGCAAGCTACCTGCGCCGGCTCTACCCACGTGAGAGCTTCGCCGTGACGGAACGTCTGCCGGAATCGGGCCGGTGCATTTTGGTCGGCAGCGCCTTCGCCGAAGAGAGGGTGCGGACCCACGCCGCGGCTCAACTGGCCGGGCCTGAGAGCTTCGCGGTGTTCACCACGGACAATGGGCCGCGAGACTTGGCCGTGATCGCAGGCGCCGATCCGCGAGGCACGGCGCGCGGCGTCTATGCGTTGTTGGAACGGCTGGGCTGCGGGTTCTTCCTCTCTTACGACACCTTTCCTCCGGCGCGCACCGAGCCTTTCTCCTTCAAGGGCTGGAACCTAAGTGACCGTCCGCTGGTGCGGGATCGGCTCGTTTTCAACTGGCACAATTTCCTCAGCGGCTGCTCGACCTGGAACTTGCGCGACTGGAACCAATGGACCGCCCAAGCGCAGAAAGCGGGCTTCAACGCCATCATGGTTCATGCCTACGGCAACAACCCGATGGTGACGTTCCGCTTCAACGGAAAAACCAAACCCGTTGGCTATCTCTCCACGACGGTTAAAGGCCGCGATTGGTCCACCATGCACGTGAACGACGTGCGCCAGCTCTGGGGCGGCGAGGTGTTCAGCCAACCGGTCTTCGGCGCCCAGGCCGCATTGGCGCCGGATGAAGCGCGCGCCGAGGCCGCGCAAAAACTGATGCATGACGTGTTCGCCCACGCCGCCGTGCGCGGGATGGATGTTTATCTCGCCAACGACGTGGACACCCTTTCCGCCAACCCGCAGGAGCTGATCCTGACGTTGCCGGCGGAAGCGCGTTTTGCCACCGGCAGGCAAGCCGCGAAGGCGACAGCACCCGAGAACGTCAAGCTGTGGCTGGCCAATCCAGACACGTCCGATGGGTACCGTTTCTACAAGGCGCAGGTGGAGGCATTGCTGCGCGCTTATCCGCACGTCACCTGGCTGGTCGTGTGGTTCCGCACCGGCGGCACGCCCTGGATGGAACTGGCAACTTCCGAGATGCCGGCCGCGTGGCAGAAAGAGTATAGAGCCGAGATCGCCCGCTCGCCGGACGCAGAGAAGCTTTGGCATGCGCCGCAGATTTTTGCTCTTGGCAAGATCGTCCGCGCTTTCGATCGCGCCTTGCAGGAACTTGCGGCGAAACGCGTGCAATTGGCCGCGGGCACCTGGGACTTCAAATTCGTCGCGCCCTGCGACCGTTTCTTCCCGCCGCACATAAAATTAATCGGTCTCGACTACAACGTTCTCCACGGCCGTCCCCAGCTCGCCGACGCCGAGTCGCGCGACGTCCTCCGCGACGTGGGCGCACACCGCGCGGTCGTGCCGGTGGTGTGGGCGCATCACGACGACGGACATTACATCGGACGGCCTTACACTCCGTTTGCGCAATTTCATTCCAAGCTCGCCGATGCCAAGACCGCAGGCTTCGGCATCATTCATTGGACCACCCGCCCCCTCGACTTGTTTTTCAAGAGCCACGCTGAGCAGGTCTGGGCTTCCACCCAAGACCGGCCACTGCGCGCTACTTGCGACGACATTGCGGCGCGGTCTTTCGGCGCCGACGCGCGCGGGCCAATGGGCGAATACTTCCTACGCTGGGTGACCGGCGCGCCCAATTTCGCTCGCGAGACGAGCAATTACTTCATTGACCGGCCACTGACAAACGTCTCGCAAGTCGTCGCCGGCTGCCGCGAACGACTGAAACTAATCGAACGCGTGGACCCGGCGAGGCTCACGCCGGATCAGCGCGACCGTGTGAATTATTTCCATGGACTGGAGGAGTTCATGGTGGCCTTCCACCAGGCCCAGGATGCTTTTCAGCGCACCGAGGAGCGGCTCAAATCCGGCGATCAGGCCGGGGCGCGGGCCGCGTTGCGGGAGTGCCGGCCGGAATCCGTCATCGAGCAGTTCGCAAAGTTCAGCTCGCTGGGTGGCATCACTCGCGGCGAGCAGGGCTTGGTCGTATCGCTGAATCTCCGGTGGCTGCCTCATTTCGTGCGCCTGCGGCAAGCGATCGGTCTGGAGCCAATCCGCTATAACTTCGGCCCAACCTCGCACGATAAATTGGCCCAGTCCCGCGGCACCTACAGCTTCCATTTCGACGCGCGGCGCGAGGTGTGGCTAACTCTCGGCGCCGAGGAAACCGGCGCCGATGTGTTCGTTCTGCCCGCCAGCGCCAGCGCCGAGGCTGCCCGCACGGAATTCCGGTCAACCGTTGGGACCGAGATTTGCCGTTCTGGGATTGAAAGCGCCAAGCCGATTCAATTCCTCCTCCGCCCCATCACGGCGCGCGGGGAATCCGATGGTCCATCGGGTCTGCCGACGGGCGAATACCGTCTGCGCCTGTGGCTGCGTGACCCGACTTCCACCGGGCCGGGCCAACGGATCTTTGATCTCGCGGTGGACGGAGGTTCGCCGCTGGACCGTCTGGATATCTTCCGCCTGGCTGGCCGGCCAAATGCGGTGGTCGAGCGAACCTATGACGTCGCGGCGGTGCGCGGTGGCGCCGTGAAAGTCACGCTGACACCCGTGCTCGGCAAGGCCCTGATCTGTGGCGCCGTCTTGGAGCCCGTCTCAATGGAATGACCGGAAAGAGTTTCCCAGCCCAGAATCGAGAGGCACGGAGTTTTTCGAGTTACGAGTCGGCGTGGGGCATTATTCGCAGCGCGAGCAGGGAGAGCAGGAAGCCTTTGAAGGTCTCGGTGAGAGCGCGTTACAAAAAGCCAGTGGCATCTCGAACTCTCTGTGGGTTCGGCTCGCGGGCGATGCTCCTCAACCAAACCGGCTAGGCGAAGTTGGGCCACGGAGAGGACATCTGTTTTCAGGGACGGACGAATCAACTTGCCTCGGGCGTGAACACGGGCAAAGTATATTCCCGATGGATTGCAAGGGACCAGATTTGCAGCCGGCATTTTCTGCCAGAGCGTTTCATCCGCTGGCACTGCGCGATGTTGTGGTTTCATACATCAGATGTCATTGCCGGATCAGATTGTCCAAAACGCAAATTCTGAAGCTGCGAATTGGCCAGTAATTCAGTGCTTTTGGGCCCATAGCTCAGGGGTTAGAGCAGGCGACTCATAATCGCTTGGTCGGGGGTTCAAATCCCTCTGGGCCCACCA
>JACQWK010000027.1 GCA_016209525.1 Verrucomicrobiota bacterium
ATGCGGCACCAGCCGACCATGTTCTGGCCGAGATCAAAGACATAGACACCCGGTTTCGGTTCGGTCACTTGCGCGGGCTTCAATTCCTTCACGACACGAATCGGTTCGTTCGGTTGCCAGACCAGTTGTTCTGCGCCCAAGTCAAATGATTGAACGGGTCGCCAACCGCTCTCGGCAAAACCGGCTTTATCCCAGCCGGGCATTTCCTTGCGCGCGTCGTACTCTTCGCCATCATAAATGCCCGAGTGGCGAATCGGTCCGTCATTGCTGCTGTGCCACGAGGCATCTGTTACAATTCTCCGGGTCTGGCCGTTGGCCAACTCGATTTCCAGTTGCAGAAGAAAGCGGGGATAGGAGCCGTAGGCCTGGCTGCCCACGACCATGAGACGCCCGGCGTACCAACCTTCACCCAGCATGGCGCCGACGGTGTTGACGCCAGGCTGAAGCAAGTTTGTGACTTCGAAGGTCTGGTACTGGATGCGCTTTCGGTAATTGGTCCATTCGGGCGCCAAGATTTGATCGCCCACGCGATGCCCGTTCAGGCGCAACTCGTATAGTCCGAGACCGGTCACGTATGCGGTGGCGCGCTCGATGGGGGCATCCAGGTCGAACGTCTTTCTCACCAGAGTCGCGGGAAGTGCTTTCGGTGGCGGCGCGTCCTTGTTAGGAGGCTTGCGGCTGGCCTCTGGAACGCGTCCAGACTCGGCAACGCTGTATGCGTCGGCAATCCATTGGGCCTTCCAATCCGATTGCTCCAGCAGCCCCATGGTCCACGAAGCCGGCCGGCTCCAAACCGAAGCAGCCCCCTCTCTGTCCCAGACCTGCACTTTCCAGAAGGCGCGCGCACGCGATCCGAGAGGTTTCCCCTCATAAACCACATGGACAGTTTGGTCGGAACCCACTTGGCCGCTTTCCCACAGATCGGCCGAGTTCTGGGCCAACAATTGCGGTGTGCTGGCCACCAGGACGCGATAGCCCGTCTGCTTCTGGCCACGCTGTTCTGAAATCAGCACCCAACTCAGACGCGGCTGCCGAACATCCATGCCCGCCGGATCAACGCGGTATTCGCACCGCAAGAATTCCGCGGAAAGTGCGCCTGTAGCGGCGTGAAGACTTGCGGACGCCAGTGCGAGCAATACCCCGATCAACAATTTTCGATTTCTCATCAACGATTCTCAGGATCAACATCTTGAAGGTCGGGACGGCGCGCCGGCGCTGTCCCCGCTGCGTGCAGCAGCGGAACAAAGTGCGGCGTCAGTGCAAGAATCCCCGCTCTCGTGGAGAAGTGTTCCGCGCCTGCACAGTGCGGGGACGCCGCGGCGCGGCGCTCCCTGCCTGTAATACTTTCCATGAACCGCAAGGTAGGGCGCGCCTGTCTCAGCGCGCCGAAAGAACGGTGCCTGAAGAACGGCGCGCTGGGACAGACGCGCCCTACCGGGCTCTGGTTCATGGTCCCAATGAGTGACTACATCGGCCGGGAGGCTGTCCATGAAAGTTTTGTCTTCCTGCGCAAACGTCTCTGATCGTTGATTACTGATTACTGATAACTCCGATTGCGATTTGCCGCGCTGTGTCCGTCCGTGATTCACGCAGACCAACCAGGTACCGGCCCGCGGCTTCATAGAGCTGTTAGCTAACAGTCTTCCGGTTGGGTTCCTTGACGAGAGTCAACGCATTTCAACATCGATTCGGAGCTATTAGTGACTGCCCAGACTTTTCTGATTTTGATTTATGCTGATCTCGTCGCTGATGGGTCTCTCGCTGTTCCTGATCGTTTCGCCACCGGCGGGTGGTGGTCCGGCGCTCGAAATCAGCGTCTATGCCACGGCGGGCGACGTCCAGAGACACCTGGCAACACCAGCAAGCCGCGAGAAAGTGGCGGGCATCCTTCAACCGCTGGGAGTCTCCCGCCTCTTTCTCGAAGGCCGGCGCGGCGACGAGTACGTCCAGACGGAGTCTCTGCGGGCTGTCCGCGATTTCTTTCGCTCGCGCGGGCTTCGCTGCGCCGGAGGCATTGCGACCGTTCCAGGACGCACCTTTGGCGTCCGGCAAAACGGCGGGCTGAGCTGGTTGAATTGGGAAAGCGCCAAAACTCAGCGCGACGTGAGCGGATTCTTTTCGGAGAACGCCCCCATCTTTGATGAGCTCATCGTGGATGACTTCTATTGCACCGGCGATACCTCACCGGAGTCGGACCGCGCTCGAGCGGGGCGTGAGTGGGGCGAATACCGCCGCGAGCTGCTCGTTTCGTTGATCGATCCGGTCATCGTGCAACCGTCACGGAACGCGCAGCCCGGCATTCGCCTGATTCTGAAATATCCTCAGTGGTATGACCGCTTCCACAAGTTCGGCTATGATCCGCCGCGGATGTCGGGTCGGTTCGATCAAATATGGGTCGGCACGGAAGTGCGGGATCCGAAGACGCGCCGGATGGGCTTCGTTCAGCCCACCGAGGGCTATGTGAACTTTCGCTGGCTGGCTTCGGTCGCCGGAGAAAAGGTGCGCGGAGCATGGTTCGACCACATCGAGTGCAGCGCGCAACATTTCATCGATCAAGCTTACCAGAGCGTGCTGGCCGGAGCACGGGAGTTAACCCTGTTTCACCTGGGCGATCTGGTGGAGGGGCACGCGGGCGACGCGCTGCTCGCGGCGCGGCTTCCCGGCCTGTTCGAATTGGCCGGGAAGGTTCGGGGACAACAAATCGACGGCATCGCCTTCTACAAACCGGCGAACAGCGAGCCGCATGACAACCAGTATCTCATGGACTATCTGGCGATGATGGGCCTCCCTGTCGTGCCCGTTGCCCGTTATCCGGAGACTACCCGCATGGCGTTTCTCGCCGCCCAAGCCGCCGCGGACCCGAACATGCTCGACAAAATGCGGCGGCACCTTGAACGCGGAGGGACGCTGGTGTTGACTCCGGCCTTCGTTCGAGCCCTCGGACAATCCGCTGGCAAAATCGCCGGCATGGAAGTCGGATCGACCAGCGTCCCTGCTGACGCGACTACGGTGCAGACCGGCTCCGGCTTGTTCACACTTCCGACGCCGATCCAGCTTGATGCGAGCCTTGCGACAAACGGCGCTCAGGTCCTGATCGGCTCTCGGGTGGATGGGCAGCCTGTTCCGTGGCTGACGGTCAATGCGTCCGGCCAGGGGCACGTGCACGTCCTGAATGTCCGCACGTTCTCAGAGCAGGACTTCTTGGACGCCGGCGAGCGGCTCCTAGCCCCGAAGCCGCTCGGTCTCGCCGAGATTCCAGAAAAATTGGCGGATGAATTACGCGCGACGCTCCTCGCGCCCATCGAAGTGCGCTTCAACGCGCCGACAGGCGTTGCCCTGTATCTTTTTGGACGCGCGCGGTGCGTCTATAGTTTCCGCGACGAACCAGTGACCGCGCAGCTTGACGGTGAGACTATTGAAATCGCAGCACACGGCTGGGTCTGGCGCGAACGGCGTTGACGGCTTCATCGTAGCGCAGATTTTCATTGCGTAATTCCGATTTATAGTTGCGCCATCAATGACAACGTCATTCTCCATGAAAAGAAAAAACCAACATCATCTGACACGAACCACCACACGCCGCGCCTTTCTGAGCCGCTCGGGGTTGGCCGCCACCTGTCTGCTGGCGGGTGCCAGCAAATCCATGAAGCGGCTTTTTGCAGCCGCGCCATCGCATTTCTCCACCAGCAAAGCGCCCGGCCCGGTAGTCCGTCCCGACCTGTTGGATGCCCAATCTCTCAAAGGGATGGAAGTGCTTCAGCTCACCGCCGAACCGGACGTACCCAGCTCCCACGTCTATATGGAAGCGCAGATTTTCACGACGGATTCGAAACGGTTTGTCCTCCACCGCTCCGCCCATGCTCACGGCAGCGACAAACGCGATCCGAAACACCAATATCTGCTCTGCGACATCGCCAACGGCTGCGCGCTGCATCCCCTCACTGATGAGATCGGCGCCACCGGCCCGTCCGTTTCGCCCGACGACAAATATCTCTACTATTTCGTGGACCAGACCGAAATCGGGGGAGGCCGCCTGACTTTGAAGCGAGTGAGGCTGGATGCCACGGATCGCCAAACCATCCTCGCCGTGGATTCTCCCCTGCCTGGAACGAAGTTTCGCCCAAGCCGGATCTATCCGCTGTCCACCATTTCATCCGATGGGAAGCGCCTGGCCATTTCGGCCTTTCTGGGCGACGGGAAAACCGAAGGCGCGCCTTTCGGGTTGCTGGTTTTCGACGTCGAAAAGGCGGCGGTGCATCTGATCATTCACGGCCCCAGTTGGTGCAATATGCATCCCCAGTATTGCCGATCGGCTGATCCGAACGCACGGCGCGACATCCTCATCCAGGAGAACCACGGAAATGCCTGCAACGCGAAAGGGGAAATCCAGAAATTGACCGGTGGCGAAGGCGCGGACATCCACGTCATTCGCGATGATGGCGGCAACTTCCGCAACTTGCCCTGGGGCCGAGACGGAAACGAATTTTGCCAGGGTCACCAATGCTGGCGCGGTCAAAGCACCTGGGCCATCACAAGCACGTCCACCCGAAAGCCGGCGGAAGCTCAGCTCATCGAAAGTCTCTCGGCGCCGCACGCCGGGCACGCCGGCATCCAAACGCCGGGAGCAATCCGCAACGACCTCAGCCGAACATTCCCGAATCCGCATTTTTATCATTTCGCCACGGATCGAGCCGGAAATCGCTTGATCAGCGACGCCGGGCCGCTGGACAAGCGCGCGCGAGTTTTTCTGGCTGAACTCGGCCGGCCTGGCCAGGAAGCCGCCAAGAAGTTCACCGACCTGCTCGGCCCGAAATCATCGTGCGTGAAGACGGCTCACATCCATCCGTTCCTCTCGCCGGACGGCTCGTTGGGCTTCTTTAACTCCGACGAATCCGGAATTCTCCAAGCCTACATGATTCGAGGCCTTGACTCGGCCCAAGCGTAGGCTCATGAGAGCGTGTTTGAAAAACGGGTGGCGCGGGCAACCTGCCCTCCCCGGTTGGCAACCTGCCGACCGGAATGGCCGCCGGAGCCGCCATGAAGCCAGCGCCCGAATTACTCGACGACGCCACACCTGTTCCGTCCGGCAGGTTGCCGGACGGTACAGGCTGGTAGCCTGTGCCACCCAACACAGTTGCTTCAATCAGGCTCTCAGCGTGCTCCTTGGATTGGTGGTCTTCGCGATCTTTACCGCCCCACTACCCGCCAAGCCCGACTCGATCGACCCCAATCAGCCAGCGCCGGCGGCGGAAGCAGAAGAGATCGTCTTTGCCGTCCGCCAACTAGGGAAGGATCCGCACTACTACGCCAACTTCGGTTACTTCGCGTTCGCTCCGGAGCGCAAGGCCTACGGTCGCGGAGGAAAGTTGTGCCGCCTGAACCTCCGAACAGGCCGCGTGACGGTGCTCGTGGACGACCCGGACGGTTCGGTCCGCGATCCGCAAGTCCATTACGCCGGACAGAGAATCCTGTTCTCGTATCGCAAGGGCGGGACCTCCAATTTCAACCTCTATGAGATTCAGGCCGACGGCGCCGGATTGCGCCAGATCACCGCTGGCCCTTGGGACGATATAGAACCGACTTATCTGCCGGACGGCGGGATTCTTTTTTGCTCGAGCCGCTGCCGGCGCTGGGTCAACTGCTGGCCCACCGAAGTGGCCGTTCTGCATCGCTGCGATGGCGACGGCGGGAAGCTCCGCGCCCTCTCCAGCAACAATCAGCACGACAACACGCCCTGGGTTTTGCCCGATGGGCGCGTGCTCTACACCCGCTGGGAGTACGTGGATCGGAGCGAAGTGGCCTATCACCATCTCTGGACCGCCAACCCCGATGGGACAGCGCAGGCGGTTTTCTTCGGCAACATGCATCCGGGCACGGCCATGCTCGACGCCAAGCCCATTCCCGGAACACAGAAGATCGTCGCGTCGTTCTCCCCGGGGCATGGCCGCCGCGAGCACGACGGCTATGTCACCGTCGTTGATCCAAGCCGGGGACCGGACGCGGAAGCCTGTGCAAGGCGTGTCAGCGCGCAACCGGACTTCCGCGACCCGTACCCGCTTTCCGGGGACCGATTTCTCGCGGCCCGGCGGTCCAGCATTCTTTTGTTGGACGGGCAAGGAGCCACGCAGGCGCTCTACACCTTGCCCAAAGGGGACCAAGACGCGGGCCTGGAGTGCCATGAACCGCGCCCGCTCCTCGCGCGGTCACGCGAAGCGATCGTCCCGCCGCGAGGCGACCTGAAACAGACCACTGGCACGCTGATCCTGGCTGATGCTTATCACGGGCGAAACATGGACGGCGTGAAGCGCGGCGAAATCCGGGAACTCCTCGTTTTGGAAACTTTGCCCAAGCCCATCAACTTCACCGGCAGCGGGGATCCGATCAGCTACAACGGCACCTTCACCCTCGAACGGGTTATGGGCACCGTTCCAGTCGAGGCCGACGGTTCGGCCTATTTCGAACTCCCGGCCTTGCGGAGCTTTTTCTTCGTGGCTCTCGACGGCGCCGGCCTCGCGGCCAAACGCATGCAGAGCTTCCTGACGCTTCAGCCCGGCGAGACGATGAGTTGCGTGGGCTGCCACGAACATCGCACTGAAACACCGAATGTGGGTCAGGCTTCTAACCTGACGATTCAAGGGGCATCCTTATTCCGGCCTTCGGGCGGCAAGATGCTACCCGAACTGGCAGCCAAAGTGTCTGCCCCGCAGACTCCTGGTCTCCTGGCGCTGCGGCGTCCCCCAGCCAGCGTCCGGCCAATTCCGGGCATACCCGAGGTGTTCGATTTCCCGCGTGACATCCAGCCCGTTCTTGACCGTCACTGCGTGCGATGCCACGACTACGAACGGCGCGAGGGCAGCGTGATCCTCTCCGGCGACCGCGGGCCGTTCTTCGCGCACAGTTTCTGGATGCTGACGGTGCGCGGTCAGATCTCAGATGGCCGAAACCTGCCGCGAAGCAACTATCCACCGCGGGCCTTGGGCAGCGCCGCGAGTCCTCTCATGAAATTGATCGATGGCAATCATTACGAAGCGAAGCTGACTCCGCACGAGCGGACAATGATCCGTCTCTGGATCGAGACCGGCGCTCCGTATGCCGGCACCTACGCCGCGCTGGGCACGGGCATGATCGGCGCTTACCGTGAAGATGTCCTGGATCGAAGCGACACGGCATGGCCGGCGGTGAAGGCCGCCGCATCCGCTCTCGCCCGGCGCTGCGGCGCCTGTCACACGGGGGCGTTGCGCTTGCCGTCCTCACCGTCCGACGATTTGGGGATGCCTCCGTGGGAAAGCCGTTTCACCGATCCGCGCATCCGTTTTTCGCGTCACCTCCTCTACAACCTCACTCGGCCCGAGAAATCATTGCTCCTCCTGGGACCGCTCACGAAGAAGGCGGGTGGATACGGCATCTGCCGCGAGAAGGGAAACGAAACGCCGGGGGTGTTCGCCGACACCGAAGATCCCGACTATCGGACTCTCCTGGCGAGCGTGTGCGAGACGAAAAGCGCGCTGGACAGGATGAAGCGCTTCGACATGCCAGGTTTCCGGCCCGGCCCGGAATACATCCGCGAGATGAAGCGTTATGGGATATTGCCCCGCGCACTTGAGCCCGATGCGGTCATCGACACGTATGCGGCCGATCGGGCGTACTGGCAGTCGCTCTGGTATGTCCCAGTGGGCCGGACTGAAATTGAGCGCGGTGGCGGAGCTATTCAGGCCCCATGGGATATACAGAGGAGATCGTGGGATGGACTGCACGCGGAAGGTTTGTCGTCCCGCCTTTAGGCGGCCCGAACCGGCTAAAGCCGGGACTACAAACGCCGACCTGTCGTTCATCCATCGGTCTCGTCAATAAGTGAGCTTCGTGCGCTGCGCGGTTCGGCAGCCCAACGGTGACTCTGCCGACCGCTATGTGGGTTTGGCCGATTCGCTGGAGAAGCTCTTCCAAGAAAGATTGCCGACGCTTCCTCAACTCAGCAACGCTTGGATTTCCTCCCAGGTCAGTGCTTGGGCCAATTCTTCCTCCCCCACCAGGATCGCGCCCAACGTTTCGCGTTTGCGCGCCTGCAACGTCAAAATCTTTTCTTCGACGGTTCCGCGAGTGATGAGCTTGTAACTCGTGACGACCCGCGTTTGGCCAATGCGGTGCGCGCGGTCCGTCGCTTGGTCTTCCACGGCCGGATTCCACCATGGGTCAAAGTGAATCACCGTATCCGCAGCGGTCAGGTTCAAGCCAAGTCCACCCGCCTTCAAACTGATCAAGAACACTGGGATCGCGGCGTCTGATTGAAATCTGCCGACCACCTCGGCGCGATTCAGCGTCGCGCCATCCAAATAGCAGTGCTCCACGTTTCCAGCGAACAATCGATCTCGGATCAAGTTCAGCATGCGGGTGAACTGGCTGAAGACCAGCACTCGATGGCCGCCGTCGATCGCTTCGTCCAACAGTTCCTGGAAAAGCTCCAGTTTTCCGGAGGCGGTCTCCGGCTCGGTGTTTTCAAGGTCGAGAAGGCGCAGGTCGCAACAAACCTGGCGGAGCCTGAGCAGCGCGGTGAGGAGGATCATGCGGCTCCTGGCGGCGCCTTGGGTCTGGACGGCCTCCAGCACCTCGCGGCGGCTGGCTTCCAAAACCTGGCGATACACAGATTGCTGGTCCTCGGTCAATTCGCAAAAGGCCACCTGTTCGATCTTCTGCGGCAGGTCCGGAGCGACTTCTCGCTTCAAACGGCGCAAGAGGAACGGCCGGACCCGGCGAGCCAATCGATTCTGCACGGCGGTGTTCTTGTCGCGCGTGATCGGCGCCTCATAACGCTCTCGAAAATCTTTGGCGGAGCCGAGATAGCCGGGCATCAGAAAAGCGAAGATCGACCAGAGATCCAGAACCGAGTTCTCCAGCGGCGTGCCTGTCAGCACCAGCCGATGCCGGCTTCGGATGCCTTTGACAGCTTGCGCGTTTTGGGTTTGGCGATTCTTGATGTGCTGGGCCTCGTCCAGGATCATTGTGTCAAATTCCAGGCCGCGATACAAATCCGCGTCCCGGCGGATGAGCGCATAGCTGGTGACCACCAAGTCGGCATGGGGCATTTGATCGAAAACTTCCCGCCGTCGCGGTCCCTGCAAAGCCAGCACGCGCAGATGCGGAGTGAATTTCCGCGATTCGGCCATCCAATTAAACACGAGGCTCGACGGACAAACCACAAGCGACGGCCTGCGGTTGTCGGCGCGAGTCTGAGCCTGCGGGGCGGACATCATGTCTGCCGATTCCGGCGGCATCCTGCCGCCAGAACCACGCGGCAAGGATGCCGCGTGAACCGGCAGGCTGGAAGCCTGCCCCACGTTTTGGGACTCGCGACACCTCACGACGGTTTCGAGAAACGCCAAGGTTTGCAGCGTCTTCCCCAGGCCCATTTCGTCGGCCAGGATGCCGCCGAATTGGTGCCGCCGAAGAAAATGCAGCCAGGCCACCCCGTGCTTCTGGTACGGACGGAGGACGCTCTCAAGGCTGCCTAACTGTGGGGCAGACATCTTGTCTGCCGGTTCTGGCGGCATCCTGCCGCCGGAACCACGGGGTGAAGACGCCGCGTGAACCGGCAGACTGGAAGCCTTCCCCACGGCTTCGGACCCGCCCGAAGCCGGCCCTTGAATTCGCCAACCGGCCTCTTCATTCAACGTCGATTCCAGAAACGCCCTCTGGCGATTCTCGATTCTGTACACGCCCCGTTCCTGTTGCGGAGAACAGTCCAGCAGCACTTCGTGCAATTCTTCGACAGCGCCGGTGTCGAGCACGGCGATGCGGCCATTCTTGAGGCGAGTGTGGCTTTGGCCGGACAAAATCAGGCGTTGGATGTCTGAGGCAGAAAAGCGTTCGCCGCCCGGGGTTCCGTAGGACAGGTTGAGCTCGAACCACTGCTCGCCCGATGAAGTTCCTTGAAATCTCGGTTCAATGCGTTCGAGATTCTGCGCGACGCTTCGGTCCAGACGTTCTTCGAGCGAGACCTGCCACTCCTTTTGCAGCCGGGGATATTCGCGGCCGAAGAAATTCAGCACTTCGTTCTGGCCCGACAGTTGATAGCGAGCTTGCGCGTCGGGGCCTCTGAAACCTGCGCGCATCAGCCGCGCGAGGGCCATTCTCTCCGAATCCACGTTGCGAGCGAAGTAGCGCATCGGCGAATTCGCATCCGGCCACCAAATAGACGCGGGGTGCGGTTCGTTTCCCAAGGCAAACACTTGCGGGCCGTACGAGCATTGCAGCCGGGCCTGGAGTTGCGCAAGACCGCCGGTCAGGGAGAGCTGGAAGCTTGGCAGTTGCGTTTCGAGGACAAAATCCTCGAGGCGAAAGTTCGCTTGCAGTTCGCAGTTCATTCGGAAGATCGGCCAATCCCGGGTTAGGAATTCGGGGACGCGGCTCCGCGAAAGGAGCATCGATCCCTGGAAGAGCTGGAAGTAGGTTCCGGGCAGGCCGACGGGCTGAAAACGATGGTTCCGCAAAACCCAGGAGGTTTCGCCAAGGATGAGCGCGGGCGCATCCCCGGAAGAAACCAAACCCAGTCGAATCTCACCCGAACTTTCGAGTTGCGCCCGGACGGTTGCCGGCCACGGCGAGGCCGTGACCGCCGCCGATTGTGATCGCCCGAATGAGATGCGGGGGTGATCCACCAAACGCGTCAGCAGACCGGCGAACTGTTCCGCGCCAAGCGCGAGAACCGCCGGTGTGTCGCCGCCCCCGAGGTGTTCGACCTCCTGCAAGAGCGCCTGGTCCTCCGTCGAGAACCGAAACGGGACATCGGCCGGCAAAGCGTTCAACGGCGCACGACCGCTTTTCCACTTCCCCTCCAAACAGACCGTCACGCGGCCTTTGCTCAACGCCTGAGCCAAGTTCGGCGGGAATACGATGAAGATTTCGGCCGGCTCACCGGGGTCATTGGGGGCCGCGCGCTGCAACTGCTTCGCCTCCCGGTTTGGCGGCAGCGGAGACCCAGTTGTCGTGCCCTTTCGTTCGGCGGACTTCCTGTCCTCCGTGGTGGGCCGACCAGTGGTTGGAGCGGCCATCGCGGCATCCGGCTTCGGGCTCAGGAAATGCAGACCGATCGCCACCGAGTGAGCGCAGATGGTTCCCCATTGGCGGGAATCGCGGCAACTACACAGGTTTTCCAAATCGATGCCGCCCTTGATCACCAGCCCGGCGCGGTAGGAGATTGAGCCCTCCTGAACCACCCCTTTCAACACAGGCGGTTTCCAGTCCGAACTCAGGACAGAGCCTTGCGCCAGCAGGCTCCTCGCCCGTTTCACGGCTTCCCAGCCTCCGGCTTTCGCTAAGAATGATTCCGTCAGCTCAACCGCGCTCACTTCAGGTGCTTATCCAAAAACGCCACCACCCGGTCGAAAGTTGCTGAGATCTCAGGATCCTTCATGCCGTCGCGGCCCCCGTCGAAGCCGTGGCCACGGCCCTTCATCGTGATCAGTTCGTGCTCGACGCCGAGGCGTTTCAATTCGTCGGCCATGAGGACCGACTGTTGGTACGGCACGTCGGTGTCCTGGTCGCCATGAAGGAGCAACGCGGGCGGATACTCCGCGGTCACGTTCCGCACCGGACAAAACCGGTCGAATGCGCTCGGGTCCTTTTCGGGATCAAGGCCGGCGACTTCCTTGGGCCAGAGACCTTGCTGCCGGCAGTAGAGATAGAAACGAAACCGCTTCCCGCCGGAGCCTTCGGAGATGATTTGCTTCCCCACGGCTTGATAGGCCTCGTCCTTCGGCACTGCCGGCTGGCGATTATAGAAAGGGTCCGGGCGGCTGTACCATTCGCCGACGATATCGCCGTATCCGTAAAACGGGACCAAGGCCTTCGGGCGCGGGCTGAGGCAAAAGCCGCTCATGAGCGTCAGGTATCCACCGGCGGAATGCCCGATCACCGCCAGGCGGTCCGGGTCGATCTGAAACAAATCAGGCCCTTTTGTCCGAACCCACTGGTACGCATCCTGGAGATCTTCAATGATCCCTTTGAATTTCGTTTCCGGCGCCAGACGGTAATCGATCGAGACAACGATGTAGCCGGCGGAGAGGTATCGCTGCAATTGGTCGCGGCCCAACCCCGTCCGGCTGCCCCCGATGAGCGCGCCACCGTGAATCCATAGGATTCCCGGCCGCCTTTGGTTGCCGCCCGGCCCATAGACATCCGCCTTGATTTCGCAATCATCGACCTTTTTGTAGGTGAAGGTTTGTTTCGATAAGGTCTGGTCACCCTGGTCGCTCGGGGCGGCGGCATTCATCGCTCGAAAATGGCACGAGAGAAAGACGGGCAGGAGGAGGGCGAGACAAAGAGCCTGGCTGAGAATTGCCTTTTGAGTTGAACTGGCGGCCGACTTGTTGCCGCGTACTACCAACTCGCTGAGATTCTTGGCGGCAGGTTGCCGCCAAGAACGGGCTGGTAGCCCGTCCCACCCATTTGTTGGACAATCCCTGAGAAACGGCCGCTCGGATTTCATGAGCGGACATAGTCGGCCGAGCACGATCGAACTCAAGCTCAAACTCGGTTGAATCGAGAACTTCGTGAAAGCGTCCAACGAACCAAACTGGCAAGGTGGCGAATCCCATCGACGCCGCGTTGCCAGCGTCGCGAAAAGCCTTTAACAGTTAGTCGAGATTCTATGCTACGTATTGTTTTCCTCAAAGGCCCCAGAGCATGTTTTGAAAATGCCTTTTGGGCGGAACAGACCACTGGCCTGTGGCGGCAGGCTACCAGCCTGCCGCTGCATTCGGCAGCAGGTTGCTGCCGAAAATGGGCTGGTAGCCCGTTCCACTCATTCTCAAAACACGCTCCCAGAGAACTTGAGCGAAACGAAGCCCGCTCGGCGCCGGCGCGTCCACTTTGGCCGACCTTTCTAATTCAATGCTCTGTTCTTGCGGCTTCGATCGCGTCGCTCCAGGCGAGTGACTGGCCGCAATGGCGCGGGCCCAATCGCGACGCCGTCTCCACTGAAACCGGACTGTTGAAAGCGTGGCCCTCCGGCGGCCCTCCGCTGGCGTGGAAAACCAAAGGACTCGGTTCAGGCTATTCAGGCGTGTCGGTCGCGAACGGCAAGGTCTTCACGATGGGCGACGGCCCAGATTCCAGCTTCGTGCGCGCTCTCGATGAGAAAACTGGAAAGATTCTTTGGTCATCGCCATTCGGCAGACCCGGCGCTCCGGGGGGATATGCCGGCCCCCGCGCCACATCGACGGTGGATGGCGAACTTGTGTTTGGACTCGGCCAGTTTGGAGACTTGGTCTGCCTGGAGGCCGCGACCGGCAAGGAAAAATGGCGCAAGAGTTTCACCAAGGATTTCCAGGGCGATCTCATGTCTGACTGGGGTTACTCGGAATCGCCGCTGGTGGATGGAGACAACCTGGTTGGCACGCCGGGCGGTTCCAAAGGCACGGTTATCGCCTTGAACAACACCACAGGCGCGATGGTCTGGCGATCGGCTGGCCTGACCGATGCCGCGGCCTACGCCTCGTTGTTACCCGTGCAGTTGGGCGGCCGCCGGCAATATGTCGTGTTGACGGATGCGAGCGTGGCCGGGATCGCGGCGGAAAACGGCGATGTGCTCTGGCGAGCTGCGCGGCGTGGCGCCACGGCAGTTGTCGCCACACCGATTGTGCACGATGGCTCCGCATTCGTCACTTCGGACTATGGAGTCGGCTGCAATTTGTTCAAGATCACCGCGGCTGCGGGCGGATTCAAAGCGGCCCAAGTTTATGCGAACCGAAACATGGCCAACCACCATGGCGGCGTGGTGCGAATTGGGGATTACCTTTACGGCTATTCCGGCAGCCGAGGCTGGATTTGCCAGGACTTCAAATCCGGCGAGGTCGTTTGGACCGATAAACGACTGGGCAAAGGATCGCTCGCTTATGCGGACGGCCATTTGTATCTGCGGAGCGAGAGCGGCCGAGGCACGGTGGCCTTGGTGGAAGCGACTTCCGCCGGATACAAGGAGAAGAGCCGATTCGACCAACCGGATCGAAGCAGTCAGAATAGCTGGCCGCATCCGGTAATCGCGAACGGCAAACTGTATCTCCGCGATCAGGATGTGCTGCTGTGCTACGACGTGAATGCGAAGTGAGGCTCGGACCTATTGCCGTTCGATGATCTCGACAATGCTGTCCGTGTCGATGCGCACGGCTTCGGACTCGCCAAAGTAAAAGATCATGCGGCAATCTTCAGGGGCGCCGATGCTCCTCGGTTTGGTGAAAGTGTATTGGACTCCGTTGTTAAGCCTTACGGCAAACGGCCGAAAAGGTTGCCGCTCCACCAGATTCTTGATTTCTTCAGCTCTCATCGCCGCGAAGCTTACCCGTTTTGCAAGGCCGATTCAAGACACGTAGCCGCCGACGTGAGGAGGCGGATTTCAATTGCGCATTTCAGATTTGGCACGGTCCGCCTCGTTACCTCGGCGGTTACTGTCCTCCGTGCGATTTTTGAATCCGCCCAACTCCGACAACGGCAGTGCATCCACCGGTTGTCGGTAGCGCGGGCGTCTCGCCTGCGAGTTCGCCGAGCGTCCCGCTCGGACGCGGCCCGGCGGCGAGACGCCGCTCGAACTCGCAGCCGAGGACGGCTGCGCTACGATCACCGACAACTTCGG
>JACQWK010000028.1 GCA_016209525.1 Verrucomicrobiota bacterium
GCTGTCAAGGACTGGCTGCAGGCAAACCATTTCAAGCCCGATTTCGCGGTTACCATTCCACTCGATCGCCTGCGCGAGGCCGAGCGGACGCGAGACCGCTTTCTCATTCTGCTTGCAGTCATCGGTAGTATTTCCTTGCTCGTCGGCGGCATCGGCATCATGAACATCATGCTGGCGACGGTCACGGAACGAACGCGCGAGATCGGGATTCGCCGCGCGCTCGGAGCCAAGCAACGGGACATCACCGCCCAGTTCTTGGTGGAAGCCATCGTGCTGGCGGTCGGCGGAGGGCTCATCGGCGTGCTCTTGGGAGTTCTGACACCGCTCGTCGTATCGCAATTGACGGAAATGAAGACGATTGTGACGCCGCTCTCGGTGTTGCTGGCGTTCAGCATCTCGGGCGCCGTGGGAATCGTCTTCGGACTCTATCCTGCCTCGCGCGCCGCGAGCTTGGATCCAATTGAGGCCCTCCGGCACGAGTGAGACGCCCGCCGGCGTTCACTCGGGGGTGAGATTCCATGCTCTCGCTCCTGCTCTTGATCTTGTTCCGAGCAAGAGTATGCGCACGAGCAGGAATCAGAATAGGGGAAATGAATCCGACGCTTTCCCAACCTGAATCGCTTGTCTTCTCTCATGTCTGAATTGGGGAAACGCGCCTCGGCGAGCGAGCGCGTAATGGGAGCCAGCAAATCTTCCCATGAACCTCCCCGGTTCGTGGGCGGTGTGCACGGTTGGTAAACCGTGGAAGCTCTCCATGAACCGACGATTGGCCTGGAGCGCGGGCGACTCGCCCGCACTTTCGGACGAGCTTGAGAGACGTGCGGTCGAGCCGCCCGCGCTCCGATCAGGCGGTTCATGAAGAGAATTGCCGAAGGAGCGCTTGACATTGTTTCTAAATACAGTAATTTCTGTTGTAACAGAACTGTCAGATACAATGACAACACTTTCACCGGTTCAACAACGCTTCATCCTCCACTGGGGCGAGATGGGCACGCGCTGGGGCATCAATCGGACCGTCGCGCAGATTCACGCGCTGCTCTTTCTGTCGCCGACCCCGCTCCCGGCCGAAACCATCGCCGAGACTTTGGGCGTTGCGCGCTCAAACGTCAGCACCAGCCTCAAGGAACTGCAAGGCTGGGGCATCGTGAAGCTCGTGCACATCCTGGGCGACAAGCGCGACCATTTCGAGTCGATGAAAGATGTCTGGCAAATGTTCCGCATCGTGCTGGACGAACGGAAGCGGAGAGAGATCGACCCCACGCTGGCCGTGTTGAGGGAATGCATCGCGGAGGCCGAGGAGGACAAAGAGACCGATGAATACACCGAAGATCGCCTGCGCGATTTGCACGGCTTTTTCGAAACAACCACCGCCTGGTATGCGCAAGTTCGACAGTGGCCGAGCGGCGCGCTGACGAAGTTTGTGAAACTGGGCGCCAAGGCCAGAAACCTTTTGGGAATCACGGGCGGCTAGGCTCCTTTTTATTTGAACATCGATTTCTGTGAATGCTGACATTACAGACACAGCGATCTTCGAATGGCCCTGGCTGCTCAGAGCCGCGGCCGCCGGCCAATTGGCCATCGCCATTCTGAATCTGTGCCTGATCCGCATTTTGGGATGGCGGGAGGACCTGGCTCGAATGCCTTTGCTCGTGCGCCAAGTCTTCCATGTGCACTGCTGGTTCATCTCGGTGACTTTGACGCTCTTCGCGGTCATGACCTGGCGCTTCGCAGGCGAGTTCAGTACAAACGCGGTATGCCGCTGGCTGGCTGCCGGCATCGGACTATTTTGGGCGCTGCGAACTGTGCTGCAGGCCACGTACTACTCCAGCAGCCACTGGCGAGGGCAGACCGGCCGCACGGCCATTCATGCGGCATTGCTCGCCATCTACGGCGGATTCGCGACGGTTTACGCCATGGCGGCGTTCGGCGGTGGCTGAGACGTTGCACCGAACAAGAATTTGCGAGAACTGCGGAACATGAGCTCCGAAACGGAAATGAACCACAAGTTCCCCGGGGCAGGCACGACGACCTTGTCGAGCAATGCCACTTCCGCGCGAATGGGAGACTCGCCGTGCGGCTGCACGCTCAGCGGTCTGGCTCGGCAGAGATTTCTCGCCGCAGAAGGCAAGCCGGCCTTCCTTTGCGAATGGCCGCGCGCGCTTTTCGTACATTACAAACTCGATCCAGCGGCGCTGCAACCGCAGGTGCCGTTTGCTTTGGAGCTGTTCGAAGGCAAAGCCATCGTCAGCCTGGCGGCCTTCACCATGCGGCGTTTTCGACCGCGCCGAAGCGGAAAGTTCGGCGAGTGGTTGTTCCGGCCTGCGGCGACCAACCACTTTTTCAATGTGCGCGCCTATGTGCACCATGGCGGCGAACCGGGGGTCTATTTCATCTCCCAATGGCTCTCGCATCCGCTCTGTTTGCTAGGCCGCTTGCCAGGCCTTCAACTGCCGTGGCACCTGGGACGAATGCGATATGCGCACTCGCATGAAGTTGGCCGTCTCACGGGCCACGTACTGGGAGTCCTCGGAGGCTCGCTCAATTACCGAGCAGTACTTCCGAGCGATGCACGGTTCGCCGCAGCCAGCCCTGGCTCGTTGGCGGAGTTTGCCACCGAGCGCTACACCGCGTTTGCGCTGCGTGGCAGTCGAGAAGTGGTTTTCCGTGTCTGGCACGAGCCGTGGCCGCAATGCCCAGTCGAAGCCGAAGTCAAGGATGCCGGTTTGCTGCAACAGAGCGGCGACTGGCACTACGGCGCGCAATTGGCCGCAGCGAATTACGCGATCGGCTGCCGCGAAGTCTGGATGGGGCGCGTCCGGGCGATCCCTCGGCCGGGTGGACCGAAATCCCAGCTCAGCCGCAGCGTTTCGAGCGCGTTTTACGAAATGCCGTAGGCAGGAATAAATCCGAATTCCGAATTTGGCCTATGCACTTCACTCCAGTAACCGCCGCCAGTGGTAGCCGCAGCCAAGCACTTGGCACAATCGGTTGTGGCCACTTGAGTCAAGTGCATAGCCCTATTCCGAATTCCGAAATCAGAAAC
>JACQWK010000410.1 GCA_016209525.1 Verrucomicrobiota bacterium
CTACAGAAGAGACCGTGGGATGGACTACACGCGGAAGGTTTGTAGTCCCGCCTTTAGGCGGCCCGAACCGGCTTAAGCCGGGACTACAAACGCCGACCTGTCGTTCATCCAACGGTCTCGTCAATACTTCTGCCCGATGAGTTCCTCCAAGAACTGCCGCGCCTTTTTGGCTTCAGCCGTGATTTCTGAGGCGGTGCCGCGCTTGAGACATTCCACGACCAACGGTCCATGGGTAAAACCGCCTTGCTTCAATCGTGCGATGACTTCGGGGAACCTGACCTTGCCAGTGCCGGGCGTGACCATGACCTCTTTGGGAGGCAGATAATCTTTGACACTCATCCCTACGACCAGGCCATCGACGCTCGCCGCATCTTCGACGGGATCGAGCGCGCCCTCGGAGTAGTAGTAAATGTTGCCCGGATCGTACCACAGGCCGAAGTTTTTATGGCTCACCAGTCCAAGGGCCTTGCGACACTGCGCGCCCGTGGCGTTGAGGCCGCCGTGAGGTTTGATGCTTAGCCCCACGCCCTTGCCGAGCGCATAATCGCAGCATTCGGCGATGGCTTGATAATAGGCCTGGTAACGATCCTTGTCGCTGGTCCCGCCGAGCATCAGGTTCGGCGATCCGCATGCGGCGCAGTTGTCGATGAGCCGGCGCAAATTCTCGACGCCTTTCTCGACCGAACCTGTCGCTGGAAAGTCTCCATACACCGAAACCGCGCTCAAGCCGCGGCTTCGGACGTCCTCACCGACTTGCGCGGCTTCCTCCGGCGTCGTTTGAGGAGTGATGATGACCCAAGATTTGCCTTTGGCGGTCATGATTCCGGCGTATTTGAAGCCGGCTTCCGCAATGCCGTCCAGAGCCATGCGGAAGTCGTGCTGGTCCCATGGCCGGGTGTAACAGCCGATTTGCCATGAATCTCTCGGCGGGCGATCGACGCCAGCGAACGCGGAGAGCGGCCTGGCCGAGCGGATCGCTGCAATGCACGCTGTTGTTCCGAGAAACTCTCGACGGGTTAACTGAAGGGCTTGTTTCATACCAGACGGTTTGCCGTTCAAATATCGAGACGCGTCAGTACAACAAGGAATTCAGACAGAAATGAGGGCTTGATTGATATTCAACTGGCAAAATCTGCGCCACAGCATTGACGGTCCGTGGCCGGGCCAGCGCGACCGGTGACGCGCGTTCACGAGGGCTGGCCTGAACTTTGCTCCGCGCTGCACCCGGAAACTGAGCGTGGTTTCCTTCGATCGCCTTCGTTCGTGGACCAGATTGATGCGTTATGCGAAGCTTCTCGATGCTGACGCTCTTGTCGTGTTTGGCGTCCCATTGTCCGATCATTGCCCAACCGAATGTGCCGCTGACCGTCTCGATTCAAGTGATCGGAGAACGCGGTGCCGAGTCTATCACTTTGCGCTGGAATGCCACCCAGGGAAAAGAATACAACGTCCTTGCCGCCTCGGAATTGTCGGAACGAGCGGTTTGGACCAAACTCAACTCGCAGCCCATTTCAAGTGGTTCGAGTCTGCTGACGTTTACCGATCCGCTGCAACTCGGCGCCACCGTTCGATTCTATCGCGTCGAGGAGGAGCAGAGCGGAGAAGTCCAGTTGACGCAGATGGGGAAAATTCTTCCCCTGATGCCGAACGTTCCGCTTGGACAGTCGGTCCAATTCCGGGTCGTCTTCCCGGACGGAGGAACCGGGAAGTGGAGAATCATTGTCGCGAACGACAACCCTTCCGGCGCCATTTCGGAGGATGGACTTTATACAGCACCGAAGCAGCGTCCCGCGCTGCCGTTCGTTTCGGTCCAGTCCGAGAACCTGAAAATCCCCGGCATGGCAATCGCGACGGTCGCAACACTCTTTTCGGAGGAGGAACTACGAATCAGCCGCGAACAGGCCATCGCCGTCTTGATGCAGCAGGTCATCGACTCGCACCCCAGAAAACAGTCGATTCTGGCCAGTCCCTGGAGGTGTTCCGCAGGTTGGACGACTTGCGCTCTCAGATTCGCCCGTGGGACGTGCTGGTGGTCATCTTATTGGGACACGGCTCAGGGGGCAGCGTCAGTCAACTCAGCAGTGGCAGCCTGGCCGAGTCGCTTCGATTGATCGGGACAAATGGGAAATACTTTATCCTGGAGTCGTGTGACGCGGGTTATGTCTTTGAAATCTTTGAGCAAAGCAAGAGCATGGTGCCGCAGACGGTGATTCTGACAGGCTCGAACAAAGCCGACCCTGATTCTCCGATTCAAATAACAGGCACGGTTCCGCTCCGAACCATCGTTCCGACGATGTCCGCATTCACCGACGCTCTGCTCTCCTGCTTCTCGCGAACAGAGACACTCCCAGAGGCGCACCGGTGCCTGACGAGCGTGACGGCCATCGGCCCTTTGGCCTTGCGGCTCAAACTGGCGGACCCGCAACTTCGAAAAATTGGAAGCCCTGATTCGGATTCGGACGGCGTTCTCGATCAACTCGAGCTGGATTTGAAGATCAATCCGAACAATCCGGACACCGACGGGGATGGGGTGATTGATGGCGTCGAATTCGGTCATTTGGCGAATCTGGAGAAGAAGGACGCGCAAGGAATACGCGACGGCCTGGTGGCTCTAGGGGCGAAATCGCTCTCCATCTCGTCCGCGGAACGGCTCCCCACAGCCTTGAACACGTCTGGTTATTCTTATTCGCTCGAAGTCCGCAATGGGATCCCAGTCAACGCTCTCCCGCCGAGCGAACAGAATCCGTTTGGCGCCGGCCCAAAGAACGGGTGGTTCGTCACGCAGGGAGCCCTGCCGGCCGGGATGCGCTTGGACCGGTTAACCGGCAGCTTGAGCGGACGGCCCACGCAATTCGGCGAGTTCACGATGACGATTGAGCACGTGGATGCGATCGGCGCGGCCGCTCGGAAATCCTTCCGGCTCACGGCCACCGAGTACGGCGCGGGCCGGCGGGGCGGTTGGATCACTGTCAGCAGCGCCGCGGACACGAACGCGCGCGACGACCATATCACACTGCGGGAAGCCGTTTTGCTGGCGACGGGCAAGCTGTCCAAAGACGCGCTGACAGAAGATCCCAATCCCGGTGACAGCGCGTATCTTGGCGAGCGAAGATGGGTGGAGGGGAATTTGGGCGCCGATTATAGAAATGGGATTCGCTTTGATGGGCCGATGACGATCGTCCTTGGCGCCCCTCTTGTCCTGGACACCGTTGGGACGTCTATAGCCATGGGGGAAAAGAGAATTACGCTCAAGGCCGCCAATGGCCCCATCTTCGACTTTCAAGGATCCGAAAATCTTTTGTTGGATGTCTGCTTCATGGAGGTTCAAAACGGACCGGGGATCGTGGTCAGCGGGGATCTCAATACCGTCGGCGAGCCGTTCAGTTTGTGGCAGACACCCTCGGTCAGCCTAACGGGGGGCGGATCAGGCGTCGGAATTCTGGTGACCGGCCGGCATAATTTTATTTCCTCTTTCCGAATCCAAAAGTTCGAAACCGGAATTCTGGTCGCGGGCCGGGCGGACCATAACCAAATTGAGTTTATGCGTTGCGGCTCGAACGGAAATGGAATCGTCCTGGAGGAACAAGCCTCGGAAAATTGGGTGAAGCGGAATGCGCTCGGCTTTGAATTTTCCGAAGACGCCGCCCATCGTCCCTTCGCGGTCCCCAACCGCGAGAACGGCCTCGTCCTCCGGGGCGAAGCGTCGCTTAATTTGATCGAGCAGTGCGGCATGAGCGCCAATGGTGCCAACGGAGTGCTCATTTCCGGACCGAGCGCGGCCCAGAATCTCCTGAAAAACAACCAGGTTGGGGTGTTCCAAACATTCCGAAACGTCGGCGGAAATATTCTTCCCAACGGCGAAAACGGCATCCACATCACCGCCGGGGCTCATCACACGCGCGTCTTCGACGGCTTGATTTCTCTGAATACGCGGCACGGCATCTTGATTTCGGGCGTGGGGACCGATGAAAACAGCGTGGGAGAAGGCGGCGAATTCGGAGTCGTCATCGATCAACCGGGGTCGCTCGGCGACGCGGTTCGAGTCGAGCAGGGGGCCCGCAATAATCACATTTCGCCCTCGATTCGCGCTTCGGGCCAGAACGGGATCGCGATTCTCGGAGAAGGCACCGCCGGCAATCGGGTCACGGCACGGGATTACTTCGACGGCCTGACGCACTCCGTCCGGACCGTTGGCATCACGAACGCGGCCCTGTCCGGCATTCTCATCGGCAGCGGCGCATCGTCCAATCTCGTCGGCGGCGGAGCCCGCGTGGAGGCTTGCGCCGAGGGAATTGTCATTGACGGTCCTTCGACCCGCAACAATCACGTGCGAGATCTCACATCGACAAAACATGCCCGGCACGGAGTCCGGATCAGCGGCGGCGCTCGTGAAAATGTGCTGGGACCGGACGTCAGAGTGCTCCGAAACGCGGGCGGTGGAATCCGAATCTCCGGTGAAGGAACGGCTCGCAATCAGATCATCGACAGTTCGCTTCTCAATGCGGTCGGAGACCAGCGATACGTGATCGAAATCGGAGTTGGAGCTCAAGGAAACTCCGTGTCCAATTGCATCGTCATGACCACGGCCAACGGTGGGATTCTCCTCCAAGGCCCTGGGGTGGATGGGAACGAGATCAGGAACAACCAGATCCTGGCAGGAGTTGCGCCGGAGAATCCTGACGCCGGAGACGGCGTGATGATTTCCGGAGGGGCGCAAAGGAACCGAGTCCTCGCCAATTCCATCCGAGCGGGCGGAGGGTATGGAACTCGGCATGGGATCCGCATTGAAGGCCCAGGCACCAGCGGCAATCTGGTTGACCGGAATGAAATTTATCACATGCGCGGTCATGGGATTTTCATTTTGGATTCCCCCGCGAACAGGATCGGAACCCCCGCCGGCGAAGGCAATGACATCTGGGGCAACGGCCAGGCAGGAATCCAAATCAGCGGCGCCGCGGCCAAGGCCAATCGCGTCCGAGCCAATCGGATTGGAAACTTCGCTTACCTTAAAGGCAACTCTTCTCACGGCATCCACATATCCGATGGCGCCAGTGGCAATCGCATTGGCGGCGCGCGGGTCGTGCTGCAGAATCCCAAGGCGCCACAGTTGACTCTCAAACCCAACGCCGGAGAGCGGGGCCCGGCCAATCTCATTGTTGGGAACAGCGGGAGCGGAATTCACTTGGAGAATGCGCACGGCAACCTGATGCTGGGCAACCTCATCGGAATTGATGAGATAGACTTCGTTGTCCGAGACTTCGGAAATCAGGGACATGGCATCTCCATCGACGGATTCTCGACCGACAATCGAATCGGTAATGCGGTGACACTGGCGGACCGAAATCCAGGTTACGGGAACTACCTCCACGGCAACAAAGGCTCAGCCATTTGGATGAAGGGAAAAGCGACCATCGGGACGACGATTCTCGGCAATACCGTTGCCAAAGCGTCCGGAGACTGGGTCTCGCTCCTGGAGGGCGCCAACCACAACCTCGTTGGCCCCTCCGTCGGTGCCGAGGGGAATGCGGGTCCCATCCGAGGGAGCTGCACGGAAAAAGGCTTCGTCGAAATTCACTCGCTCCGGGCTGATGGAAGCGGCGTATTCCATCTGACCGCCGCAGTCGGGCCCGGCGAATTCACCATTGACCGAATTCATCCGGAATCGCGATCCGTCAATGCCGTGGTGATCGATTCGGCCGATCCGGTCCCTTACGGAAAGTTGCTGGTCAGCTTTACAGCAGTGGCGACCGGTGACACCTCCGCATTCATTCTGACCAAATACCAATGAGGACAGAAGTTGATAGACACTCCTCAGCCGTCCTACGGACACCCGCTCCCGATCGGATGGGGAGAGGGAGAAACGTTCGCCAGACGCGGAAATGGTCAGCAACTCGGAATTGGCCAAGGCGGTGGCAGTCATATCCTGCCCATGAACCTGGTAGGGACGGATTCCACTCCGTCCCTGACTTCTCGACCTATTGGAAAGGAAGTGAGGGCCGTGACGGAACGCATCCTACCGAGTTCAGGGGCGCTATGTGGGCACTTGTTCGGTGAAGTCTCTCCCTTGGGAGAGGGCCAGGGTGAGGGGAACGGAGGCCGGTCAGATTCCTTGGGCCTCGAGATCTTGCCGGTGAGATCAGGAGTCGTGAGCCTGCACTCTTTCCACTCCGCAGTCGGTGATTGAATCATTCCTGCCTGAGCGCCTCCATAGGATCGACCTTGGCCGCGCGTCGTGCCGGCAGCCAACAGGCGCATAAAGCCACCATCAGCAGGGCAAAGCTTACGCCGGTAAAAGCCAAGGGATCATGAGCGGGCAATTCCGGCACGGCCGCTGCAAGCAGGCGCGCGATGAGGAAGGCGCCTCCGAATCCGAGGACGATGCCAAGGAAGCTCAGGAAAAGTCCTTTGCGAAACACGAACCACATCACGTCCAGCCTCCGCGCCCCGAGGGCCGCCGGAATTCCAATCTCGCCAGTGCGTTCGGCCACAAAGTTCCCCGGGAACCGAAGGTCATTCACCACGCCGACGATCTCTTGCCATCTCGGATTTTCCCGATCCGTGCTGCCGACCCTTTTTCCAATCGCGCTCTCGCCCGGCCAAAAATGGCGCGCCATTGTTTCATTGACGATCACCACATCCGGTCGGTTGGTTGTGTCGGTCGCGGCGAAGCAGCGTCCTTCGCGGAGGCGAATGTCCATCGTCGCGAAATAGCCGGAAGTGACGACTTCCACATGGACGAGCGGTTCCTGGCCCAACGCGGGCGGCGGCCGGCCTTCAATGAGGAAAGGGCGGCTGGCGCCAAGAGCCCAGAGGGGCAGCGAGGAGGAGATGGCCGCGCCTTCAACGCCCGGCAAGGCGGCCAGCCGCGGCTCGAGGCGTTCAAAAAATGCGCGGCGCTGGTCCGGCGTGGCATATTTCTCCGCCGTCAGCGGCAGCCCTCCGCTCAGCAATCCGTCGATTCGCCAGCCCGGATCTTGGTGAATGAACTTGCCCATTCCACTGATGAACAAAGGCGCTCCCGTGAGCAGGACGAGCGCGAACGCCATTTCTCCGACGATCAAGGCGTGCCTCAAGCGGTGTTGGACGCGCCCGGCCGTAGCGCCTCTCGCGCCGGCCTTGAGAACGCTGTTGAGGTTCGTGCGAGACGCCAGGCATCGATTGGACCCCAAAGCTGAGGATAATCAAAGTTCTCCGGCATCACCCCAAGGACGGTGACGATTCGGCCATCAACCCGAAGGGTGCGACCGACGATATTGGTGTCCCCGGCAAAACGCCTCACCCAAAAGCTGTGGTTCAGAACAATGACTTGATCGCGCCCGGGTTGATCTTCCTCGGCGGTGAACACGCGTCCCAGCGCGGCTTGCACTCCGAGCGCAGGGAACACATCGCACGTGGCGGCGAACCCGCGCAGGCTCTCGGCAGGTTCGCCTGGACCGGCCAAGCTGAACCTCGACGACCGAAAGGCCGCCATGTGTGCGAAGACGGTGTTCAGCTCCCGGTAATCGAGAAAGTTAGCGACGGAGTGCGGCCAGCCCTGGGATTGAGGCGAAGCGCGAAAGACACGAACAAGTCGATCCGGATCCGGGTAGGGAAGCGGGTGCAACATGATTGTGTTGAGCACGCCGAAAATCGCTGTGTTCGCCCCGATGCCGAGCGCGAGTGTGAGCACGGCCACGGCGGTGAAGCCGGGGTTTTTCAGCAACGGGCGCAAGGCAAGGCGAAGGCCGCTCATAGTTGTGATTTATGATTTATGATCTGTGATTTGCGGTTTCTATTCGCCATTGGTCATTGGCTATTGGCGATCGGGCATTGGGCCTGCGGGCAGTGATCGGCGGTCAGTGGTCAGTGGTCAGTGGTCAGTGGTCAGTGGTCAGTGGTCAGTGGTCAGAGGTCAGTGGTCAGAGGTCAGTGGTCAGCCATGGGCCTACCGTGAGAATACGTTGCTGTGAGATGCCGCCTGGGAGCGCCGGCATCCTGCCGGTCCCCGTTGTGAAACGAGCGACTGGCCGGCGAGACCATACCCGCAGCGGGCCGGGGGACCGGCGAGAGACGCCGGCGCTCCCAGGGTTGGTTTTTCATGCTCGGTGGTGCCCAACCGGGCATGGGGAACTCTTGTGGAAGGACATCCTAGCAGGGAGCGAGTGGTCGCATGAAACAGCCCGGATTTCAAGTAGTTGAGAAAC
>JACQWK010000029.1 GCA_016209525.1 Verrucomicrobiota bacterium
GCCCGAAAATCTCCGAGCCTCGCCTTCCGTGTGCGGCCGCTGCGGCCTGGAAGGCCGCGCGCCGGAAAAATAGTCGCGGCTTGCGACGATTCCGGCAGTTATTGGCAGATTGCAAATCTGCGCTACGCTGAAGAGACACTGTTTCGGCGTCGCTGTCTTGGTTCTAGCATTGTTGCTAACAGGCTGCCGCGCTTCGCACTACGTGAAGTCCGCAGACAAAGAGGTCTATAAGATCATCCAAACCAAACAACAGGCGGTCTTCGGCCAGACCAACGCGTTTACCATCGACACGCGTTACTCCGGCAGAGATGCCGACGACCTTAAGGCCAAAGAAATCATGGAGGATCGCCTGCAAGCCGCGAAGAAGGTTTTGACGCTGCCGGAAGCTCTGCGGCTGGCAGTCGAGAACAATCGCACCTACCAGCTTCGGAAAGAGAACCTCTACTTGGCGGCGCTGACTCTGACGCGCGAGCGCTTCAATTACGTGCCCCAATTCTTCGCGGGCACAACACTCACCGGCGAGCGTTCTTCCAATGGCGATGAGTCCGCCCGAGCGGCCAACCGACTCGGAGCCGACGCTCTTTTCAAGACCGGCGGAAGGATCGGATTGGACCTTGCGAATGACTTGCTGCGCTTTTACACGGGCGACCCTCGCCGATCGGCGGTCTCCACCATCTCCCTCAGTCTCCTCCAGCCTTTGCTGCGCGGGGCGGGCGCGAAAATCGCGGCGGAGAATCTGACCCAAGCCGAAAGGAACGTGATCTACGAAATCCGCAGCTTCAGCTACTACCAGAACACGTTTGCCTTCGACATCGCCTCGACTTACCTCCGGCTGCTGCAGCAGCAGGACACGGTCAGAAACCAATTCAATAATTATCAAAGCCGAACCAATCTGACCGGCCGAACCATGGCGCTGGCCGTGGACCGATTGGCGCCTATCCAGGCGGACCAGGCGAAACAAGAGGAATTCGCGGCGAAGAACAGTTACATTCTGGCCGTGGACCGCTATCGTAACAGCTTGGATCAGTTTAAGATTACTCTGGGCCTGCCGTTGGGCTACGATATCCGGCTCGATGAGAGCGCCTTGAAGGAGATCGAAGCCCTCGGTCTGCTGCCGGTGCCGGTCACCGAAGACGAAGCGTTCCGGACGGCGGTTGACCACCGGCTAGATCTCTTGAATGAAATCGACATCTTCGAAGACAGCAAACGGAAGATTAAGATTGCCGCGGACCGCTTGAAACCCGACTTGAACCTGTTCGCCGACGCATCTCTCCAGTCGGAGCGTCCCACCGATTACGCGAACTTCGACTTGAACGACTATCGGCTCTCGGGTGGCGTCCAGTTGAATCTGCCCCTCAACCGGCGGCTCGAACGCAACTCCTATCGCTCAGCCTTGATCAGCTTCGAGCGCCAGATTCGAACCTTGGCGCTATTCCTGGACGATCTCAAGAACGACGTCCGATCCGATCTTCGGACCCTCGACCAGACGCGGCAGAGTTATGAAATTCAGAACAACGCCAAGGCCCTGGCCGACCAGCGCGTGGAAAGCACCGAACTCCAGCAGGCCGCGGGCCGCGTCCAAGTCCGCGATGTCCTGGAAGCACAGACCGCACGCGTCCAGGCCTACAACGCGGCGACGGCGGCGTTGGTTGATTATCACCTGACCCGGCTGCGGCTTTTGCTGGATTTGGGAGTGCTCAAGACGGACCAGGAGAAATTCTGGCTGCGACCGGGCGAGGTGAGCCGAGCTGAGGAACGCCAAGCCGCGGCGAAACCGGCGGGGGCCTCGGATGAGTTAATCACGCCACAACAGCTTTTCGAGAAATGAAAAACACTCCAAGCAACGAATCCCTCCGGCAGCGCATGATTCAGCGCCCGGGCCTAACCGCCGCGTTAGGGCTGCTGCTTCTCATCGTCGGGTTCTTCACCTTCCGCGAATGGACGGCGCCGGCTCCCGTCGAAAACCAATACCACACGGTCAAGCGGAGCGACATAATGATCTCGATCGTGGAGGGCGGAGCGCTCCGAGCCGTCACCGAATCGGTCATCCGCAGCGAGTTTGAAGGAATCTCCAGAATCATCAGTATTGTTCCGGAAGGAACCTACGTGAAGAAGGGCGATCTTCTGGTGGAATTGGATTCCTCCGAGTTGAAAGACCGGGTCAATCAGCAGGAGGTGGCCTATCAGAACAGCGAATTCGCCTTTGTCCAGGCCAAGGAGAACTTGAGCATCCAGACCAACCTGATCGGCAGCCAGATCAAGGAAGCCGAGCTGCGCGTCGAGTTCGCCAAGTCCGACCTCGACAAGTATATCGAAGGCGACGCGCCGCAGCAAATCAACACGGCCACCAATACGATTATCATCCGCAAGGAACAGTTGCAGCGCGCCCAAGACAAGCTGGATTGGACCCAGCAGCTCTTCAAGAAAGGCTATGCCTCCAAATCGGAACTGGAGGCCGATGGCCTCAGCCTGATGCAATCCAAGATCTCCTTGGACCAGTCGGAGGAGGATTTGCGGCTCTTCATCAAGTACGACCGGCCCAAGAGCCAGCGCAAACTGGAGTCGGCATGGGAGCAAGCGAAGATGGAGTTGGATCGCCTGCGGCAGCGCACCAGCAATCAAATCGCCCAGGCCGAAGCGGACCTCCGAACGCGCCAGCGCGCGCTGGAACTGACGCTTGAGAAACTGAATGAACTGAAACTCCAGTTGGCCGCGTCGCGCATCACAGCGCCGCAGGATGGTTTGGTCGTCTATGCTTCGAGCAGCCCCTTTGGCGGCGACAGAGGAGGTCAAGTCCTGATCGAAGAGGGCGCCCAAATCCGGCAGCGACAGGAAATCATCAAACTCCCGGATGTGTCGCAGATGCTCGTGGAGATCCGCGTCCACGAATCGCACGTCCTGCAAATCCGCTCGGGTCTGGACGCTTACGTCACAGTCGATTCGATTCCGGACCGGCGCTTCAAGGCCAAGGTCAAGAAAGTTGCCGTGCTCCCCAATTCCCAGGACCGGTGGATGAACCCGAACCTCAAGGTCTATTCCACGGAGGTTCTGATCGAAGACGAATTGCCCGACTTGAAACCGGGAGTCTCCGCTCGGGCCGAGATTATCGTCACCAACCTGGTCAACGCCCTGACGGTTCCCCTCCAAGCAGTCACAACGGTCAAAGGCAAACAAGTGTGCTACGTGCAGAATGGAACCGCGGCAGCACCGGTGCCGGTCGTCGTGGGAAATTTCAACGATCAGTTCATTGAAATCAAATCGGGGCTCAAAGAGGGCGATCTGGTGATGCTCTCTCCGCCGGCCGCCACCGATGACACGGACTTGAGCGGATCGATCATCTCCGCCGCCGAGTTGGAGCAACAGCGGAATGCGCCGCCTCCGGCGTCCGCGCCGAAGGCTGCTCCGCGGGAAAACCAATCCACTCAAGCGGAGCCGCGCGTCGATTCCGAGGCCGCGAGTGGTCCCATGGCGGCGGTCGCTCCGGGCAATCCGGCATCCGCAGCGCCGGTGGCGCCACCACAGGCGGACACCACCGCGGCGTCCGGCTCGGAAGCGGGCCAGCGAAGGCCGCGGTCTGGAAGCGATCCCGAAGCCCAAAAGAGGCGCGAGGAGTTCATGCGGTTATCTCCCGAAGAGCGCGAAGCCAGAATGAAAGAATTCCGTGGACGCCGCGGTGCGCAGCCGGTCGGCGGGACCGCTGGAGCCGCCAATGGAAATCCATGACGACAAGAAAACGGCAGCGGCGCAGGAGTCCGGTGAGCCAAATCGTTGGGGCGGGCGTGATCATCGCGGCGTTTTTCTTGATCCGGAACGCCTTTCAACAGTCCGGAAAGCAAGAGTTTCCGCCGAACGCATTTTACGAGATCAAACGAGGTGATCTCTTGATCTCGGTCGTCGAAGAGGGCGCGCTCCGAGCCGTCAATGAAACCGTGATCCGAAACAACCTCGAGGGCGTCTCGCGGATTATCCACCTCGCACCCGAAGGCAGCCACGCAAAAAAGGGAGACCTCCTCGTTGAACTCGACTGCTCTGCGCTGAAAGACAAATTGAACGAGCAGGAACTGGCTCATCAGGACAATCTCTTCTTGTTGCTCCAGGCCCGGGAAAACCTGAAGATCCAAAAAAGTCTGATCGAGAGTCGAATCAAGGACGCGGAACTCAACGTCGAATTCGCTCAGTCCGATTTGTCGAAATACCGCGATGGCGACGCGCCCCAGCAGATTCGGATCGCCGAGGCCCGAACCGGAGTACTCGAGGAGCAAGTCCGGATTGCGAGCGAACGGTACGCCCGGACCCAGGAACTGTTCAAAAACGGCAATGCCACCCGGTCGGAATTGGAAGCAGACAGCCTCAGCCAAAAGCGCGAGCAACTCGGGCTCGAGCAGGCCAAGGAGGACCTCCGTCTGATCCAAAAGTACGATCAACCCAACAATGTCCGCATCTTGGAATCGAATGTTCAGCAAGCCAAGGACGAGCTCGAACGGGTGAAGCAACGGTCATCCAACGAGATCGCCCAAGCGGAGGCCGACCTCAAGACGAGCCAGAAGGCCCTGGAGGTCATGGAAGAGAGCATTCAACAACAGAAAAAGCAGTTGGAGTACGCCCGAATCCTGGCGCCGCAGGATGGACTCGTCGTCTATTCCACGAGCAGCCCTTTCCAGGGCCGCGGCGAGGGGGGGCCGCAAGAAGGAAGACGAGGAATGCGGGGAGAAGGCGGATTTGGCGGGATGTTCGATTCCAGTGGAGGATTTCGAGGCGGCGGCGGAGAACGGCGCGGTCGATCCCGGAGCGGAGGATTTAGTTCGTCGTCTGGCTCGGGTGGAGGGTACAGCTCGTCAGGATCAGGCGGCTCCACCGGCTCGGGCCGAAGCGGCAGTTCTTCGTCATCCGGCGGACAAAGCACCTTGTTCGGTTCCTCCGGACAAAGCACAGCTTCAGGGGCCGCTGGACTGGGATCCTCGGCTGGTTCCGGCGGGCAAACGGCGTCGGCAGGCGGTGGATTGGGGAGCTCCTCTGGTGGCGGAGGGCGCGGTTCAGGAGGCGGCGGATTCTCGTCCGGTGGCAGCGGAGGATCAGGTGGAGCGAGTGCCTCGTTCGCTTCCTACGGTTCGCTCCGACAAAACGCTTCGATCACTCTTGCCGGTTCCGGCGGGCAGAGTTCGGGTGGAGTGGGCTCTTCCTCAGCGTCGAGCAGCTCCTACGGCTCGTCGGGGCAAAGCTCGTATTACGGAACCGGCAGCAGCCAGGGCGGATCCCGTTTCGGGTCTCAGAACTTCTCCGGGTTCGACCTTGGATCGTTTGGGTTTTTGGGAATGTCCGGAGTGATTGAGGAGGGCGCTCAGGTCCGCCAACGGCAAGAGCTCATCCGGCTCCCGGACGTTTCTCGCATGCTCGCTGAAATCAAAATCCACGAATCGAGAGTCCGTCAAGTGCATGCGGGCATGCTCGCTTATGTACGGGTCGAAACCCTCCCTGGCCGCCGTTTCAAAGGTACCGTTCGCCGAGTTGCGATTTTGCCGGACGCCCAAACCAGTTGGTCGAACCCGGAGACGAAAGTTTATGGGACGGATATCTTGATCGAAGATGAGTTGCCTGAACTCAAACCCGGGGTGTCCGCCCGCGCCGAGATCATCATCACCAACCTGCCGAAGGTCCTCAGCGTTCCCATCCAAGCCGTCACAATATTTCGAGGTGATCATGTCTGTTTCGTGAAGCGAGGCGCGGGGGTTGCGCCCGTGACCGTGACCACCGGTTTGTTCAATGACCGGCTCATCGAGGTGACTTCCGGATTGAAGGAAGGAGATCGCGTGCTGCTCGCGCCCATCAGCGACGAAGAACCCCTGGGCCCCGAGGACACTCAGAGCAGCACGAATGCGTCGGAGTCCGCGACAAGCCACGCAGGTCAACCCACAAATGCGCCACCCCGAGGCGCAGAAAGCTCCTCGATCGAACGGGGCCCGGCACGTTCGGATGGCTCCCCCGTTTCTCCATCCGGTCCGGCTTCAGGTTTCCAACGCCGGGAAGGCCCGTCTGCCGAGGACGCGGTCCCTTCCGAAGGCGCTCGCGGCAGACGGGGCCGGCGGCAGACCGATCCCGAAATGCAGCGTCGGATGGAGGAGCTCATGAAGTTAAGCCCCGAAGAACGCGAGGAGCGGATGAAAGAATTTCGTGGAAGGCGCGGACAAGGGCCGGGCCGCTCAGAGAACGATGCTGGAGCTCGGACCCCTCCGGATAGTACAAAGCCATGAAACAAGACCCGATCATACGGATCGAAGCCGTTGAAAAGATCTACGACATGGGCGAGGTCAAAGTCCACGCCTTGCGGGGTGTGAACCTGGAAGTCTTGCCCGGCGATTTCATCGCCATCATGGGACCTTCGGGATCCGGGAAATCAACGCTCCTGAACCTGCTGGGTTGTCTGGATCGGCCCTCGGCGGGACGCTTCTTTCTGGGTGGCGAGGACGTTTCGCAGATGGATGACAACGAGCTTTCGGAAGCTCGCGGACGGAAAATCGGGTTCATCTTCCAATCTTACAACCTGATTCATCAGCTCTCGTTGATCGAGAACATCGAGATGCCGCTCTTCTATCAAGGGCTGGACACACCGAAGAACAACGAACGCTGCGAACATTTCGCGGACGTGGTCGGCCTTGGGGACCGGCTTCATCATCGCCCCAGCCAGCTTTCCGGCGGCCAGCAACAGCGCGTCGCGGTCGCACGGTCGCTCGTGAACGATCCGCTGATGATCCTGGCGGATGAACCGACGGGCAATCTCGACTCCAAGACCGGCGCGGAAATCCTCGATTTGCTCGACCGGCTCAATCAAGCCGGCAAAACCATTCTCCTGGTCACGCACGATCCAAACACCGCCGCCCGCGCCCGCCGCGTCGTGCACATGCGCGATGGCGTCATCGACCGGATTGTGACGCAGGACCGGCGGCCGGCTCCGGCTCAATTGCCGGAAGTCGAGAGAGAGTCGGCCGTGATCGAGGAAGCCTCGGCGTTTCGGCTTGCCCTCCGGCCGGTGCGCACGATGCAGGTGGGCATCAAGAGCCTTCTCCTGCACAAACTCCGTTCCGCGCTGACGATGCTGGGCATCATTTTCGGAGTCTGTTCAGTCATCGCCATGCTGGCCATCGGCGAAGGCGCTTCGTACGAAGCCCAGGAAGCGATCAAGAAACTGGGAAGCGCGAACATCATCATCCGCGCCGTGAAACCGCCGGAAGACACGAAAACGACGACGACGACCACCGGCCGCGGCTCGGTCATTGAGTACGGCTTGACCTATAAAGATGCCAGCCGGATTCAGGCGACGATCCCCGGAATTCGGCACGTTTTGCCCATGCGCATCATCCGGGAAAACGTGCGCTTTTTCCGCAATGAAGTGGCGGGACAAGTGATCGGGACGTATCCGATCTACCGGGAGATCGCCGGCCTGGACAATCTGCGGGGGCGCTTCATCACGGAAACCGATGATCTCCATCAGAACAACATTTGCGCGATTTCCGGCGGCTTGGCTAAACGGCTATTCCCGTACCAAGATCCGCTCGATCAAGAGGTGAAGATTGGCGCGCATTACTATCAGGTCGTGGGGCTCGTGCGCGAGACCAGCACCGAGGAAAAGCGCCCTCAATCCGGCGAGACGACCGGCCAGGCCCTGGACAATAATGTCTATGTGCCGCTCTCCGCGGCCAGAAATCGGTTTGGCGAAACGCTGGTGCGGCGTTCCGCCGGCAGCCAAGAAGCCGAGCGCGTCCAGCTTCATCAAATCACCGTGCAATTCGCCAGCACGACCGACGTGGAAACTGCGGTGCCGCAGATCGAGACGCTCCTCAACCGGTTCCATACGAAGAAAGACTACGAGCTCATCGTTCCTTTGCAGCTCCTGCGCCAAGCCGAACAAACCAAACGCATCTTCAATATCGTCCTAGGATCCATCGCGGCCATCTCCCTCCTCGTCGGCGGCATCGGCATCATGAACATAATGCTGGTCACAGTCACGGAGCGAACAAAAGAAATAGGCATCCGCAAGGCCATCGGCGCGAAAAACAGCGACATACTCAAACAGTTCCTCATCGAATCCCTCATCATGAGCGGAGTCGGCGGCCTCATCGGCGCCGTCGCCGGAGTGACAACCTCGCTACTGATAGCGAAATTCTCTGAATTCAAAACCCTGCTCGAGCTGTCAAGCGTCCTTCTCGCGCTTTCGTTTTCCGTGGGCGTGGGCGTGTTTTTCGGCTATTATCCCGCCCACCGCGCCGCCCGGCTTGACCCTATTGAGTGCCTTTATTACGAATGACGGGGATGAGAATATGCGCTTGATAAATAGCAACTTGAAAAAGATGAACCACGGATTAACACTAATAAACACTAATATTCGCGCCCGCAGCGCGAATAAAATATTTGTGTTCATTCGTGTTCATCCGTGGTTCAAAAGTTATTTTCTTTTTGTATTTGCCGCGTGGCTGCTTTTCTTGTTTTCCGCCCCCAAACCTCTCGCCTCCAACGAAAAAACCGCACCCCTCGAACTCACCGCGAGAGACGCAATCCTAATGTCCCTCGAAAACAACAAATCCCTCCAAATCGAACGCCTCAACCCCCAATTGAGCATCCTGAACGAACAAAAACAGCGCGCCGCCTTCGACCCCGCCCTCACCGGCGGCTTTTCCTTCTCCGAAACCGAAAACGCCACCGGCACAACCACAGACAGGACGACCGGCGACCTCGAAATCTCAAAACGCCTCTCTTCCGGGGCGCAGGTCGCCATCAGCCTTTCGGAAGCCGGAAGCGACTCGTCCCCCGCCGCCTCCCGATTCTCGAACCGCGTGGGCGTCTCGCTCAAAAAACCCCTCTTCGAAAACGCCGGCGCGGGCGCAAACCTTGCGGAATTGAGGAAGGCGGCGCGGGACACGCAAATCTCGAAGTACGAACTCCGTGATTTCACGCAGGCGCTCGTCGCGCAGGTGGAAAAGACCTATTGGGATTACGCACTCGCGGCGCGGAGCATGGAGATATACGAAGAGTCTCTCGACCTTGCCGATAAGCAGCTCGAAGAAACAAAAGTCATGGTTGAAGTGGGGAAAAAAGCGGAAATAGATATCGTCGCCGCCGAGGCGGAGGTTGCGTCGAGAAAAGAAGCCCTCGTGAGGGCGAAGGGCGAACTCGACACGCTCAGGCTGAAGCTGCTGCGGCTTCTCAATCCGGGCGAAGGGTCCTTCTGGGAGCGAGGCATAACCGTGAAAGCCCCCCTTGCCGCGCCGGACGTCGAGACGGGCGCCGCCGAGAGCCACGTGGAAAAGGCGCTTCAATCGAGGCCGGACATAAATCAGGCGAAATTGTCTCTTGAGAAAGACGAGTTGGAGCTTGTGAAAACCGAAAACGGGCTTCTTCCGGATTTGAACTTCATCCTCAGGGCGGGCAGGACGGGCTACGCGGACAACTTAGGCGGCGCGTTCAGAGCGGACGACGCGCGCGACCTTACCGTCGGGTTGGAATATCAGTATTCGTTCGGCAATAGGGACGAAAAGGCGCGCTTCAGGCAATCAATTATTCAGAAAGATCAGGCCGCCGCCGCGATAGAGAACCTTGAGCTTCTGATACAGCAGGACGTGCGAATCGCCCTCGTGCAAACGGACAGCGCGCGGGAGCAGATCGCCGCCGCAAAGGCCGC
>JACQWK010000415.1 GCA_016209525.1 Verrucomicrobiota bacterium
AACCGGTCAGTGTCATTTACTCCGGCGACACCATCGTCGAGCGCGAGGCTTGGGGCACGCCGACGCTGGCCCGCGCGTGGATCGCCTCCGTAAACCGGCTGCGCGAGACGTACTGGCGAGGCGACTATTATTGGCTGCTGCTGACTTCGGGGTTTCGAACCTACCGCTTCCTGCCGGTGTTTTGGCGCGAGTTCCACCCGCGATTCGATTCGTCCGTGCCCGCGTGCCGCAAGAGATTGCTCGACCATCTGGCGCTGGAACGTTTCGGACGGCAATACGATTCTGCAACCGGGATCGTTCGTTTCGCGCAACCTCAACGCTTGCGCGGCAAACTCTCGGCGATTCCTCCCGGAAGAGCAATCGATCCGCACGTGGCCTTCTTCCTTTCCTGCAACCCCGGCCATCGGAACGGCGACGAGTTGGTCTGCCTGACCGAATTAAGTCCTGGAAATCTGACTGCTGCGGGACGGCGCATGGCAAGACCCCGGCTCCATGAATCCCATCACGGCCAGCGCTAACGTTCTGTGGGTGGCCTCGAACCTCCCGGCAGCGGTTCGATTCCGGCGCGCCTTGCGATGTCCCGCCGCCACGCAACGTCGGCTCCTGGACCGCGCGCTCGCGCGCGACGCCAACTGCGCTTATGGACGCGCGCACGGTTTTTCAGGCATTCGAACTTACGAGGAATTCGCTCGGCGAGTTCCGCTCGCGGACTACGCGGACCAAGAACCCTGGATCGACCGTATCGTTGGCGGCGAAGAACACGTGCTCACCTGGGAACCCGTCACACATCTGGTTCCGACGAGTGGCTCGACCGGACCGCGCAAGTTGATCCCGTTCACCGCAGGGTTGCAGCGAGAGTTCAACGCGGCCATTGGCCCGTGGGTCGCGGATCTTTACTCGCGCCTTCCCTCGATTGCGCTTGGGCCGGCCTATTGGTCGGTCACGCCGGTGTTGACATCTCAAAATCCCGAAACGTCAGCGCTGCCCATTGGGTTCGACGAAGACACCAGTTACCTGGGGAGCGGGCGCAAGCGATGCGTGGACGCAGTGATGGCCGTCCCTTCCGAACTGCGTTTCGTGAAAGAATTGGACGCATTTCGATACGTGACACTCCTTTGTTTGCTTGGCTGGCGGGATTTGCGGCTCGTCTCCGTGTGGCATCCCTCGTTCTTGAACCTCCTGCTGGACGCGCTTCCGCGTTATTGGGATCGCCTTCTGGCAGACATCCGGACCGGTCAATGCCTCCACTCGGAAGCGCTCCCCACCGCAACTCGAGACGCCGTCAAGTTCGGTCCGATGCCGCGGCGGGCGAAAGAATTGGAAGGTGCTGATCCGCGAAAACCGGAGATGCTTTGGCCGGTTTTGAAAGTGATCAGTTGCTGGGGCGACGGTCCGGCGGAGTTTGCGAGTGCCGAACTGCAACGCCGTTTTCCCCGCACACTTTTCCAGTCCAAAGGGCTGCTCGCCACCGAAGCCTTCGTGACCATTCCTTTCGCCGGAATGCGGCCGGTTGCGGTGTGTTCGCATTTCTTCGAGTTCCTCGATGAACAGGGCCGAACTCATCTCACGCACGAGTTGCGCCGGCACGAATCGTATGAAGTCGTCGTCACCACAGCGGGCGGACTCTGGCGCTACCGCCTGGGCGACCGTGTCCAGGTGACTGGATTTCTGGGCCAAACGCCGTCGCTGCGTTTTCTCGGCAAAAGCGGCAACGTGTCCGATCGTTTTGGTGAGAAACTGTCAGAAGCTTTCGTGGCCGTCGCCGTTCAGGAAGCCCTCGCGACTCTACCGGCGACGCCGCGCTTTGTCCTCCTGGCGCCGGACGAAGACGCCGTCGGCTGGCATTACACCCTCTATCTCGATGGTGAAACAACCCCGCTCCCCGTCGAGCGCCTCGAAGCTTTGCTTCGGAAGAATCCCCATTACGCCTACTGTCGAGAACTGGGACAGTTGCAGCCACTGCGCGCTTTCCGCATCCACGGTCGCGGCTATGAGATTTTCCTTGCACGCGAAACATCTCGCGGCCGCCGCGAGGGGGAGATCAAACCGTGTTTCCTTTCGCGTGATGCGGGTTGGTCGCAATATTTCGCAGGGGAATATGAGAATTGCGAGCCACGTCCAACGGCCATCAAGGCGGCCTCGCGCGCGGCTGGCCACGAGACCGCTACTTGAATTTCAAACCCGCGATCCACTGTTCGATGGCATGGTCGTCTAACTTCTGCGTCTTCCGGCGAAGCGCGCCGGCCACTTTGAGATTCCTGTAAACGTCCTCAATCCATTTGGTGGAGAATCGCGTGCCGAGGTTGTGCATGAGAAGCGGGTGCGGCGCGGCCAAAGTGGCGATCCCTTCAAACGCGCCGAGTTTCCGAATGCCTTGGACAAACAAATCTGGCGCCAGCAAGGCTTCATCGGACGTGACATCGAAACTATCGCAATCCGCGCCGACCGCATCGACCACAGGCGCGGCGAGCAGCGCCCAAAGACCCGCGCCGCCGCTGCCACAGAGAATGACGCGGCGGCCTTTGCTGTAGTTCTGTGCGAACGTCGAGATGGTGATGAGGTCCTGGACGCGTTCTTGCAGATCGGTCCGATTGTAAGTTGTGAAGTAATTGCTGAAAGGCGGGCGGGCTTTCTGCGCTTCGCGATTGGCGCGTTCCCCGGTCAAAAACGCATCCGAGACGATCATCGTGTGACCCCGGTCCAGGAGCGCCTTCGCCAACCCCGTTGCGTGGCCTGCGGCGCTGAGAAAGGCAGACTTACCCTCCGGGTGCGCAAGCACAACGAGAACTCGATGCGAGTCCTTGCGAAGAGAAATGGTCAGAGCGGGATTCGATCGCCTCGGCCATTCCGGCCGATGGCCAGTTTTGTCACGGCGTAACCTTCGATATCTCGCGCTTCACCGATTTCGGCCGACAATCCCTTTTCCGGCAATTGGACCTGAAGTGTGTGCATCCAGGCTGGGCGCATGAGCCGATGGAATTCTTTCAGCGACCGTTGACCCTTCGGCTCGAGGGCGCGGATTTGAGTTTGCGATTTTTCAACCAAAGAACGGACGAGATCCGACTCATTCAGCGCATCGCCAGGCAAATTGCCGTCGGGCCACACGCGCAAATCCTGATCGGGTTCTTTCTGGTAAGATTTCTCACGGAGCGACGCTCGATCGGGGGTTGAGCAGCCATTTGCCGAACCACTCGTAAACGGCTTCGCGGCTGGTTTGGTTGTAATTCTCCAGTGCAGGCAAGCCGCTTCTTGTCCACGTCCGGCAGCGACTCCAAAAAGTCCAGCGCCCGGATACTGTTCCAGGTCTGCAATCCCATGAGACTGATGTTCCACAGTTGGTTGGCCGGATTGCGGGCGAAGCTGTGGCTGACTTGCTTCGTATCGCCAAGACGAAACGCAACGATCAACCTGGCTGCTTGAATCCGCCGCGTCCGGCAGGCGGATCACGAAAAGACTTGGCGAGGCGCAGGTGTCCCCTTCGCGTTACAACGTTGAATCGTTGAATCGTTAAAAGAGGCGGCAGATTACCGCTCACCAGGGAAGCCAGTAGATCAAAGCCACCTGGCACGCCGACAGGATCAGGAGGGTAGTCCAGGTAAGAAACTCCCGAACCCGGAAGTCCTTTGGACGTGTCGGAT
>JACQWK010000399.1 GCA_016209525.1 Verrucomicrobiota bacterium
CCGTTAAGCCTCCGCTGGCCGTCACCTGCCCACTGGCGAACAGTGACGCTGCCGTGATGGCCGCGTTCGGCGCCGACAGGCTCGTCGCATTGGGCGCAGAAATGCTCGCGCCATTGACCGTCAACCCGCCGCTGGCCGTAATGTCCCCAGAGGTCACCAGCGACGCCGCCGTGATCGCCGCACTCGGCGCATCAATGCTCGTGCCGTTCACCGTCAGGTTGCCGGTGAGCCTCAGACTACCACTGACGGAGGCATTGCTCCCGATGATCAGCAGGTTGGAGGCCGGCTCAATGGGATCGGTGACGTTGCTCGTGATGGTCGGGGCCGTAATTGTTCCGTCTGTTCCGAGTATAATCTTATCTGAAAGATTGGAAGTGTCTCTGATGTTGATCGCACCGGAGACAATCGAGCCGGCAGAAAATTCGCTCGTAAGGTCAAGCGAGTTGGCCTTCAGAGTCCCATTCACCATCAGACCGCCGCTGACGGTGGTGCCGCTGCCATCCAGCGTCAGAGTCGATCCGGATGCGTCAATAATGATCTGGTTGGGATCCATCGTGATGGTACTTGTGTCCGTTCCGCTACTGAGAGTAACACCAGTGCTATCCAAAGAGAGACTGTTGCCGCCGGATGCATCCAAAGTGATGCCACCTGGGGCGAGTAACTGCAGCGCACCGCCGTTACCTTGATCGCTTAGCGTTAAATCGAATGGGTTGCCGGAGGTGTCAGTTCCGTTGATAAATAAACCATCAAGACTCAACGACACGTCGAGCGTTTGCAGTCCGACATCAGGATTCTGCATGGTTGCGAAGGAAACACCACCCGGGGCATTCACGGAGAGCGAGCGGTCGCCATTGCCCAGAGATAGACCGAACGGATCTCCGTTAGACTCGGTCCCTGCGAGAGAGAAACCGGAACTACCCAGACTCAAAGAGGCGCTTGGTCCGAGGCTTCCCGGCGCTTCCAGAAAATTGAGATTAATTCCAAAGGGACTCACCAAGTTCACCGAGCCGCCGTTCGACCCCAGAATCAGACCGAAATCGTTTCCGAGACTGTCAGCCCCAGTCTTGATCGTGGCGCCGCCCGTGGCGTTCACCGTCAGAACAGAAGATGCGTCGAGCTTGGCCACGTTGGCGGAGAGCGCCCCATCCGGCACCGTGACGCCAGTGGCCAGAGTTCCAGAAGCCAGATTCGCCGGGTTTAGGCCTGTGAGACCAGCCCCGGCCCCGGTGAAAGTACTGGCCGTCACGCCGCCATGCACGGTCAAACTCGTGAGCGAGTCACCACTGTTGCCGATCGTGGCACGCGTGCCCAACACAATCTCGCCGCTCTGCTCGGGCGCGACCGAAAACCGATTATTCAATCCTCCATCAGTCAGGCTGAGCGAGCGGCCCGAAATGGTCCCGTCGGTCGCCAGCGTAACCAGAGTCGCATTCGAAAGGTCCTTAACTGTGAAATTACCGTGGAACTCGCCGCCGCTGGTTCCGATCTGCAGCCCAGCTCCAAAAATATTACCAGTCGTCGATATGTTGCCACTGCCGACATCTAAGGATGTGCCCGTGATGGAACCGGCGGTAATCGTCCCTCCGGCACCAAGGTCGAGCGAAGAGGCTGAAATCCCTCCGGTTGGAACGGTCGTGCTGGCATTGAGGTTCAGCGACGTTCCCGAAATCGGTCCGCTCGACGCAATCGCCCCGGAGTTGATGGGGCCAGTCGCGAGCGCGCCTGTGCCAATGCTCAAGTCTTGGTTGTTGTTGTTGGCGCCGCCGCCGAGGCGCGGGATATTCCCTCCGATCACCGCGTCGGGCAGATTTCCGGTGCCGGTCAATTGATTCGCTGGCACGAAGACGGCCGTGGGCAATGTTCCACTCGTCAGGTTGGCCACGGGCACATCCACGTCAGCCGCCAGAGTGCCAGAGCTCAGGTTAGCCGGGTTTAGCCCCGTGAGGCCGGCCCCGCCCCCGGTGAACGTGCTGGCCGTCACGCCGCCATGCACGGTCAAGCTGGTCAACGAGTCGCCAATCTTGCCGATCGCCACGCTCGTGCCCAAATCAATCCCGCCGCTTTGCGTGGTCGCAGTCGAAAACCGATTGTTGCCTCCTCCATCACTCAGGCTGATTGAGCCACCCTCGATCGGGCCTGTGGCAACGTCAAGCGACGCGGCCGAAATGGCGCCGGCCACTATCCACCCACTACTCCCGAGGTCAAGCGAGGAGGCCGAAATCCCTCCGGGTCCCAGCGGCGGACCCGCATTGAGATTGAGCGAGTTGCCTGAGATCGGTCCGCTCGACTGAATCGCACCTGCCGTAATCCCGCCGCCTCCGATGTCCAGATTGCCGTCGGTCACCTGAGTCGCCGGTAAGGTCACTCCTGAAGGCAAGGTTCCGACCGAGAGGTTAGCTGGGGGAACTGTCACGACAGACGGCAGACTTCCTGAGATCAGATTGCCCGGGTTTAGACCTGTGAGGCCGGCCCCGCTTCCGGTGAAACTGTTGGCGGTCACGCCGCCGCCAACGACGATCACATTGCCGCTGCTATCCAGAGACAGATGCTGGCCGGAGGTGGCATTCGGTGCCGCGATGTTGAGCACAGAGCCGCTGACATTGAGCGAGGCCCCACTCACGCTCAGCGACGTGCCCGTGATGGAACCGGCGGAGATTGAGCCGGTGCCGATGGAAAGCGACGTGCCAATGAGTTGATTGGCGCTGAGCGTGCCAGAGACTTCAGTGTTGCCTGAGACATTGAGTTCGCCGGAGATGTCCGTGTTGGCGAGGAGGGTCAGACGCGTTTGGCCCGCATTGCTTGGATCGTCCGCGTTGCTCCTGATCGTCGCCGCGGTCAGGGTCGCGTGCGCCAGGGACGAGCCGAGCGTCAGATCGCCCGAAAATGTTTGCGTGGTTGTGCTGTTGAGTTTCGGAATGTTGTCCGAGAGCACGCTGTCGGGCAGCGTTTTGTTGCCGGTTACGTTCGCGGCCGGCACAACCACCGACGGAGGCCAGGTCCCGCTGGTCAGGTTGCCCACGGGCACACTCATGCCGGCCGGGAGCGACCCGGTCAGTTGGCCGGCGGGCAGTTGGAAGCTCGTCGGCAAGGGGCCAGTGAGTTGGTTGGCTGGCAATCCGGTCAACTCCGCCCCGCTGCCATGGAACGTCGCGGCGGAAACTTTGCCGCTCGCGTTGACGTTGCCGGCGCTATCCAGTGTCCAAATCGCCACAGGACTCCCGCTGCTGAAGGTGTTGATCGTGACCCCGCCGGGAGCGTTAAAACTCAGCGATTGTATCGACGGTTCGAGCTTTAGGACGTTCGCGGAAAGCGCCTCGTCCGGGACGATCACACCGTCGGCCAGTATCCCGGGGCTCAGGCTGCCAGGGTCCAGACTCGTGAGGTTCGCTCCGCTTCCACTGAAGCCGGCTGCCGAAACGTTGCCCAGGATCAGCAGGTTGTTGGCGGTATCAAGTCGCGGAATGTTCGATCCCAGCCGGTCGTTCGGGATAGTGCCAACCAGGTTTCCGGTGGGCACGCTGACGCTCGATGGCAGGCTCCCCACGCTCAGTTGACCGAGCGGCACAAACACCGCCGACGGCCAAGTCCCGCTCGTCAGGTTAGCCACTGAAACACCAAAGCCTGATGGGAGCGTCCCGGTTAATTGATTCGCCGGCAATCCGGTTAACTGAGATCCACTGCCTTGAAACGTTCCGGCTGTAATCTTGCCGCTCGCGCTGACATTCCCGGCGCCATCGAGGGTCCAGATCGCCACGGGATTTCCGGCGCTCAGGGTATTGATCGTGACGCCGCCCGGAGCGTTCAGACTTAAAGATTGAGAGCCGGGAGTTAGCCTCAGCACATTGGCCGATAACCGGTCATCCGGCACGATGCCCGTCATCAGACTGCCCGCATTCAAACTGCTCAACCCGGCCCCGCTTCCGGTGAAGGCGGAGGCGCTGACGGAACCGCTCAGAACGAGGTTGCCACTGGCATCCTTGCGCAGCAGGTTCGACGGGAGTTGCGAATCCAACAAGGCACCCGACAAGTTAGCCGTCGGCACCGTCACGCCTTGAGGCAAGGTCAGGCTGGCTGGGAATTTGTCCGCCGTGATGGCGCCATTCTGCAGCTTGGCGCTGCCGACCGAATTGTCCGCGAGTTTCGATCCCGTGATCGCGCCGTCCACGACGTTACCTGCCGTGTGAGCGAAGTGAGCATAAGGCGTGGGGGTCAACGATTGGCGTCCGCTCAGAGTGGCGAACGAATCGGTCGTGCCGCTGGCCTTGACGCTGATTTCTAACCAGCGGCCCGGGCCGGTAAAGATGTTGGAGCCAAAGTCAACGACGGTCGTAAACAAACCGTTGTTGACCTGGACGCCGGATTGGGTGACCGGGCTGCCAACCGCGTTGCCGCCGGTGGGAGCGTCAAACAGTTGGAAGTTCAGGTCGTACGTGCCGGTGGCCGGGACGCCGCCCACGGTCAACCGGCCCTGGTAGGTAAAGGGCGATTGCGCCAGCGCGGGCGTGAGGCCGCCGACGAGGAGCAACCAGATGAGGAGGATGGGAAGTGCTTTAGTCTTCATAAGCGTGTTCTGCTAGGGTTGGGAGAAGCAAAGTGCGGACGGCAGAAATGATGGATGCGCCGTGGAGGGTAGGCCGCCGCTCTTGAATTAAGAGGCATTCAACAGCCGCAGCCGTGCGCGCGGAGGATGGGAACCGGGAAGACGTTGTTGCGGGGTGCCAGTAAGATTTGGCGAGTTGAGACTCCATAATGACACACAGCTCTGTCCACGCTGAGGTTTTTCAACGCGATGCAACTATTGACCCCCCTCCTGAGTTGTAAAGACAAATCCGAGTGTGGTTGGCCGCGCGTGCATCCCGGAGTGGTTCGCGGGACGCGTACCGCTGACATTCCTGTCGGCAAGTTGCTAGGCATTCTGGCCTCGCGAATGCGCGAGGTCTGGGTGCGTGTTTAGCCTTCGGTGGCGCGGCCGTCCCGGTTGCGAGTTTCGGCAGCGTCTCGCTGCCAGTCGCGGCGATTGTGGCGCCGAGACGGCGCCAGAACTCGCAGGCGCGGACGCCTGCGCTACCCACGCTAAACACGTACAGGTCTGGAGACCTCGCAACTTGCCGGCTCGAAAGCCGCCGTTACGAACAACTCAGGGATGCAGCGGCGATCTCCGAAGTTCCGGTCAGCGCGTCGTCCCCCCTAGCCGGTTTTAGAACACGTGCTCAGCTTGTCTGAATTAAATGCACCCGCTAAGACGCCTGATAGAATCCAGAAGACAGGAGCGGTTTCGATCGTTGGATCATTGACCAGTGCTTGGATCAAATAAGCAAACCAACCTATCATCATGGCCGCCAGGAACGGCTGAACTTTCATCCCAGCCCAAACCGTCCGGAGACAACGCCAGGCGATGACAAGCATCGTGGCCAGAAACGCCAGGAGAGCCGGGATGCCAGAGCCGTAGGCCAGGTGGACATAAAGATTATGCGGCTTGGTGATGATGGCGTTGTCTCCTCCAAATTCTAGGATTCGTCCACGCTCCGTCTGCGGTAACGCGTAAGCAAAAGTATCCAGTCCAAAGCCAGAAATCGGACATTGCCTGATCAAAGCGAGAGCCCGCTTCCAAATATACACGCGCCCGGATGCGGCCGACTGTCCGGGCTCAGAAATCTCCGGCAGCCTAAAGGCGCCGTCAGGCTGGGTTTTGGGCGCGGAGATCAATCGATCATCCGAAACTACTTCTTGGTGCCGGGGGCCAGGCCTGAGGCTGTGCCAGAACCCAAAAGTTTCGTCCCAGATGCCCGCATTGTGTCTTTGAAGGATCTGGTGCAATAGGAGAAACCCTAGGACTGCGGCCGTGCCGATTCTCACCGTCGCCTTGCCGTCCCCATACTTCCACGCCACCCAGATGATCATCGGGGCGACACAGACGAGCGTGACGAATCCGCTCGCGGCGAGCGAAGTGAGAACGATCGTAAAACCTCCGAGAGCGAGGAAGAGGAAAAGAATCCGCCGCCTGATATTCTTGTCGGTCAAGGCGCAAGTGAGAAAGACCACGCTGCAGACGGCTCCAAAGCCGCTGGAGTAGTCGCGATTGGCCAAAACCGTGGAAAGCTTGAGGTGATCCGGAACTCGTATTCCCAATTTCTCGGGATAGATAAAAGACATGACCGCAGGGACGCGCAAGGTGTCGAATCCGTAAAAGTCTAGCGTGCAAAGAACGGTATCTACGACCGTGTAGGGAACGAGGGCGAAGACGAACCAGGCTGTCTGTTCCGACCGCAACTGAATGTGCGCGGCGGCGAAAAGGAGTATGACACAGGCCAGATAGGTCAAAGTGCCTTGCCGCAAATCGTGAAAACCAGCGTACGCTACGGTCGGAAACGGCGACAACAGTTGCGAGATCCCAACGCAAAAAGCAAAAATCAGTATAGGCAGATGGATTGGATGCGCGGGAAGTTGCTGCCGCAAGATCCACACTTTATATAGAACCGCCAGAAAGGCGAAAGCCGCGCAGATCAGAAACAAGCCAAATCTATATTGAACCACATCCGTAGTCCGGCCGGTATCCAAGACGATCGAGCCCGTGATGGTGGGGCTCGTCCGGTGGAAGCTTATCGCTCTCAAGAGAAGTGGGATCAAGGCGACCAGGCCAACAAGAACATAGAACAATGCGGTGTCGACGCGCCGTTCCCAGTATGAAACATCCTGGTCAGGATTCTCGGAATGGTTCATTTGATGAAATTACTTCGAGCGCTTTTGTTGGATGTCTTCCACGAGCCGCCGCGCGGTTGTGGCGAGAGAATCAGGCAGCTTGGTCTTCAGGCTGGCTTCGAGGAGAACCCGCGCTTTTTCGTAGTCCCCTTCCAGGTACGAGTAATAGCCCCATGGCACCAGAAAATAACCATTCCGAACCAGGAACACGTTAAGCTCCAAAGCCCGGGAACAATAAACCGAAGCTTCTTTGTAGCGGCCTGTTTCTCCAAGGCATCGGCCGTAGTGAGCAGCCAGAATCCAACTGTTTGGATCGCGCCGGAGCAGTTCGGAAAAGATGGGCGCGGCGGCGGCAAAGTTCCCTTGGTCATAAAGTGTCACCGCCTTCCGGTAGAAATCGGCGTCGGCGCGCAGCAACTTTTCAAGGCTCCGCACCTGGATAAACCCGACGATTAAGAGCAAAATCAGCGCCGCGGAGGCCGCCAAGAAGATCCGCTCACGTGAGCCAAATTTCAGCGCGTTCATCGCGAGTCCTGATTCCAGTTCGCAGTCCAGATGAGAGTCCGTCTGAGACCAATCTGTCCGAAAGCGCCGTTTGAATTACGCCTCACGCCTCCCCCCTCTCCCAGCGGTAGAGGGCCGGGATGAGGGAGAATCGTCTGCCCAACCTAACGCACCTTATTTGTCTAGTCCGTTCACCCGGACCTTGATCCTCTCCCTCAAGGGAGAGGGAAAGCGAGGTGGAATGAATTTGAACAGGGTCACGAAAAGACCGCTTGCACATCCGCTGTCAAGCCGGTCGCAGGATCCTTGGCCACACCGGAATGGATGACATCCTCCGTCCCGTCCGGCTTGAGGATCGTGATGGTGCGGAACGGCGGGGACACGATCCAACAACTTTTCACGCCGTTGCGGAAATAGGCATCCACTTTCTCCATCACACTCTGGTGTCCTTGGGTCGGCGATAGAATCTCCACGACGACGAGCGGCGGATCGGTGCGCTTGATTTCATCGTGCCGCAGGTTCAACGGTTCGCGAGGATAGATACTCAGGTCCGGCGTCAACGACTGGCCTCCGAGTTCCAGGCTCAGTTCGCTGCAGACGCGAAAATTACGTTGCTGGATGAACTCGCCAATCAGATTGGCTTGAATCGCTCCATGATTGAAGCTGGGCATAGGCTTTCCTCGTTCCTCCTCATAAGAGAGGGGTTTCTCCAAAGCTCCCGTTTGCATGAGATGAAGCTAAACAACGATTCGGTTATTGGCAAATGCGTTTGTCGTCACGGTTCATGTCAGCCGCGAATGAACGCCAATGCACGCGAATGGAATCCGCAACGCGGTGCGGGGCAGCCAGAATTCTGCTTCGGATTCGCGTTGATTCGCGTCCCTTCGCGGTTCCGCACATGAATAGTTGCCGTTTGTCATTGTCACCTTGCCCGCTTTTTGGTATGGCTCTGGCCGGTGACTGCCGAACTAGCGTGATCCTGTGAAGACTCATCTCTTACTCAAAATCGGTTTGGTGGTTTCTCTACTCCCACACTTTCCTCCCTCACTCGCCCAAGCTCCGCCCTCCGCCGATAGCGTCGTGATCGAGGCGGAAAACAAAGTAGAAAAGCTGCCGTCCGGCACGACCACCTGGATGGCCGCGAAAACCAATGAGGTCCTGAAGGTCAAGGACCGGTTCCGAACCGGCTTCAAGAGCCGCGCCACCTTGCGCCTCTCCAATCAAGGCATCCTGCGCGTCAGCCAATTGACGACTCTCGAAATCCAACCGCCCGCCGATGCGACCAAAGAACAATCCGTGCTCGACCTCAAAAGCGGCACGGCCTACTTCTTCAATCGCGACAAGCCGATTGAAACTCAATTCCAGACGCCGCAAGCGTCCGGAGCAATTCGCGGAACTGAGTTTAACCTCGAAGTGGAGGAGAGCGGCCGGACGGTGGTCACGATGTTGGATGGCGCGGTGGATTTAACCAACCAACTCGGCCAAGTCAGCTTGGCCAGCGGTGAACAAGGAATCGTCGATCCCGGCCAGGCGCCTCGGAAGACCGCCGTCATTGATGCCATCAATATCATTCAATGGGGTCTTTACTATCCGGGCGTTCTCGACGTTTCTGAATTGCTCTTGAGCGACGCCGAGAAGCAGGCTCTCAATGAATCGCTGACGGCTTACCGCGCCGGCGACCTTCTCCAAGCCTTGGCCAGCTATCCGACCAATCGGGTTGCCTCTTCTTCCCAGGAGATCATTTATTCCGCAGCGCTCCAGTTGTCGGTCGGGCAAGTCAAAGAAGCCGATGCGTTGCTTGGCAAACTGGGCGCCAGCGATTCGGACCTTGTTCCCTACGCCGATGCAGTGCGCCAGTTGATCGCCGCGGTGAAATTCCAGACCTGGAACCGCGCTTCGCCGCCGAAGACCGCCACCGAATGGATGGCGGAATCCTACTATCAACAATCCAGATCGAAACTCGAGGAGGCCCGCACCGCGGCGAGGAGCGCCGCGGACAAATCGCCTAAATTCGGATTCGCCTGGGTGCGTCTGGCGGAAATGGAATTCAGTTTCGGACGAACGGCCACCGCATTGGACGCCGTTGAGAAAAGTTTGTCGCTCTCGCCGCGCAACGCCCAGGCTCTGGCGCTCAAAGGGTTTTTGCTCGCCGCCCAAAACCGAATTCAGGACGCGTTGAGTCTTTTCGATCAAGCCATCGCGATCGACGGCGGGTTGGGCAACGCCTGGCTGGGGCGCGGTCTGTGCAAGATCAGGCGCGGCAACCGGGCAGCCGGGCGCGAGGATCTCCAAGTGGCCGCCACGCTGGAGCCGCATCGCGGCGTGCTGCGCAGTTACCTGTCCAAAGCCTACAGCAACGAAGGCGATCTCACGCGCGCGCGCGAGGAAATTGAGCTGGCCAAACGCTATGATCCGAATGACCCGACGGCATTCCTCTACTCCGCTCTCCTGGCCCAAGAAAAGAACCAGATCAACGACGGCATTCGCGACCTCGAACGTTCGAAGGAGCTGAATGACAACCGAAGCGTCTTTCGGTCGCGGTTGCTGCTGGACCAAGACCGCGCGGTCCGAAGCGCGAACTTGGCCGCCATTTATCGGGACAATGGGATGTTTGATCTGAGTGTCCGCGAAGCGTCGCGCGCCGCGAATTACGACTACGGCAATTTCTCGGCCCATCTTTTCCTGGCGAACAGTTACAACGAGCTGCGCGATCCGAACCAAATCACGCTCCGGTATGAAACGCCGTGGCTCGCCGAATTCCTGCTGGCCAACCTCCTCGCGCCCGTGGGCGCCGGCACGCTCTCGCAAAATATCTCGCAACAGGAGTATTCGAAGCTGTTCGAGCGCGATCGCTTTGGACTGAGTTCGAGCACGGAGTACCTGAGTCGGGGCGCCTGGCTGCAGACCGCATCGCAATTCGCAACCTTTGGCAACAGCAGCTATTCGTTCGACGTCAATTATCGGTCGGACACCGGAGAGCGGCAGAATCAGGATCTTGAGGCGATGACTTGGTGGGCTTCGTTTAAACAGCAGCTCACGCCGAAGGATACGCTCTTCGTCCAGGGCGTTTATTACGATTTCCAGGCGGGCGACCTTGCTCAGTACTACAACAATTACGGCCCTTACGGGGTTGGGACGCTGGCGCCCAGCCTGACCCGACGGATCAAGGAGAACCAGGAACCTCTGGTCTTCGCGGGTTACCATCACGAATGGGGGCCGGGAAACCATACCCTGTTCCTCGCCGGACGCCTCCATGACGACTTTCGTCTGACCCAGTCCGACCAAGCCTTCCGAGTGCTGACGAAACCGGCTGGGCCGGTCACGGCGGTTCAGGACCGAGTCGCCGGGATTGATTTTCGAAGCGAACTGGAAGGCCTCACGAGCGAACTACAGCAGATTTGGCAGCAGCCGAAGCAGACGATCGTTATCGGTGGCCGGTTCCAAGCCGGATGGCAAGATACCCTGTCGATCTTGGCCGGCGCGCCAACAGGTTTTCCCTCAACGTTTGATGTGGACACCGAGCTGCTGCGGGCTGGCATTTACGGCTATCATCAATGGCAGATCCTCGATCCTCTGAGACTGACCGTCGGTTTGAGTTATGATTACATGGATTACCCGGCGAACATCGACGTGACGCCGGTCGTCGCTCAGCAGCTCAACAAGGACCGCGTTTCACCAAAAGCCGGCTTGCTCTGGACACCGGCGCGCGACACGCACGTTCGCGGCTTCTATTCCCAATCTCTGGGCGGGTTATTTTTCGACACGAGCGTGCGCCTGGAGCCCGTCCAGATCGCCGGCTTCACCCAGGGATACCGGAGTTTGATTCCCGAATCGCTCGGAGGCCTCGTGGCCGGCTCGGAATTTGACCTCTGGGGCGCGGCCTTGGACCACAAGTTTCCCACAGGAACTTACGTCGGCGTCGAAGGATTGGTCTCGAATTCCGAGGCAACGCGCCCCTTCGGCGTTTACGACGTGGTCGGCCCGTTTTTCAACCCGACACGAGTGGCTTCGACGACACCCCAGGATATCGAATATCGTGAAAGGGCCGTCCTCGTGACGCTGAACCAACTTTTGGGCCGCGAGTGGTCGCTGGGCATCGACTATAAAATCAGCGAGGCCGACTTGGAAAGCCGTTTCCCAGGCATTCCGGAAAACGTGCCCTACACGTTCCCGGCCGCGGGCGCCACGGGAACGGCAGGCGTTTTGAACGCCGATCAGTCTGCGGTTTTGCACCAGGTGAACCTCTCGGCGTTCTACGCCTTGCGCTGCGGTTTCTTCAGCCAATTCCAAGCCCAGTGGTACGGGCAAAATAACCGCCAGCAGGCTTCCAACCTTGTCGATGAGAACTTTTGGCATCTCAATTTCTTTGTGGGTTACCGGTTTCCGCGCCGGCTGGCGGAACTCCGCGTTGGGCTCTTGAATCTCACCGACCAGGATTACCAACTGAACCCACTGAATCTATACCGGGAGTTGCCGCGCGAAAGAACCTTCGCGGCGCGGTTCCGGTTTAACTTTTAGTGAACTTCAGAAAACTCTTTGCGGCTCCCAAAGGCTGGGGCGTCGGAGTGCTGCTCGGCGTGGGGCTCGGCGCGCTGCTGATGCTCGACATTGGCGCGGTTTTCCGGCTCGACAAGATCGGCTTGGGAAGGCTCGGAGGGTTCGGGGACCGCCTCGGCCGGCGGCTCCAACAATTGGGTTACGACCTTCTTTTCGGTCCGAGACCCATTAAGATTCCAACAGAGGCGATCATCGTTTATTTGGATGAAGTGTCGCATCGAGAGCTGAAACAACCGTTCGACAAGGCCTGGGATCGCTCCTTCCACGCCCGGCTGCTGGACCGTCTGAGGGAAGACGGTGCCAAAGCAGCCGTGTTCGATATTGTGTTCGCCGACCACTTCACGAATAAGGTCGAGGACGTGGAATTCGCCCGGGCCATCAAAGAGTTCGGCAAAGCGATCCTGGCGGCTGATTGGGTACGCGAGGGTGAGGACCAAAAAGCGGGGGAAGTCACAGCGAGCGGGAGCACAACAATTCTCCCACAAGAGGTTTTGTTGGAACACGCCGCAGGTGTGGGCACCTCAGAGACTCTTCCAAGTCCAGACCTCTATGTCCGCCAACATTTTCCCGGATCGCCCGACGCACTCATCTCCAGCTTGAGCTGGACCGCCGCCGAATTCTTGGGCGCTGAAGTCACAAAACATCCGGAGCTGAAATTCAAGCAGCGCTGGGTCAACTATTACGGCCCGCCTTTGACTCTGCCTCGCATGAGTTTCCACAAGGCAATCTCGACCAACGCCGAGGAGCGGCTGAAGCCGGGGACGTTCCGAGACAAAATTGTCTTTGTCGGCGCGGGAATGATCACGGCCTTCTCCGGGGAGCGCAAGGATGAGTATCGATCCCCTTACGCCCTTTGGACCGAAGGCATCAGTGGGCAGAAATATTACATGCCGGGTGTGGAAATTCAGGCCACGGTCACTCTGAATCTCATGCGCGGCGACTGGCTGACGCGCGTTCCGTACCTCACCGATCTTTGGATGGTTTTGTTGGCAGGGCTGGTGTTCGGCTTCGGTCTCACCAAATTTAGGCCGGTCCCCGCGACCCTGATCGCACTGGCCAGCATGGCCGTGATTTTCTTCACCGAGTATTATTATTTCTCGCACAAGCTCGTTTGGTCCGCATGGTTCATCATCGTCGGTGTTCAGATCCCGGCGGCGACACTTTGGTCGATCGTGTTCAACTCCATCAGCCTTTATGTGCAAGGCCGGCTCATGGAGCAGTCGCTCTCGATGTACGTCTCGCCGCAACAAGTGAAGAAGTTGAAGAAGAATCCGGCGATGTTGAAGCCGGGCGCCGAAAAACAGCAGGTGAGCATCCTCTTCAGCGACATTGCCAATTTCACCTCCATGTCGGAAGGCATGGACTCCGATCAGTTGGCCGATTTGATGAACAACTATTTCGAGATCAGCGTGGGCCAGTGCATTCATCCGGCGCGAGGCACCGTGGTCAAGTTCATTGGGGACGCAATCTTCGCCATTTGGAACGCGCCGGAACCGCAGGGAAATCATCAGGAACTGGCCTGCCAAGGCGGGTTGCTCTTGCGCGACACCGCGTCCAAGTTCACGTTCGGAAAATCGGGACGTTCGGTCCGGACTCGAATCGGCTTGCACTGCGGCGTCGCGAACGTGGGCAACTTTGGCAGCTCGAATCGCGTGGATTACACCGCGCTGGGCGAGAACATTAACCTGGCCTCGAGAATGGAAGGACTGAACAAATATCTGGGGACGGACCTTCTGGTGACCGGCGATCTCTACACGGGCGTCCAGGACAAATTCGTTACGCGCTTCTGCGGGCGGTTTCAGTTGAAAGGATTCGAAAAAGCGGTCGAAGTTCACGAGCTGTTGGGCGCTTCCGATCAAGCGGAAACGTCGAAAGCCTGGCGCGAGGCTTACACCGAGGCTCTCAAGCAGTATGAGAAGAAAGATCTCGAAGCGGCCGAGGCGGGCTTCCATTGCACGCTCAAGCTCCGTCCGACCGACGGCCCGTCTCAGTTTTTCCTGAAACACCTCGAGGAATTGCGTTCTCATCCTCCCGATGGCGAGTGGACCGGGGTCGTCGAGCTGAAAGAGAAGTAGCTAACTTCTCAAAATCGCCAGGAATTGTTTCATGGCCGGCGACAGGACTTTGTTCCGTTTGTGGATCGCCGCCAAGGGCCGATAAAATTCTCCGTCTTGCAGCTCGACCTGCGCCAGAGTGTGTTTGCTGACCTCCTGGACAACTGTGCCCTGAGGAACAATTGAAAGGCCGGCGTCAATTTCGACCGCTCGTTTCACGGTCTCGATGTTGTCAAATTCCATCACCGTCTGGACCATGACGTCGTGGTCCCGGAGGATTTTGTCGATGGCTTTCCGGGTGGGGATGTCGGGCTCGAAGCCGATGAATTTTTGCCCTGAGATTTCCTGAAGTCTCGCCTCTTTCAACTTCGCCATCGGATGGTGAGGGTGGCAAATCAAGACAAGTTTGTCTTCGCGGAGCGGGATGATTTCGAGCTTGTTCTCTTTCTGCGGATAAGCCACCAAGCCGATATCCACGACATTCCCCAGAACGTCTTCGTACACCTGGTTGGAGCGCCGGTACTCCACATGGACGTTCACCGTCGGGTAACTCTTGAGGAACTTCTTCATGTACGGCGGCAGGTCGTGCAGGCCCACGCTGTAGATGGTGGCCACCCGGATGGTCCCGGAAATGATGTCTTTGATCTCCTGCAGCTTGCTGTGCAAGGAATCGTAGGTCTGGATGATTTGCTTGCTGAAATCGTAGAGCACCTGCCCTTCCCGCGTGAGGCGAAACTTCTTCTTGCTGCGCTCGATGAGCAGCGATTTGAACTGCTTTTCCAGGGAGCTGATCTGCTGACTGACGGCGGATTGGGTGACCGCGTTGATCTGGGCCGCTTTGGTGAAGCTTTCCGTTTCAGCCAGGTCACAGAAGACTTTCAAACTCTCGATTTGCATCCCGGAGATAAAAGTCAGAATTCTGAATTAAGTCAATCGAGAGGCCTTATGCCTGGACTGGGGCCGCGCACCTCCGAGTTGGGGGTAGCCACGTAACGCCGACACTCCTGTCGTCCGGTTCCAAGGCATTCCTGCCTCGTAAACCGCAAGATTAGGCGTCGGTTGGCGCGACCGCGCGCCGGGTCACCCGGGCCGCGACAAAGGTCTCCAGCAGCAGCACGGCGAACGCCGCAAAGATGAACCATCGCCAAAGTCGCTGTTGATTCTCGAGTTCGCTCGCCAATAAGTGCTGCCGCTTCTGCTCGATTTGCCGGGCGGTTTGCTTGGGGACATCTTTCTTGAGCGGCAAACCAAGCCGTTCCAATTCTTCCATCGCCAGCGGAGCGGTTCGACTTTCGGCCGCGTCCAGATTCACGGCGAAGGAGAAGGGCGGCTGAGCCGCGGGGAGAGTGTAAACGCCCGGCAGGTCCGTCTGCGTGAAGCTGGACCCTTGCGCTGGCTGCGCCTCGACGCCGTCCGGGCGCCGAACGGTCAAGGACGAAGCGTTGTTCGTCCGCGCCAACAAGACCTCATCGCCGATCGCGAACTGAGAGCGCTGGCTCCGAAGCGCGCCGCCCTGTTCCAAGATCGAATAAAGCAGCGGCACGAACTTGGAGGAGAGCGCGAGTTGGCTGTCGGCGGGGTGCCACCCGGAGGTCAGGACGAGCAGCGTGCCTTTGCCGACCGGAATCTCGAGCAGGGCGGGGTTTCCACTGTCGAAACGGGCGAGGACGCGCGCTCCCGGAAGGCGGTTCGAATCGATCCGGCGATGTTTCCAGAAGTGAATTTTCGTGAAGTCGCTGAACCTCGGGTCGGCAAACGGCGCAAAGAGCGGATGATCGAATTTGATCTCTCCAAACATCGCATAGCGCTCGCTTGTGACCTCCTCTGCCGGGGTGGGCGCGGCCCCGGTGAGTTGCGACACGGTTTGCGCTGCGGCGGCCGTTTTCATGACGAGCAAGGCCGTCTTGCCGGCCGCCAGAGACTGCTGTGCCGCCCGCAAAGGCTGTTCGGAAAGCGGGTCCGCCACAATGATCAGATGGGCGCCTGTGATGTCGCCCGGCGTCAATGCGGCGTCGGCGCGCCGGACAAGCAGTTGGACGATTTGGCGGCGTGTCTTTGGAAAGGCGCGCTTCAAGTAATAAAGCGGCTGAGCAGGGTCGGTCTCCGGCTCGTTGCCGAGATAGAGAACGGCGATTTCTTCCGCTTTGGGTGGAACGTAAAACACGGTGTTGTCGAATTCATCATCATCTCCTTGCAAGACCAAGCGGTCACCGGCCACTCCCGCAGCCAAGGCGGGCGCGGGGACTGTCCGGCTTTGGCCGGGGGGAACGTAAAGCTCAACCGGAGCGCTTTCGCTGATCGCTTCCCAGCGCACCTTGAACTCCTCCCGTTTGGCGTCGGATGAATTCGTCACACGAACTCGCGGGCCGAATTCGTTGGTGGATTGAAGGGATTCCTCGTAGTCCTGCACGAGCTGCAAGCCGGCGTTGGAGGTTTTCCTGGCCTTGACGGGTTCAATCAAGAGCTCTACGCCTCGAGGCCATTCGTACCCTTGGAGCCCATCCAAGTGGCTTCCTTCCTGCAAGTCGGTGATCAACACGATTTGGCGCTGGCCGAAACCGTCCTCCTGAGGAAGCTCTTCGAATGCCTCGGCTGCCGTGGTCAAGGCGTGGCCAAGATGGGTGTTCGACCAGCTTGGCGCCAGTTCCGTGAGCCGTTGCGCCGTCAGCGAAACGCGTTCGCCGATTCCCATGGTGGACCATTGCTCGAAGCTGACCAGCGTGCGGACCTGGCGGTCGAAGGCGAACACGGCCACCCGGTCCGAAGGCGACACCTTGTTCAAGTGCTCTTCCGCCTTGGCCCGGACCGATGCCCAGAGGTTTTGGCGGCGCATGCTGGCGCTGGTATCAAGCAGCAGAATGACTTGCCGGGTGGTTTTTGGCTCGGGCGCTGCGACGATTGGTTTTCGCAAAAAGGGCCGGGCAAAGCCGACGGCCAGCAGGCACAAAATCAGGCAGCGGAGAAACAACAGAAAAATGTTCTCCAACCGGCTGCGGCGGGTGACCCGGGGCGGGCTGGGGGAAAGAAACATCAGCGAGCTGAATGGGATGCGCTCGCGGGAGCTTCGACGAATCAGGTGGAAGAGAATGGGAAGCGCCACCGCCGCGGCGCCGAACAGGAACAAGGGCGCGAGGTAACTCATTTTCTGGCTTCGGGTCGATCTGCGCGTTTGATCTTTTTCCCACGGTGCATGCGTTCGCGCAGAAAATCAAATAACGCCAATTCCAGTGGCTGACCGGTCGAGATAGAAGAATAGCCGATCCCGAGTTTGCGGCAAATCGCTTTGGCCGCGGCGTTGTGGATCTGCAGTTTTTGGAGATACTGTTTCCGGACCGCCGTGGGTTCGACGTACAAATCGCGGCCAGACTCAACGTCGTGGAACACGACGGCCTTGGCAAAGCTGAATTTCTCCTCGCTCGGATCGAGCGTTTGGAACACCTCCACCTCGTGACCGCTGGCCGTGAGCAGCGTCAAGTTCTTCTCCAACGCTGAAATCGGCGCCAGCATGTCGGTGATCAGGATCAGCAAGCCCTTTTTCTTGAGGACCTCCGCCGCGCGTTTCAAAGGAAGGGTGAGATCGGTGGCCGTTCCGGAGGGAGGTTTTTCCAAGGCCAGCATGAGATGCCGCAAATGCCCGGTGCGATGCCGCGCCGGCAAGTATTCCTGGATTTGGGCGTCAAACGTGATCAGGCCCACGGCGTCGCCTTGGAGGTAGAGGAAATAGGCCAGCGTCGCCGCCAGCGTGTTAGCGTAGTGGGCCTTGGTGTAGGGCAGCGAGCCGTAACTCATGGACCGGCTGTTGTCCACGAGCAGATGGCAACGGAGATTGGTCTCGTCCTCGAACTTCCTAATGTAATACCGGTCCGTCCGGGCATACAAACGCCAGTCGAGATACCGGGGATCGTCGCCCGGGCTGTACTGGCGGTACTCGGTGAACTCGACGGAGAACCCGTGGTAAGGGCTCCGATGGATGCCGTTCCAGAAGCCCTCCACCACCACCCGCGCCCGCAACTCCAGATTCCGGATCGCCATCAAGGCCTGCGGGTCGATAAACGACGCCGCATCGACCTCGGAGTTCCGCTGTTGGGAAACCTGGCGCGCATGTTCCACCGGACGCATGACGCGGAAGCTATCAAGCCAATTCGCGAAAACCAAATTATTAATCAGTTCACAGGTAAGCTGACATCAAGAATGCCCCTCACCCCATCGCGCTCCCCATCAGATGAGGAGAGGGTGTCTATCAACTTCTGAGCCCATCAATATTATCGAGTGATAGAGTTTGCAAAACACGCCGGGGTGGATATCGTTTGGTCGTGCGCTTCCTCAAGACAATGACCGCGGTCGTGATGCTGGCGGTCTGGGTTCCGCTGAGCTTGCACTGCAAGTTGGAGTCGCTCCCAGGATTTGAATTCCTGCGTTGCGACTCAGAAGCGCCGACCGATTCCGAGTGCTCAGACGACGGTTGTGGAGTTATCGAGTCGGCCCGATACAAGGTCGAGGATAACCAACCGATAGTGTCGCCACATGCTCTGGCTTATGCAGTGGCCCTGGCAACCACGGTCGTTGAGGGTACGGCTCAGGTTGCAGTCCACATTCGGCCGGCACCGACAACGCCCCCAGAGCTGCCAAAGACTTGGCAATTTTCTTCCCGCGCCGCGCCGCCGGTCCGCGCTCCTTCCTTCGCTTCCTAAACCGTCCCAGCGAGGACGCTCCTTGCAGGTCGCGGCGTGCCTTCACGCCGCGGCATTTCCATTGCCCTGTCAATGTGTCCGCTTTGTTTGTAGCCATGGAACAAAATAGATTTGCCAGATTATGTCGGTCGTGGGCGTTGGCGTTGCTCGTCGCCGAAGGAACCCACTTGGTACTCACGGCCCAACGATCAGGTCCAGCCGGCACCCATGCCCTCGGCCTTGACGATGCAGTTCGTCTGGCGCTTGCGCTCAATCCCGAGCTCCGCGCCTCCGGTGCCCGTGTGGTGGCGGCTGCCGGCCGGGCTTACCAAGCCCAAAAGTGGCCGAATCCAGAACTGGAACTCGGCACGGAAGACGGGCCGGCGAGCGGTGGACATGTCATTTCAGGCGCCAAGCAGACCGTCGGCGCAGCTCAAACGCTGCCCTTTCCGGGAAAGAAGAAGCTGGACCGCGAAATCGGCATGGCCGGCGTGCGTGTTGCGGAAGCGGAACTCAGCCTTCGTCGCCGGGAACTTGTCCGCGATGTGAAGACCGCTTACTTCTCAGTGCTGGCGGCGGAACGGTTCGTGGAAACGGCGGGCGAACTGGTGAAAGTCGCCGAGTCGTCGTCCGCCACGGCGCGCAAGCGTGTCGAGGCCGGAGCGGCGGCGGACCAGGAACAATTGCGCGCGGAGATTCCCTTGGAGCAGGCTCGGACGGAACTCGCGGGCTTCCAGCGCGAAGTGGTTACCGCCCGGCAAACGCTGGCGACGCTGATCGGCAAGTCTGATTTGAGCGAGACCCCAGTATCCGGTGTTCTGGCAGAAACGGCTGATCTCACTTTGCTCGACGAAGGGCCGGAACGCTGGCTGCCCACGCATCCCAGCGTCGTCGCCGCGCGAACGAGCCGGGAGCGCGCCGAGTTGGAATTGCGCCGAGCCCGGCTGGAACCATACCCGGACGTGAAGTTCGGTGTAGCCGGCGGACGCGAAGGCGGCCTCGACCGTAGCTCCATCCTGGAATTCCGCGTGTCGATGCCGTTTCCGATCATCGACCGCTCGAAGGGCCGGAAGCAAGAAGCCTCCGCCAACGTGGACATCGCGGAAGCGGAAACGTCGGCGATCGAGCAACGCCTCTTGCGCGCGTGGAGGACCGCCAGCCAGCGGCTTCGAACCGCGGTGGAACAAACGGCCAACTACCGGGAGCGCATTTTGCCCAAGGCCAACGAGGCTTTGCGCTTGGTGCAAATCGGCTTCGAGCACGGGAAATTCGGCTTCATCGATCTGCTGGACGTACAGCGCACGACGGCGGAAGCGCGACTGGCGTATCAGCAAAAGTTGCTCGAACTGAACGTCGCTCAGGCGGAAATCGAAGCGTTGTCGCCCGGGCGTTCTAGAGCGCCCCAACAGGCTGAAGCCACACATTAAACAGTTCATGGGCATGAAGAATCCGCTCCTGGGCAAGTTGCTGTGGGAAACGCTATCCGAAAACAAGTCAGCCGCCTCCGGCCAAGCCGGGGGTTTCCGAAAAAGATTATGATCGCTCCGCGGAGTCCATCGCTCTCGACATCAGCAAACTGACAACCAGACTGACCATGAAAACAACCACGTTACTGAAGCGCGTTACTCTCGCGACGGCAGCCACCGTCGTGCTCATCGCCGCCGGATGCCAGAAACAAGTAGGCCACACCGAAGCAGATGGCCACAAGCAGGGCAAAGCCGACAACGCAGCCAAGCAAGCCAACGGCGCGACCGCGCTAGTTCAACTCAGCGGCGCGAAGTGCGGAAAGCACAATGCGCCGAAAGAACTTTGCTTCATCTGCGACCCGACACTGCGCGACAAAGACCGTCTGTGGTGCAAGGAACACAACCGTTACGAAGACCGCTGTTGGGAATGCCATCCCGACGCGCGGGACAAAAACCGGCTGTACTGCGACGAACACGGGCTTTATGAAGATGAGTGTTTCCTGTGCCGGCCAGAGTTAAAGCGGGCGGGGCCAGCGGGGCCAGGAGTTGGGGGGCCGAAGGAGGCGGAGCCGGAAAGACGTGGGGCGGGTAGGAAGATACCCTCGTCACTCGCCCTTCAGGCCTCGTCCCTCTTCTGCAAGGAACATGGCGTGCCGGAAGCCGAGTGCGGCATTTGCCATCCTGAACTGGCGGGAGCACTCAAGCCTGGCCAGTCGGTGAAGGTGCGCTTGCCAGCACCGGATTCCGCAAGGATGGCCGGCGTTCAGACCGAGACGCCTTCGGTGGGCGGCCTTTCCGATGGCATCGAGTGCTTGGCAGAACTCGCCTTCAACCAAAACAAGCTGGCCCAAATCGTGGCGCCCGTGGGCGGGATTGTGCAGGAAGTGACTGTGGACCTTGGCCACAAGGTGGAGGAGAAACAAGTGGTCGCCAAGATTTGGTCCGCAGCCATCGCGGAAGCAGTGGCCAAGGCGGTGTTGACGCACCAGACGTTGGAACGGGAACGCAAGCTGCGCACCGCGCGGGTCACCTCGGAGAAGGACCTTCAGCAAGCCGAAGCGGAACATCGGACGGCGTGCCAGCAGGCCCGAACGCTCGGCTTTACGGAGGAACAGATTGACGGCTTCGGCATCCAGCCGAGCGAACCGGTGCTCCTGGAAGTGCGGGCGCCCTTTGCCGGGGAAATCGTCGAGCGAACGGCCGTGCGCGGCGCATTGGTGGAATTGGGCAAGCCGATGTTCACGCTCGCCGACCGCGCCACGATGTGGGCGATGCTGAACATCCCTGAAGCGGCGCTGGGGCGGGTGCGCGAAGGCCAGACGGTGGAGTTGCAGTTGGATTCCATTCCGGGCCGGACCTTCACCGGCAAGCTGACCTGGGTCGCGGCAGAAGTGGACGAACGCAGCCGCATGGCGCGAGCGCGGGCCGAAGTGCCCAATCCCGATGGAATCCTCAGGTCGAAAATGTTCGCTCGCGCGCGGATTCTGACGCGCAACGCGGATGGCGCGTTGGTGGTGCCGGCCGCGGCGGTTCAATACGTGGATGGCCATTCGCTGGTTTTTGTGAAACTGACAGGCGATTTGTTTGAGGCGCGGGCAGTGCGGCTCGGCACGAAGTTCAATGGCCGCCTGGAAGTGCTGGTGGGTTTAAAGCCGCAAGAAGAAGTCGTCGTCGCCCACGGATTCCCGCTGAAGTCCCAACTGCTCATCTCGCGTCTGGGCGCAGGCTGCGCGGATGAGTAAGCAAAAGGGGCGAGGCCGGAGAGGCGAGGGGCGAGGGGAAACGCGACGGCCCACGCCCCTGTGACCTCCTCCCACAGAAACGAACTTATGAGTCAAGAATCACTGGAAAACTTTGGAGCCTATCGTCAGGCGATGGAGCTCTTTGACCTGGTTGTAGAAGACATGGGCAACATTGAGCGCGACGCGCGAACGCACCGGCTCATCGCCCAGCAGGTCGCCAGCGCCGATTCGATTTGCTCCAACATCGAGGAAGGTCACGGGCGCGAAACAACGAAGGACTACACGCACTTCCTGGTGATGGCGCGGGGTTCGGCGCGGGAAACGCGTGGCCGCTACTTGCGCATGAAACACTGGTTGCCCGCCGATGTCGTCGTGGACCGTGCCAAGCGCTGTGACGCTATCCTGGGCATTCTCGCCAAAACCATCGTCACGCTGAGAGGGACGAGGCCAGAGGGGCGCGGGACGAGGGCGTCCCCCACGTCCCGCTCGTCTTCCCCGCCCCCCGCCCCTCCGGCCTCGCCCCTCTCGTGAGTATGCTCAATTGGCTCATTTGCGCTTCCCTCAAGAACCGCCTGCTGGTCTGTGTGCTGGCGGCGGTGCTCATCGTCGTCGGAGGACGCTCGCTGCTGAACTTGCCGGTGGACGCCTTCCCGGACACAACGCCGGTGCAGGTGCAAATCAACGCCGCCGTGCCGTCGCTCAACCCGCAAGAGGCCGAACAGCAGGTGACGCTGCCCATCGAACTGGCCATCAGCGGCCTGCCCGGACTGCAAAACGTGCGCTCGGTCTCGAAATTCGGCTTTTCGCAAGTCGTGGCCACGTTCGACGACCACACCGGGATTTACCTGGCGCGGCAACTCATCATGGAACGGCTCCAAAGCGTGGAACTTCCGGAGGACATCGAGCGCCCGCAACTCGGCCCGATCTCGACCGGGCTGGGCGAGGTCCTCCACTACGTCGTTCGCTCGAACGACGGGAATCATACGCTGGCCGAATTGCGCGAGTTGCACGATTGGGTGATCAAGCCGGAATTGCGGAAGGTGCGCGGCGTGGCCGAAGTCAATTCCTGGGGCGGCTTTGAAAAGCAATACCACGTCGTCGTGGAACCGGAACGGCTGGTGAAGTATCGCCTCACGCTGGAAGAGTTGATTGAGGCGCTCCAGGCCAACAACCAAAACGTAGGCGGAGGGCAAGTCGTGCGCAGCGGCGAATCGCTCCTCGTTCACGGGATCGGGTTGACGACGGACACGGAGCAGATTGGGGACATCGTCATCGTGGCGCACGACGGCGTGCCGGTGCGGGTGCGCGACATAGCCACGGTGCAACTGGATCACGAAATCCGGCGCGGCGCGGTGACGGACTGCGGAAGGGGAGAGGTCGTGCTGGGGCTCGGCTTCATGCTCATGGGCGAGAACAGCGCGGTCGTGACGCGCGCGTTGAAAGCCAAGCTGGCGGAAGTGCAGAAGTCGCTGCCGCCGGACGTGGTCGTCGAGGTGCTCTATGACCGGACCGAGTTGGTGGATAAGGTCATTCGCACCGTCGAACACAACCTGTTCGCGGGCGCCCTGCTGGTCGTTGCGGTGCTGTTCGCTTTTCTGGGCCATCTGCGCGCCGGGCTCATTGTCGCGGCGGCGATTCCTCTCTCCATGCTTTTTGCGGGCGACTTGATGATGCAGGCCGGCATCGCGGCCAGCCTCCTGAGCCTCGGCGCGATTGACTTTGGCATCATCGTCGATGGCTCGGTCGTGATGGTAGAAAACGCCATGCGGCGGCTGGCGGAGCGGCAGCACGAAAGCACAGCGGGTAACAAAGAAGGACGCTCGCGAGGATCGTCAGCGGCCGAGCAGTCGAAAGCGAACTTCCCCCTCACCCCGGCCCTCTCCCCAGGGGAGAGGGAGAATCATCCGCAGCCGGCCGGCGAGACCAACGTGCTTGGTAGCTCGGAAGACGAACGCACGCGGTTCCCTCTCCCTGAGGGAGAGGGCCAGGGTGAGACGGAACGGCGCTCAATCTCATCAGCAGGCCCCTCAGATCCGCTCAGCGAGGCCGAGCGGCAGGACGTGCTCCGTGGTGCCTTTCTGGAAGTCGCGCGGCCCGTGGCCTTCGGCGTGGGCATCATTTTGGTTGTGTTCCTGCCCATTCTCACGCTGGAAGGCATCGAGGGGAAACTGTTCCAGCCGATGGCGCTGACGATGATTTTCGCGCTGCTCGGCTCGCTCATCCTGGCGCTGACGCTGGTTCCTGTGCTGGCGAGCTTGTTCTTGCCGAAGGGGGTGAAGGAACGCGAGCCTTGGCTGGTGCGGCTGGCGCGGCGGCTCTACGCGCCGACGTTGAACCTGGCGCTGCGCTTTCGCAAAGCGACACTGTTGCTGGCGCTCGTGCTGTTGGCGGGCGCGGTCTTCCTCGCTTCGCGCATGGGTGGCGAGTTTTTGCCGAAGCTTGGGGAAGGCGCCATCGTGGCCAATGTAGTTCGGTTGGCTGGTATTTCGGTGGACGAGGCCGTCGCCTGGAACGACCGCATCGAGAAAGTACTACTGGCCGAATTTCCGGATGAAATCGCGCATATCTGGTCGCGGCTCGGCACCGCCGAAGTGGCCACGGACCCGATGGGCGTGGAGTTGACGGACGTCTTCATGGCGCTCAAGCCGCGCACCCAGTGGAATAAGGCACGCACACAGCCGGAGTTGGTTGAAGCGATGCGGAAGGTTTTCGCGAAGCAACCGGGCATGAGCGTGGCCTTCACACAGCCCATCGAGATGCGGATGAACGAGATGATCGCCGGTGTGCGCGGCGACGCGGCCATCAAGATTTATGGCGACGACTTGGAGAAGCTCCGCGAGCTGTCGGAGCAAGTGGAACAAGTGTTGTCCGGCATCCGCGGCGCGGCGGACATAGCGGCCGAACAACTCACCGGCCAGCCGGTATTGCAGGTGAAAGTGGACCCCCAAGCCATCGCACGCTACGGCGTGCCACGGCGGAACGTGCTGAACATGGTGGAAGCAGTGGGCACAAAGAAAGTCGGGGAAGTGCGCGAGGGGCAGCGGCGGTTCGTCCTGGCGGTGCGCCTGCCCGATCGCCAGCGCACCGACCCAGAGGCACTGGCGACGACGCTTATTCCGACGGCAGCCGGGGCGGTGCTGCCGCTCGAGCGTGTGGCGCAAATCGCCGAGACGGAAGGACCGGCCAGCATCAATCGCGAATGGGCGCGGCGGCGGGTGACGGTGCAAGTGAACGTGCGCGGGCGCGATGTGGCCGGTTTCGTGGAGGAGGCGAAACAGAAAATCGGCGGGCAAATAAAGTTGCCCGAAGGTTACTCAATGGATTGGGGCGGGCAGTTTGAGAACATGGAGCGCGCAAACCGGCGGCTGATGTTCGTTGTGCCGATGGCATTGGGGCTGATTTTCGCGCTGCTCTACTTCAGCCTGAAATCGCTGCGCGACGTGTTCATCGTGGCCACGGGGATTCCGCTGGGGGCAGTGGGAGGCGTGCTGGCGCTGTGGCTGCGCGACATGCCCTTCACCGTCAGTTCGGGCATCGGCTTTATTGCGCTCAGCGGCGTCGCCATCCTGAACGGACTGGTCTTGGTCACGTTCATTCGGCAAAGGCTCGACGCCGGTACGACGCTCGAAATCGCAGTGCGCGAAGGTTGCCTGGTGCGCTTGCGTCCCGTACTAATGACGGCACTGGTCGCGGCGATGGGTTTCATTCCAATGGCCGTGAACGTGGGAGTGGGCGGCGAGGTCCAGCGCCCGCTGGCCACGGTCGTCATTGGCGGCATCCTCACGAATACGCTCTTGACGCTCGTGGTTCTGCCTGCGCTATACACGACCCTCCGCCGACAAGATCACGTTTAAGAACGTGTTTAGAAAATGGCTCGTGGGTGGAACAGCCCACTGGCCTGTTGCGGCAGGCTAACCAACCTCGGAAGTCCTGATTCGAAGGGATTCTATCGAGCCCGACCGGCCGACCCGCGTACATGAAATTTGTTCCGTACGGAACAAATTTCATGTCCGCCATTCACGTTTGGAATCAATCCATTTCCATGATAGCTCACAGTCCAAGGCAAGGGATCAGGATCTCTGAGCTTGCCGCAATTTTTGGCGGCAGGTTGCCGCCAAAGACGGGCTGGTAGCCCGTTCCACACATTCTCAAAACACGCTCTAAGCGGAAAAGTGAGCCTCCTCACATTGACTGCTACGATTTTTCAGACAAGGCCTCAAATCTTTGATGAATGACTCTTAGACCAACCCCACTCTTTGAGGATGGTCAAAATGGGGGGCAGGGGCCGCTGCCAAAGCCAATCGACTTTGATCCAAAGGCCAGGCAAAGCGCGGCTCCGGTAAATTCCTTCGCTTCCCACCACCTGCAAACGGTAAATGCCGTCTTTGTCGCGAAGGTAAAATTCAGTTTCTCCCCGCTGCGGATCGACGATCCAGTACTCCGGCACGCCGCTTAGTTCGTATTCGAAGTGCTTCTCCCCTCGATCGAGTCCGCGACTGCCCGGACTGATGATTTCGACAGCCAAATCCGCAGGTCCGTCCAGGTAATTGGGTTCCACTCCGCTTGCGGAATAGAAGGCGGTGGCGTGGCTTGAACTGGGACGGCACGGGTCGTCACTTCTTGGGGAGTTGGTCCGGCTTGATGATCTCAATCTGGGCACCCTTCTTGAGTTCTTCCGCCGAAGGGACCTTGATGATGTCGCTGGTGACCGGTTGAGGGAGCGGCGGCGGCGGTGGCGGCGGCGTTGTCGAAAGCAATTCGATGTCGAAGATCAATGTGGCGTTCGGTGCAATTTGGGGTCCGTAGCCTCGCTCTCCGTAGGCGAGGTCCGACGGGATGAATAACTGCCATTTAGATCCGACCTTCATGCGTTGGAGGGCTTCGGTCCAGCCTTTGATCACGCCATTCACTCCAAAGGAAGCGGGTTGGCCGCGGTTGTATGAACTGTCGAACTCCTTCCCATCGATGAGCGTGCCGCGATAATTCACGCTCACGGTGTCATTAGTCCCCGGAGTCGGCCCGTTTCCGGCGGTCAGGACCTTATACTGCAAGCCGCTGGGCAACGTGGTGACTCCCGGTTTAGTCTTGTTCTCCGCCAAGAATTTCGCTCCTTCCACCTTGTTTTTTTCCCCCAGTTGTTTGCGTTTCTCCTCCTGTTTGACGCGATGCTCGGTCCGATAGGCGTTGAGGACGTCTTGCATCTCCTGATCGGTCAGCAACAGCTTGCCGCCGGACAACGCATCCTTGATGCCCTTGAGAACAAAATCGGGATTGAACTCCATGTCTTGCCGCTTCCACGAATTCCCGATGCTCACACCCACGCTGTAACCGACCTTGGCGTCCTTGTCCGGCAAGCCCGGCTTATCTTGAGCCAAGATCGGCGAGAAAGTGAAACTGGCGGCTAAGACCGTAATTGAAATTGATTTCATAATTGATCTTCTTTTAAGAAAGGAAGCTGTTCAGGTCAACCGCGAATGGACGCCAATCAGCAATTCGGCGGAATTATCTATTGAACTGCGCCCGCGCGCCGATAGATTGCGC
>JACQWK010000403.1 GCA_016209525.1 Verrucomicrobiota bacterium
CGACCTGCTCCCTGCCTGAGACGGCCGTGGCGATTGAGACCGGCCAAGCCCCGCCACCTCAGCCCGCCCAGGCACCCAGTTCACCGGCACCCGCGCCATTTTCACGATTTTTGCGCGACGCATGCTCACCGAAGCAAAACGGTCAACGGACTGGTTTGTTAATCCACAGCAAGCGAAGAAGCGTTTGATCGAAGCGGTAAACGCGGCTTGTAGATAGGTGAATTTCCGAAAACAGCGGAGCGGAGGAGGCGGTTTGGAATGAATGCGGAACATTCTCCAAGGCCCGCGAGATGTACAGAATCACGCGCTGTCGCCTGAGTTTGCGTTCGGACATGGCTTGCCAGTAACGGGTGAATCGCTCATTGCGGACACGTTTGGTCCAGATGTTGGAGAAGCCTTCTGTCTCCTGTTGATACCGCAGAAGCTCCGATCTGTAGTCGGAATCGCAGTAGTACTGCACTTGAAGCCGCTGTTGTTCGTGGAGCGAGGCCAGGAGCAAGCAGAGCTGGTCCTGGAATTCGTTCAAATCGGAGACTGGGCTGTTGGTGAGATCGAGGGCCTCGAACACGAATCCCTTCGCGATGTAGCCTCCGCGCCGGAGATGATTGAACACAATCAAATCCCGGACAAAGAATCCGTTGGGCGGGGGCTCGAACATAACTCAGAGGTGGTGCGGCTTTTTCTCCGAGAGAGGGTGACAGAGGTTGCGCCGGTCCGGGACTTCCGGACCAAACCCGCTGCCGGAGAACCATTGCTCGAAACAATCCCGGTCGTAACCGGGTGGTTTGCCTTGGCGCAGTCCGAGAATGTAGGCCAAGCAGAGTATGACTGGGATCAGTGCGACGACGAAGCAAGTCGCAGGCGTTGCCTTGAACAGAACCAGGAGGACGAAGAACAGGGTAATGCCGACGGCGAGGCCGCCCACGAGCCACCAGAATAGACCACCTTCCAATCCCCACGTCCTTCCTGTGGAGTCGGACGCGGCGTTGGTATCGGTGAGACGAAGGTCAGTATTCATGGCAGCTCGGGGCGGAGGGTTCGAGGTGGGATTAGAAATTGCCGACCCCGACGGCGCTGTTGGAATCGAGGCCAAAGATTTTGAAGAAGGCGAAGATCACCGCCGGGGCTGCGGCGATGATCGCGCCGCCAATGATCGACATCTTGCCCTGGTCCACGTCGCCGCGCCTGATGGCGAAGCCGCCATAGATCACGGAGGAGATGCCCAGCACGAAGCCGAACATCATGATGATCGCAAGACTATTGCTGATCTCGGTTTTGAGATCGGTGGAGTTGAATCCGACGCCGCCGCCCTGTGCCAGAGTCTGGACTGTGTTCAGTGCCAGAAGCGCCGCGACCGTCGCCAGGGAGCGAACTCCGGCGTGGGTTTTCAGAGAATCTTTTGTTTTCATACACATTGAAGTTTTTTGTTCAGCGGTTAAGCCGCTCATTCATTGGAGGGAACCTAATCCCAAGGCGCGGGTTGAAAATGTATGTGCTACACAAAATGCAACGAAGTCCGTGCTCATGGTAACGGTATGAACACAACGCCGGACAGGACGCGGCTGGCCAGGCTCCAGGAATTGAACTCCGTCTTGCCGCGCGAAATCCGCGGGCAGTCCCACGCGTTGCCGCGAATCATTTCGGCAGTTCGGCGCGGTGAACTCGGTCTCACGAAACCGGGTCATCCGCGCGGGAGTTTTCTTTTGCTCGGTCCGACCGGGGTTGGAAAAACGGAGACCGTCCTGGTTCTGACGAACTACGTGTTTGGTCGCGACCGATTATTCCGCTTTGACATGTCGGAGTTTCAAACGCAGGACGCGCTTGGACTCCTGCTCGGCGCGCGGCTTGGGGAAGTCGGTTACTTGGGTGCGGCGCGGGAGCGCGCATCGGAAGGTTCACTGCTCTTCGATGAAGCGGAGAAGGCGCACCCGAGAGTGCTGGATATTCTGCTGCAACTGCTGGACGCGGCCCGCGTCACCGTCGCGAGTGGTCAGACGCTTGATTTCAGCGGTTTTTATGTCTGGCTCACCTCGAACCTTGGCTCCGCTGAATTGATGAGCCTACAACATTCCAACGACGCCACGTTGGAACGGCACGTTCTGACACGCGCCCAACAAGCCTTCCGCCCGGAGATATTCGCGCGGATCACGGAGAAACTCGTGTTCCACCGATTGAGCTACGAACACCAGTTGGAAATCGCGGAAAAGCTTCTCGGCCGGGAAATCGAGTTCCTCGCAGCGCAAGGGCACAGATTGGATTTGCACGCGAGCGTGCTGCCGTTCCTCGTGCGAAAGGGTTTTCATCCCAAGCTCGGCGCTCGGCCAATGCGTGATGCCGTTGAGAAGCTGGTGGGAGACGCCGCCGCCGAATGTCTGCTCAACGGACGGGGAGCATATGGGATGCTCGTCGTGGATGACGCGCGGGATTGCCTCGTTGTCAGTTGAAGTCAGGCGAATGACAGATACAGGCAGCTCTCGCCAATATCCTCGGTCGGTTCGACTGCACCGAGTCTGCGCTTTCGCAATTGGGCGCAGACTCGGCGAATATTTTCTCTTTTTCCCGGGCTCGTGGGCAGGTGAACCAAGAGGTCATCCGCGAATTGATCCCTGGCGTTGTTCGAGTAGATGTCGGGCACGATCACTTCGACGGCTCCCGCCGCGTAAAGTCGCTCGACGAATTTCACGGCGTCCGTTTCGCGTTTGAATCGACCAAGCGAGCGAGCGGTTTTGCCTTCCGTCTGGAACCACTCCCTTGCTTCGGACCGATTCGCTTTTTCCAGAAGTGATGCCACGAATACTCGATGGATGTGCAATTGCCTCGCCTGACTTTTCGTCGGCCGTGTCGCCGGAGTGTCCTGCAACTTGGGCAGCAGAGGATCATTCTTCGCCGCGGCCCGATACTCCTCAGCAGTGACGATTCGTCCGAAAAGATAAATCCGCTCAGAAATCAGAGTCCCATCGCGAAGCCAAAGTCGGTTCTTGCCGCTGAATTCTCCTCCGATAGTGGAGACTTCCAACTGAAGTTGGCCGTTATCATGCCAGGCCCGCTGAACGCCGGTGCCATGCTCCATCAGATATTCGCCGAGGAGCCGCCCGGCTTCATCCCACTGGCGACAGAGACCGTGGAGCAATCCATCTTGGTGCGGCTCCTCCGACGCGAGTGCTCCGTTTTTGTGCCAGATGCGCACCACTCCATGCTTGCGACCGTTCCGCAAGGGCAACTCCTCGCGGAGTTGTCCGTTCCGATAATAGCTTTTCTGGACGGTGGTGCTCACGACTTCTGCTGCCTTTATTGATCCCACCTTTCCGCTCCCGATTAGACACGAATGGTGGAGAAAAGCCAAATCAGAGTTGTTCACCGCACAAGCCGTTGGCAGATTTTCAGTTCGCGGAGGGGGCAACTTTGCGCCACGAACGCAGAGCGTTCCATTCCGCTAGAGCCATTCACATTGCGCAGTAGCCAAGTTCCCGAAGCGAGCAGTGCTTCTGAGGTCCGCCGATTACTACGTGGTCGAGAACCTCGATCTTTAGCAGTTGTCCGGCGCGGATCAAATCGCGCGTCACTTTAATGTCCGCGTCCGAGGGCGTCGGATCGCCGCTGGGATGATTGTGCGCGAGGACGAGCGCGGAGGCATTGGCCAAAATCGCCAGCTTAAACACCTCGCGAGGATGTACGAGAATGGTATCCATCGTGCCGATCGACACCAGGTAATGCCCTTTGATGCGGCGGCGTGTGTTCAAAATCATCACGACGAAAGTTTCGCGTTCTGGATCGAAGTAGGGGTTCTGAACCACATGCGTCCTCCAATAGCTGACTGCCCGATCTGGTGTATCGCACAACTGTATGTCCTCGGGGGTGGGACACTCTCGGAGGGAAATGATTTTCCATTCCTGCGGTTGATTTTTCGCGCGTAGCGCACGTGCGCCTTGGCGAGTGACCGCTTCAATGGCTTGCGTCAACGGAGCGGTGAGAGGTTGGATTTGCGACAACATACGGGGCCTTTGGTTCATGATTTTCGTTTTGTCGCGCAGCGAAAAGGTGGTGCGCGTGAAATCCTAAAGGCAGGCCCCTGGCGGAGGCGGAAAGCTCACCGAGGAACGGAAGCGGCGAGAGAGGGTGTTTGAGCCGAGCCGTAGTATCCTTGAACTTTCCGCCTTCGCCATACAATGGCCTGTCAGACTTCACGCGCTGAGGACGCGGACGCGGCCACGTTGTCTAAGCGAGATGATTCAACGGTCGGATTGAGGCGGTAGCGGAACGGTTTTCGGGCAGCACTATGAAGAGCTTATCGCTGACGTGTGATCGATGGCTTATGGCGCTGGGATCGTGGACGGCAACTACTCAGCCGTTTCAAGCTGGCGACAGAACGCTTCGGTTGGGATGTTGGCGACGGGAAGCGGAGCGTTTCCGCAGCGAAGAGCATAACGAAGCGAAGGGAGTCGCGAAGCGCCGGAGCCAAGCTCCCAACGGAAGCGGGCGCGCGAATGCGCGAATCATGATGCGCTCGTGACGAGCGCGCGGTTTGCGGAGCGGAAGGGGCGCGGTCGTTGGGGGGGAAGGGCCGACCGGCAGCCCGTGGAGCGAAACAATCCGCGCGTTGGTCACGGTGGCACATTTCTGATCGCGACTTCTGGAAGATCGCGAATCATGCTGCCTCCGGGCTGGAAGGGAACTGGGGTTGGCGAGAGGACGGTTGTGCGTTAGAAATTGGAATCGGATTGGTGGATTGGTGGTTGCCAAGGTTAACAAGGTTGACAATAGACGGGACGAACAGCACAGTTCAGTAGTTATGCCGACGACGTTGGAGAAACCAAGTGGCAAGGCGAAGTTGCCAGCCAAACAACAGGCTGTGCTGGATGAATTCAGCGGGGTAATCCGCAAACACCGGGATCAAGGCCCGGTTACTCTGGCGCGGTTGATGACTTCTGCGTTCGATCTTTCCATCGGCGCGAGAGAATCGCGCCAGGAGAAACTCGCGCTGGCGATGGCTCGTGGGCTCGAAGCTCGGCAGCAACTGGCGGAGGCGGAAGGAGGCAGCCTTTCGTCAGAGGAAGTAGCTCGGCTGCTCCGGATTTCGAAAACCGCGGTGCTGAAGCGGCTGGACACGGGCCGGTTGCTGGCGTGGCGGGAGGAACGCCTCCAAGCCGCGCGCTTTCCGCGCTGGCAATTCGACGCGCACGGCCACGTCCTGGGTGGTTTGGAGGAAGTCCTCGAAATCTTGAACCAAGACGAACGGCTGGACGCCTGGGGGAAGATTCTTTTCTTTTTGCAGTCGAAGAGTAGTTTGGGCGATCGGCGCCCCTTGGACTTGCTTCGTGAAGGCAAGCTGAAGGACGTGTGCTTAGCCGCTCAGACGAATGTCGAGTAAGCCCAAGCCAGCTCGGGCCTTGCTGCGGCCCGCGGAAGATTTTGATCAGCGAGAGATTCCCGTCACGCGGCAACCTTTGCGCCATTGGTTCCGGGTGCACAAGTCGGGCTCGTCGCCGATCGTATTTGGAACGTTTGCGCACCACCGGTTTTCCCACCCTGATTGTCCATATCCCCTGCTTTATGTAGGAGCCACAATTCAGACATGTCTCTGGGAAGTGTTTGGCCATGACATTTTCCTGGGCAAGCGGACGATCTCCGGTGGCAAGTGGCAGGGAAGCCGTGTCAGCCAAATCACTGTTCCTGAAGTGAGGGTGTGTGCGGTGAGCCTGGAGCGGACGCGAGACGCGATGGGAGTGGACAAGGCCAGCCTTCTGGCAGCGGACTTGACCGTTCCCCAGGCGTGGGGTCTGGCTGTGCAACGACATCCGGCGTTGTTCCAGGGAATCAAGTATTCCAGCCGATTCTTGGATCAACCCTGCTTGGCTCTGTTTGACCGGGACAAACTGAGAGTCCAACTCACGGTGACCAATTTAGGTGAACTGACCGATCTCGCTGTTGCCGTGGATTGGCTGCACGAACGCGGAGCAGCGCTGGTGTGACGCAATTTTACTGAGCTTGGAATCATGATCGAGTCGGTAGATCGGGTTTAACGGCTACTGATGCACGGTCGCTTCGGTTGGGATGTTGGCGACGAAAAGCGGAGCGGTTCTGGAGCGGAGAGCATAACGAAGCGAAGGAAGTAGCGGAGCGCAGGAGCCAAGCTCTCAACGGAAGCGGCCCCGCGAATTGCGCGAATGCGAAGCTCGTGACGAGCGCGCGGTTTGCGGAGTGGAACGGGCGTGGTCGCGAGGGAGACAGGGCCGACCAGCAGCCCGTGGCGCGAAGCAAACCGCGCGTTGGTCACGGCAGATTTCACACTTCGCTCGGAGTGAATGTTTGTTCTTCGTGGACGTGTTGGAGGAGGCCGATTAGCGTTGGAGGCGGGTGCAACTTCAGGAATATCAGCGGCTCCTGTCGGCGCTACCGTATGGAAAACGGTTGCCGACGGCCATCTACGTTTATCGCGAGGAAAGCTCGGACTTTGGACCGGGGTTGAACCAACTCGTGGGCAAGCTGGCGATTCGGCATGAATTTGGCGGCGAGTTCAACGTCGTCAAATTCCGGACGGACGAGCTCAAAGTGTCGTTCCTCAGTTACCCGGATTTCATGGAGGAACCGCATCCCACGCTGCGCCGTTCGGTGACGATTGACTTGGTAACGGGACGGGCGCGGCACTCGGGCTACGCCGGCAATCTCAATCCGCCGATTCTCCATCGAAAGGAACAATTTCTGCCGGCTCATCATTGCGCGCGAGCTGAGTTCGAGGAGTTGACTCGTTCGGAAGAAGCGGCGGGACTTTACGAGGACACGACCACAATTGGGTTCAAATTGAACTGGGAAAAATTGCTCGCGCAGAAAGGCGTGGAAATCCAAGGACACTCGCTGCGACAAACGAGAAGCGGCGAAGATCAAGGCGTCACTCGTCGATTCGTCGAACGCCACAAGACGGCGCTGACGCGCTACGAGTTGTCGAAACCCGTGAAGACTTTGTTGGAGTACGGGATGCTAAAGGCGGGCACGACGTTTTTTGACTACGGTTGCGGCCAAGGAAGCGATGTGCGCGGTTTGCATGCGCTGGGCCACGATGCTGATGGATGGGACCCGGTCTATCGGCGTGAAGCGCCAAAGCGGGAGGCGGACGTTGTAAACCTGGGTTACGTCCTCAATGTGATTGAAGACCCGGCCGAGCGTCTGGAGGCGCTGGTTGATGCCTATCGGCATGCAAAGCGAGTGCTGGTCGTTTCGACCTTAATCAACGAGACCGTGGAAGCTGGGCGTGCGATGCCGTATCGCGACGGAGTGGTGACGCAACGAAACACGTTTCGAAAATACTTTGAGCAACAGGAACTCCAGCAGTACCTCGAGGATGCGTTGGACAGCACAGCGGTGCCGGTGGCACTGGGGGTTTTCTACGTGTTTCGTGATCCGGCGGAGCAGCAGGATTTTTTGTCCGCGCGCAGCCGACGGGCAATTGACTGGACGCAGATTAGCGCGCGCCTCGGGCTGGGCGATCCAAGAATCCTGTGGAAACTGCTCTACGAACAACACAAAGAGTTGCTCAACCAGTTCGGCCGATTGGCACTGGACCTTGGGCGAATGCCAACCTCGGAAGAATACGAACGATTGACGGAAGTCTGTAAGCGGCTGCGGTCGGCAAAGCGCGCCTTGCGAGCCTTCGTCCAAGGCGGTGGCGTAGAGGACGCGGACTGGAACGAGGTGCGAGTGCGCTTCGGGATTGGACAGCCGCCGAAACGGCGCCGGGAAATGTTGTGCGAGGAACATGGTGAACTGTTGGATTCGTTCTGGAAGCTGATGCTCCACCTCGGCCGATTGCCGGAGCCCGAGGAATTCCCGCAAACCAGCATGCTTCGAGATAAGATTGGATCGCCGAAACAAGCGCTGCGGTTGTTCATCCAGAAAGGCGACGTGAACGAGTGGAAGCGCGCGACCGAAAACCGGGCGCGCGATTTGCTAGTGTACGTGGCGCTGGCGAACCTCCGCAAGCGCGTGCCGTTCGGACACCTCTCCATGATCCTGCGGGCGGACATTCGGGCATTCTTTGGCAACTACACGCGAGCGTTGGAAAAAGGTATCGAACTGCTCTATGCCGCCGGTGACACGGGCGAGATTGAATTGGCGTGCGAGGAATTGAAGGTGGGGTGGCAGGATGAACAGGCGCTGTATCTGCATCGCAGCCTGCTGGATGAACTGCCGCCGGTATTGCGTGCTTACGTGGGCTGCGCGACGGCGTTGTTCGGTGACGTATCGCAAGCGGATGTCATCAAGCTGCACAAAGCATCCGCCAAGGCAACGTTCTTGGTGTACGACGACTTTGAAGGCAAGCCGCTGCCGGAATTGCGACAGCGCATCAAAGTGAATTTGCGAACGCGGTGGGTACAGGTCTTCGATCACAGTGCCGAGCGGTAGTTGCTTTATTTCAAAGAACGCTTCGTGGACGTGAATCATCCGCGCCGAGTGGACATCCAGACTTTTAGTGTGAAACTGCGGAAGCTTGGCTTGGATGATAAGCCTATTGGTCGCGGCCCGTTACGCGCTGAACGGGACGCGCTCCTGGCAAGCAAAGGATTGAACGAGAATCTGAACAGGTGCAGACGCGTCAACCCAACAGCGCTTTGAAGCCCGCCTGCTCAAAATGACTATCGCCCGTGAGGGCTTCCGTGAGTCCTTCATCCTGCATCACGACAAAGGAAACGCAGTCGGTGAGCGACCAGTTCTTGTCAGGTCGGTCGGCGAATAAATCGAGGCCGCGCTGCAGCAGACGAGAATCGAGCGGAACGACGCGCGTTCGGGGACTTCCGCGGATCCCGGCCAGCAGGTGGAGAAAGTCGGCGTGATCCTCTGCGGGGGCGCAGGCGTTCCCCAGTTCCAGGAGAATGAACTTCGTCGTCAAGATTGTCCGCTGGGTTTTGGATTGCGCCAGGGGGCGGTCGTGCACGGGGTCACGCGCATCCAAGAGCGCTAGGTAGTGTTTGGAACGTAACTCACCCGAGGCGCATGGATATTGGGTAAAACGAGGGTCTGACTTTGCGAAAGTTTTGTGAATGGCTGAAACTTTTGGGCCTTTTTCGCGTCTGAGGAGGTA
>JACQWK010000404.1 GCA_016209525.1 Verrucomicrobiota bacterium
CTGGGAGGGGCGCAGGGGTGGGTTGGTTCATGGAGAGCCTCCAAGCCCAAAAGGCGTGCTTTGGGACCTTGAACCGGCCAGTCGGTGGGGCGAGACTCCTGTCGAGCCCTGACTTTTTTGCCCGAACTAATGCCAGGGCTCGACAGGAGTCTCGCCCCACCTTGTGGTTCATGGAGAGGAGATGCGATCCCTGGTTGTTCGCAGCCCGGTCCGATTCGTCGCGCATAGGCTTTCGGAAATCGTCAGTTGCCGGTGTTAGGACAGCGAAACTCTACTTGCACGGGCAACGAGTGCATAGCTATTTCGGAGACACGACACTAGAGGGATACGGCTTGATGACCCGCACCCGATGCGCTTCGCTGTCACCGATGAAGATCGACCCGCTGGCATCGACAAAGACGCCATGCGGTCTGGACATTTTGCACTTCAACGGATCGCCGTCGTGGCCGTCGCCTTTTTCGCCTGTCCCGGCGACGAGTTCGATCGTGCCATTCTTGAGATCGATCATACGGATGCTATGGCTTTCGGTGTCGGCCAAATAGATATTGCCATCCGGGCCCACACTCAAGCCTTTGGGTCCGGACAAGGTGGCCACGTTCGCCGGACCACTGTTCCCGGTGAACCCCTTCTGGCCTGTGCCGGCCACGTGGTGAATTCTCCCGGCTGCCAGATCCAGTCTATAGACCGCGTTTCCCTCGCGCAGCGCCAGCCACATATTACCGGCCCCATCGAAATCAATGGCGCGCGGCCCATTCAGCCCCGTGCCCGTGATGCGGCTGCCATCGGGCGTCGCCGTCCTCTCTCCCGTTCCCGCGAACGTCGAAATGAGGCCGGTCTTCATCGCGACCTTTCGGATCCGATGATTGCCGATGTCGCAAATGTAAAGATCGCCTTGGCGGTCGAACTGAATGCTGTGCGGCTGCCGGAAAGCGCCCTGAACCCCCGGAGCACCGTCGCCGCCGAAGCCCGCTTTGGCTGTGCCTGCGACGGTCGAGATGACCTGAGTCTTCGCATCGACCCGTCGGACGATGTGGTTTTGCATTTCGACGAAAAACATGTTGCCGGCTTGATCGAAGCGGATTTCGTAGGGCTCGTTCAGTTCAGCCTCCCGCGCCGGACCGCCGTCGCCCGAATACCCACGTTTTCCTGTGCCGGCCACCGTCGAAATAGTTCCGTCGCGTGTGACTTGTCGAATGACGTGGTTGCCCGCTTCGCAGAAGTAGAGGGCGCCATCCGGGCCGCGGACAATTCCGAAGGGATTGTTCAGTTGAGCTTGGCGGGCTGGGCCGCCATCGCCGGAGTATCCGGCCTGGCCGGTACCGGCCAAGGTGACGATCTCCCAGCGGGCTGGCGGGCGCTCGGCAAGCTCGGCTTGCGTGGCCTGTGCGCCCAAGGCGAGACCGCCAGCAAGCGTGAGCTGAGCCAGAACCGTATGAAGAATCCAGCTTCGAAAGTGAATGGAACAAGAGGAGAATGTGAAGGAAGGCTTAGGCATAGCGCACGATGACGAATCAGTTGTCTAGATTCTGTAGGAAAAGAAATCATCCTTTCCCGAAGGGGCCGCAAGGATTTTCTTTGCATGAACCTGGTAGGGCTGACCTGCAGGTCAGCCCTACCAGGTTCATGGTCCCAATGCGCGCCAAATTTGGCAGCAATTCTCATTTTGACGACAGGCACGACCAGCGACCCGCTTGTAGTCCCGGCTTTAGCCGGTTTTCTCGCGCTGGCCGGCTAAAGCCGGGACTACATACGGGTCATAATGAGAATTGCTGCAAATTTGGCGTGGGGGCTTTCCAGGAACCGAGCCATCGGAGCGCGGGCGGCTCGCCCGCGAGTCTTTCACCCGCTTCGAAAGTGCGGGCGGGCCGCCCGTGCTCCTTCCTGTCCAGTAGCCTGCCAAAACGGTTGTCCTGGCCACTGGAACCGGTTAAAAGCTTCGCAGCAACTCATGGCCAACAATCCATACCTCAGCACGCCCGTCAGAAGCATCGGCATGCCGCCCCGCGTCCCTCACATTGTCGGCAACGAAGCGGTCGGGCAGTACCCGTACGATGCGGCCAAACCTGACGGAACAAGTTCAAAGTTATTCTCAGGGTTACTAAGCAGGCCGCCGCGTAAACCGCATCTCCTTGCCCCTCACCTCGGCCCCACTGCTGTTGAATTAAGAATGAATTCGATTCCATCCCGAGCAGGTCTTGCTCTTACTCTTACTCCGACTCGTAATCTTAATCTCTCCAGGGAGTTCCGGAGTAAGAGCACGATTAAGAGCAAGAAACGGCCAGTTGAGCTTAATTCAACAGCAGTGCACCTCGGCCTTCTCCCCGTAGGAGAGGGAGGATCGTTCGCCGCGGCTCGACCAGCCGGGCCTGACCGGTTTCTTGACAGACGGTGTGCGTTACACCCTCTCCCTGAGGGAGAGGGCCAGGGTCAGGAGGAACGCGACTCCCAAAGACAAGACGGTGTAGTCAACCTCAGAGACTTCTCAGTAAGCTAACGCAGCATGACGCAACGAGCTGAATCACCGGAATGGTTTGGCCACCCGCGCGGGCTGGCGACGTTGTTTTTCACTGAGATGTGGGAGCGATTCAGTTATTACGGTATGCGCGCGCTCCTGATTCTTTACATGACCGCGCTCGCAACCAACGGAGGTTTGGGTTTTGACACCCCGAAGGCCGCGGGCATTTATGGCTGGTACACCTTCCTGGTCTATGCGGTGGGTATTCCCGGCGGCCTTATCGCAGACCGCTGGCTCGGCCACTACCGCGCAGTTTTCTTGGGAGGCGCCATCATTGCCATGGGACATTTCACTTTGGCAATCCCAGGACTTATTCCATTCTACGCTGGGTTGGGGATCATCATTTTCGGCACTGGGCTTCTCAAACCGAACATCAGCACAATGGTGGGGTTGCTTTACACGGCGGGCGATGTTCGGCGGGACGGTGGGTTCTCAATTTATTACATGGGGATCAATCTCGGGGCGGCAGTGGCACCACTGGTGTGTGGCTATCTGGGCCAGAAAATCGGCTGGCACTGGGGCTTCGCTGCGGCTGGCGTCGGCATGGTTTTGGGTTTGGTCCAGTACTACTTTGGGCGTCGCTATCTGCCGAGCCATGCGCGTCCCCCAGCGGAGCCTGCGGCGAACCCTTTGTCGGCTTCAGGCAAGCCGGCCGTTGACAGGCTTACCGCTACCGAATGGCGACGGCTTGGTGTGATCGCATCGTTATTTGTGTTCGCGGTATTGTTTTGGGCGGCTTACGAGCAAGCCGGATCGAGCCTCAATTTGTTCGCCGACCGATACACACGACTGTCCTTTTTTGGCTTGGACTTTCCGTCGTCATGGTTTCAGTCCTTGAACGCGGTTTTCGTGCTGATTTTCGCTCCAGTTTTTTCGTGGTTATGGGTGGCGCTCGGCTCTCGTGAACCCTCCAGCCCAGCCAAGTTCGTCTATGGGCTCGTTCTGGTGGGACTCGGTTTTCTTCTGTTGGCGCCCGGGGCAGGTTTTGCTCAAGCTGGCGACGGGACTCGCGTCAGCCCGATGTGGTTGGTCGGAGCTTACCTCCTGCACACGCTGGGTGAACTCTGCCTCAGCCCGGTGGGCCTGAGCATGGTGACCAAGCTGGCGCCCATTCGCTGGGTCGGAAGCATCATGGCCATTTGGTTCCTCACGAATGCGTTCGGCAACAAATTGGGAGGAGTGATCGCAGGGTATTTCGAACGACTGCCACTGCCGCAACTCTTTGGCGCCGTGGCGGCGGTGACCGTCGGATCGGGGTTGGTCCTGTGGCTGTTGGTAAAACCTATCAAGAAGATGATGGGCGGCGTCAAATAAGTCCGAAGCTTCGCGTCGATTCACCGTATTCGCGGATTCCGCCGTTCTTGAACAGGAATACTTTGACGAACGGTGTGATGTTGAACTCTTTCGCGACCTCCAGCCCGGCTTGAGCGCTCGCTTTTAACCACACGCCGCGCGCATGGAAATGAAAGCACCCGGGACCGAAGGCCAGGAAATTGTTCAGGTCTCGGAGGTGCTCCACCAACACCACCTGGCCGCCGGGCTTGAGCACGCGATGCAATTCCTTGAAAAAAGCCAGTCGAGACTCGCTCCGACGGATCTCGTGCGCCGCAAAGATTAAAAACGCAGCGTCCAGCGTGGCGTCCGCGAACGGAAGAGTCCAGAGGCTGGCTTTCCGTGCGAGACACCGAGTTCCCGCTGCGCCACAGCGCGCCTCGACGATGGAGGGTTCGGTCATTTCGAACGGATCAAAGATGTCCAAAATCGTTCCTTCGCTGCCTGGGAAAAGCCTCATCAAGCTTGGGCTGCTCTCGTCCAGGCCCGCGTGGATATTCGCCCACCGGTTCGGCTTGCCAGAAAGCGTCTCCTGAATCCAGCTCCACTGCCAAATCTTGGACCGATCGTAAACCCAATGCGACACGAGCAAGGACGCGACGATCCAGTAAAGGGCGCAAGCAGCGCCGCCGCTCATCGTCCAGCGAACCCGTTCGAACTCCGGAAAGGCTGCGCAAACCGCCACGGACACCGCGCAGACAGCAACCGCCGCCACGTATTTGGGCCAGTTGAACCGCACGATTTGCAGCATCCCTTGAAATCTTAGTCGTCTTCGTGTTTCAGAGGAGGCGGCTGGATGCAGACCGTCTCCTTTCCCCTCACCCCGGCCCTCTCCCGACGGGAGAGGGAGGATCGTTTGCGCCGAGTCGCGAGGTCGGACTGGAGCGGTTTGACTCGATGAAGCAGCCGTCACTTCGTCGTTCAGTGTTGAATGTTGGATGTTCGATGTTGCTTTCAAGTCATCGTGACCGGCGACAATTCAAACCGATACTGATCGGCTGCAAGTCGGGCTCCTTCGGTAATGACTCCCTCCTGCCGCGTTGCCAGCGGTAAGGGACGTTCTCGACGTGAAACGCATTCGCCAGAACTGGCGTGAAACCGCGGAACGGCGGCCCGTCGAAAAAGGCGGCTCGCAAAACTTGGACAGCGACGGGCCGTGGCTTCCAACTCTCGCGCCGGCCTTCGATGATCACAATGGAATCGGTCTCCCGCTCGTAATCAAAAGTGAACGGCAGGGGACCGGCAAACAAGCGAGCTTCGCGCAAATCGGCAAACGGCGAGCCTTCCGGCAAAGACGTGGTCCCGCTCAAATCCGCGATGACGTGCAAGTCGGCCCCGGCGTTCGGGGTCTGAATCTGGATTTCCAGTCGAGGGCCCAGCTCCGCCAAGCTTACTTTCGCAATTCGATAATTGTAGTGCGTCAAGAGATTGCCGAAATGCGCCATCGCCTTCCTATCGGTGTCGCTTCGCAAGATCCGCAGCCCTCGGAGAGTGCGCCCGTTCAAAGTCCTGTAGCGCGCGAAGATGCGGTAGCCGGTCAAGAAGAAATCCTGACCTAAGAATCGAGGGCAAAAGCTGGGCCGGAGCGACTTGGTTTGTACCATCGCAATCGCCAAAAATCCAAAGTCTCCGCGCGCATCCAAGATCAAGCCCGGCGGCAAGAGGGGCTCTAGGCATGCTCTTGGCAAGGCGTACGTCAGCACCAGCGAGTGCCGGAAATGCGCGACGATCGGAATCGGATGCCGTTTCAAGAATGTGAACATTTTGATGAGTTCAGAAGTAGCGACACACCCCGCCCCCCGTCCTTCCTCCTTCGCTTCGGCAGGACAAGGCGGACACCTTCTCCCCATCCGATGGGGAAAGGGATGGGGTGAGGGGCACTTCTCGTGAAGTGATGCTTTTCTGCATTTGAGGATTTTGATTTTGCACTTGTTTCTGATTTCGGAATTCGGAATAGGGCTATGCACTTGACTCAAGTGGCCACAACCGATTGTGCCAAGTGCTTGGCTGCGGCTACCACTGGCGGCGGTTACTGGAGTGAAGTGCATA
>JACQWK010000418.1 GCA_016209525.1 Verrucomicrobiota bacterium
ATTCCAACACTCCGCCCGCCGCAATCGTCAACTTCGACTTGATCGTTCCAGTCGTCCAAACCCTCCGTCCGGTCAAGCTGTTGGATCCGTCCAGGGTTCCAGTCAATTGGAAGTTGGGTGAATTGATCCCCCCATCGACATCGACTTTGCCGGTCACACCGTAAAAACCGTCTCCGGAAATCGTGCTGCCGGTTTGAAGCGCCACTTTGCCTCCTGCCAGATCAAGCTTGGCACCTGCGGCCACGTCAAAAGTCCCGCGGTTGGCAAAGCCGTTGGGAAAGGAGAGCGTGCCGGATTGGATTTCGACCTTGCCGGAGTTATTGAAAGCCACGTTTTGGATGAGCGTCACATTGGTTCCGACGCTCTTGCGAAAGACTCCGGCGTTGTTGAAAACCGCGGGCACGGACTGGGAAAAGTGCTGGAGGGAAGCGTCATTAAGCGCTTCGAAAACCCCTCCGGCCTGATTGTTAATGACAACGGTCGTGCTGGATTGCAGCCCGCCCGCGCCGCCCCACCGAATGGTCCCGGCATTATCGATCGCGCATTCCTCCAGATTCTTTTGATCAGGTCCGATCAATTCAAGAACTCCGCCCGCCGCAATCGTGACTTGGCCGCCGATTGTTCCAGAGGTCCATTTGATGGTTCCTCTGTTCGTGAACTCTCCTTTCACAGTTGCCCCGGCGACCGTGAGGCTGGCAAACGCGGCTGTCGGCGGCAGAATCACCACCCCGGAATTGATGGTCACGTCGTCCGCGGCCGTTGGAACAGCGGCTGAACTCCAGTTCGTGCGGTTGTTCCAGTCACGGGAGAAGTTGCCCGCGGCGAGGCCCGTATAGGTGATCGTGGCCGCACGAAGGGGCGAAGGGGTGACCAACGCGCCGGCCAGCCAGAGTGACAAGATCAATAGGGCCTTGCCGGAGAAGGTTTTGGAGGCAATCGAGAATTCAGGAGGGTTTTGCATACAATCGCGCGCTCTGGTGCTCAGGGTCGTTTCGCAGTACCACGCCCAGCTATGCCTGTCAACATGCTACTGGGCCATTCTTGCGGAATTGTTACACGAGGCTAGACTCGCGCCTGTGAATGTCGTCGCACCAGCGCCAGAATTCCCGCCGACCCGTTGGAGCGCAGTCTTGAGACTGCGTGAGGGCCGAGCCGACGCCTCCGGGGAAAAGGCCCTGGCCGAACTTTGCGAAATGTATTGGTATCCGCTCTATGCTTTCGCCCGACGCTGCGGTCAAGCGCCCCACGATGCCGAAGATCTGACGCAAGGGTTCTTTGCCAGGCTTCTCGAACGTGATCTCTTCGCCAAGGCCGATCCGTCGCGGGGAAGACTGCGGTCATTTCTTCTCGGCGCTTTCAGGCATTTTATGTCAGAGGAATGGCGGCAGGCCGGACGCCAGAAGCGCGGCGGTGGGCGGGTCGTGATTCCTCTGCATCAGTTGCGCTCCGAAGAGATGGAACGCGAAACCGGGGTGAATTATCCTTCGGCGGACCCGGATGTGTTGTTTGATCGCGTTTGGTTCGACGTCCTGCTCGAACACGCGCTCGATGAATTGGAGGCGGAATATCGGCGGCGTGGGCGATGGCAGGTTTTCAGGCGGCTCCAGGAGTTTCTAGCCTGGAACCGCAAGGACGGGCGGCTGGCCGAAGCCGCGAGCGAACTGGAGATGTCACCGGGCGCTGTCCGCGTCACCGTGCTCCGGATGCGCGCCAGATTCCGCGAATTGATCGAACGCCAGATCGCCGAAACCGTCGGCAACAACGAGGAAGCCGCGGCGGAACTGGAGCATTTGCGGCGAGTGCTCGGCGCGTGACTGTGAAAACCCAGTTGAACCGCGATTGAACACGAAGGAACGCGAATGCGCGCCGTTTTACACCTTTGCCTCTGCTGGCCTGCGAGGTGATTGCCAACGTGTCTAAATACTCGTGTCCACTCGTGGTTTCTCAAAGTTGAACTGCACGGATCAGGTTGGCCGGATGTAACGATCGTGGCGGGAAAGCCAATTACTAAATGGGAATTTCGCTTGAGCGGGTCGTACGACAGAATTCTTACTAGCTTCCAGTGCGCGATCAAAATGCGATCATTCCATCCTGTCCGGAATGCGGGGCGCCGATCACTCACACTGCGCCCCGCGGCCTCTGCGCGCGATGCCTGGTGTCCAACGCGCTGTCCCCGCGTGGACCCTCAGCGGACGACGGCTTCTCGCTGCGATCTCCCGAGGAGTTGAATCAGGTTTTTCCGGATTTCGAAATCCGGCGGCTCCTCGGTCGTGGCGGAATGGGCGCCGTTTACGAAGCCTGGCAGAAATCTCTCGCTCGGCCCGTTGCCCTCAAGCTCCTCCCGCCCGAATTGCTGGAAAGCGAAGACTTCTTCGAGCGTTTCCAGCGCGAAGCGCGGATCATGGCGCAGATGGATCACCCCAATGTGGCGCGGGTGTACGACAGCGGCATCACCGACGACGGAGAACCGTATATCGTGATGGAACTCGTCGCCGGCATACCCATCACGTCCTATGTCGCAAGCCATCAGCCCGCCCTCCGAGAGAGGCTGGAGTTATTTGGCCAGGTTTGCAGCGGCGTCCAACACGCCCACCAGAAAGGCGTCATCCATCGCGACCTCAAGCCCTCCAACATTCTGGTCGCCGAAGTCGAAGGCCGCGTTGCGCCTAAAGTAATCGACTTTGGATTGGCCAAACCTCTGGAACAATCCTTCGGAGATGAAACGGTCTGGCTTTCGGCGCGGCACGCCTTGGGCACTCCCGCGTACATGAGTCCCGAACAAGCGGCCGGGGATCACCTGGACAGTCGTTCGGATATTTACTCCCTCGGCGCTTTGCTCTACGAATTGCTGACAGGCCGGGCGCTTCTCGACGACGCTTCGCTCCGCGGCGCCACGCGCTCGACGATCGAGGCAGCCATTCGCCGAACGCCGGTTCCCAAGCCAAGCGACGGCGCGGGCCTGACTGGGCCTCCGCCGGATGGAGGCTCGGAGGCCGTGCTGGCCATCGGGGAGGACAGGGTTGCCCCACTTCCAATGAATCCAAGGCTTCTCCAGAAACTAGGCCGCCTGGCCATCGAACGCCCTGTTCTCCCTCACCCGGGCCCTCTCCCTTGGGGAGAGGGAGAGCGGATGGCTGCGGCGGGAAAAGCCAGAGGCGGCGGCGAATTGCTCGCGGCGGCGATGCGCCTGCCCTCTCCCCTGGGGAGAGGGCAGGGTGAGGGGAAAGGGCCGGCTGTTGATTCCTATGCGCTCTCCGTCACGCGGGCTGAGCTACGCGGCGATCTCGATGGCATTGTTCTTAAGGCGTTGGATAAAGATCCAGCCCGCCGGTATGAAACCGTGGCGGCGCTTTCGGACGACATCGAGCGCCATTTGAACCACCAACCCGTTCTGGCCATTGCTCCCAGCGCTTCCTACCTCTTGCGGAAATTCTACCGGCGCCACCGAGTGGTTCTCGCCATTGCCGCCGGCTTGGTCCTCTTCACGATCATCGGCATTGGCCTCATCGTGCGCGGGTCGGTCCAGGCGCGCCGATCGGAACGGCTGGCGGCAGAGCGTCTGCGCCAAGGAGAGCGGCTCATCGACTTCATGCTCGGCGATCTCCATGCCAAGCTCCAAACCGTCGGACGCATCGATGTGCTGGAAGCCACCGTCGGAGAAGTCGAACGGTTCTACGCGCAACGCGCGGCGTCGAATCTCTCGCCGGAAAGTTTGCGAAATCAGGGCCGCGCGATGCTCCGACTCGGACAGATTCGCAACGCACAGGGGAAGGCCGATGCCGCAAAGAGACATTACGAAGAAGCGATCCGGATTTACGAGGCCGCCATTGCGCTTCGGCCAGCGGTGATCGGCTGGCGGGAGGAACTCGGCCGGACCTGGAACAGCTTGGCCGTGTTTCATCACATGCGGGGCGAATGGGCGACGGCGGAAAGCGCGTATCACGAGGCGCTGAAACTCGCCGGCCAGCTTCTGGAAGCCGAGCCGGACCATTCGGACTGGGCCGAGTTCAATGCCTCGCTCCTGCACAATTTCGCCTCCTTGTGCGAGGCGAATGCCCGCCTGGACGAGGCGGAGGAGAAATATACCGAAGCGCTGCGCCTCTGGGAGCCGCTCCTGGCCCGCGCGCCCGACAACTTGAAATTGACTGAGAACCTCTCACACCTTTACCTCAACCTCGCCTTCCTGCAGGGCCGGCGCGGATTCTTGGACAAGGTAAACGCATCGAACGCGAAAGCTCTGCGGCTGCGCGAACGGATGGTGGAGTTGGACCCGGCCAACATCCGCTTCCTGTCTCTGCTGGCCGATATCCAGCAAAACATTTCCGAGATCCATCTCGATCATGGCGATCTCGCGGAGGCCGAGGCATGGATCAACCGGTACCGGCCCGTCCGCGAACAACTCGCCGCTCGCGACCCCCAGAATGCGGAATGGCAGCGCGCGTTGGCGGACGCTTGGCGCAACTTCGCCGTGCTGCAAACCCGCCGCGACAATCTCGAGGCCGCCGCTGAGGCACATCGCAAAGCTTGGGAAATCTACGAAGCGAATCTCGGTACAATTGCTTCAGCCGGCGTCGCGCGGCTTCGGTGGACTGAGGGATTGAAGGGTGCGGACGAAACCTTCGCGCGCCTGGCTCGACGAGAGAAGGACAAAGGTAACCTTGACGCAGCGCAAAGGCACTGGAAGACGCTGGTTGAGATTCGAGCCAAACTTGCCGGCGAAAAAGCGGATGATCCACAGTCCCGGCATCGGCTCGCCTTGGCGCTGCTAGATCTGTTAGCGATGAGTCTTGCCAAGGGTGAGATGCTAGCGGCCAAACAGCAGGCTTATCTGGCCCTGCTGCTTCTGGATCGCTCCCTCGAAGCAGGTGTGACCACTCCTCTGGAGGACAATCACTGGAAACTCGTGCGTCAACCGGCGGAAGGCGCGGCTGAAACGACACCGCCTGGGAAGCACGATCGCCAGTCGCTTCGGGCGGTTCTCGCCTGGCTCGCCGGGCAAACGTCCATCAACACCGCGCTCGAAAGTCAGTCAATCCATTGGCCGTCTAATCTGGCTGCTGAACTCCAGCAGCTTGCTGCGCAACGCTGAGAGCCTGTTTTGAAAATGGGTGGCGCGGACAACGTGCCCGCCACGGTCGGCAACCTGCCGACCGGAATGGCAGCGGCTGTCAAAACCAGACCAGCGCCAGGGCTACTCATCGATTTGACGCTCGTGCCGTCTCGCAGGTTGCCGGCATGGCCAATTCTCTACTCGGACAACCCGTTCACCATGGACCTCTGGCGGAGGAACTCGTTCGCGAGGATCGCGACGCCCGCGGTTGGCAAACAACCTACCTGGATACCTGCATCCTGGTCTAATTGCTGGTCCGCGAGTCCCCTTGAGAACGCTTGACGTGCTCCACTTGGCCACGTGCGACTTGCACACGGGCGATTCGCTGGCGACCACGGACGTGCGCCTGCGGGCAGCGTGCGAGCAATTTGCCATCACCCTCGTCCCCGCTCGTTCGGAAGACGTGATCTTCGCGTAAGCTGCGGTGATTTGACGGAGTCAGGCCGGCTGGCCTATGCGTCGGAGAATCTCCGATGCATGAGTCCCAATCCCGCATAATTCACACGCGGAATGAGGTAGGGACGCCGCGTCGCGGCGTCTCCGCGCCGTGCAGGCGCGGAACCCCTCTCAGCAGGAGAGATGATTCCTTCACCGGAAACTCGCACTGTTCCTTCGCAGCACGCGGCGGGGACGGCGCAGGCGCGGCATCCCTCCTTTCGCCGGCAAGACTCGGGCTTGCCTCAAATCGGCGAATTCATTCAAACGCTTCCCTTCGGGCACCCATAGGAGATTCGCGCGTAACAATCCGGTCCGTACGGCCAAGGAATACACGGATACCGGTGCGCTTTGGCGCATTCGATTCGATGCGTCCTGCCCGGAGACGCAGGCGAGATTAAATAAGCGTGACAACCTTGACCACAACCCTGGCGGCCGCGCTGGTCATCGTCACTCAGGTCATCCCCATGAGTGCCGCCGCTCCCTGCGTGCCGGCACCGAGCGGCCTGGTCAGTTGGTGGCCGGGTGAAGATGCGGCCCAAGATTGGGCGGGATTCAATCATGGAATTGTGAGGAAGGGTGTCAGTTTTACTCCAGGAATGGTGGGACGAGCGTTCAGTTTCGACGGCGTTGATGATTACATCGAGATGCGGACTTCGGGGATGAATGTGCGCACGGGGGATTTTGCGATCGAGGGATGGGTCAAGACGACAGCCAAGGTCCAGTTCCATCCCATCGTCGAATTTGAGTTTCACGCGCCATCGCTTTCGATTGATGGCGCGGACGGCATCCTTCGGCTCTCACCGGCCACAGGCACGACCGTGGGCGGCTTTAATGACGGACAATTTCATCATTTCGCGGTCGCGCGCCAGAACGGCGTCGTGACCTACTACAAAGACGGGGCGGCGATCGGAACGGCGCCCTACGCCGGGGACATCAACCAAAACCGATTCTTCATTGGCACGCTAAACCTTCCGAACGCGGTGTTTCAGGGAGTGCTCGATGAAATCTCGTTCTACAACCGGGCGCTTTCGGCGTCGGAGATTCAGCAAATCTTTGCGGCGGGAAGCGCGGGCAAGTGCAAACCCAATGCCGCGCCGCCACTCACGTTTTTCATCGAGGCGGAAGACTTCGATTTCAATGGCGGCCAGCACAAACCCGAGGCCAGTGTCATGCCCTACGGTGGCGGTGCTTATGAAGGGCTCGGTGCGGTCGCCGAAATTGACTATCACGATCCCGGCGGCAACGAGAGCGCGAACTACCGCCCCGCCAGCCAGGGCGTGGGCATGACGTTTAACGGCGATTCGTATCGGGACGGGTACGATGTCACACCCAATTTCAAGGTCGGCTGGAACGACGCCGGCGATTGGTTCAATTATACCCGCGTATTTCCGGTACCGACGCGAGACTATCACGTCTATGCGCGACTGGCCTCGGGCGGTTTGCCCAACGCCATTCAATTGGACGTGGTCAGCAGCGGGGCCAAGACCGCCAACCAAACCTTAACCAAGCTCGGCCAGGCTCGCGCGCCCGCGTCAGGCGGTTGGGACACGTTCATTTCCGTGCCATTGGCTGATGACGCGGGCAATCCGGTAAAAGTGAACATCGGCGGCGAAACGACCATTCGCCTGACCATCCTCGAAGGAGGCAACGAGGACATCAATTATCTCCAATTTGTGCCCGTCGAGCCGCCGGCGTCCGCTGCGTGCGTGGAGAGCCCAGCCGGGCTGAAAGCTTGGTGGACCGGCGATGGCAATCCGCGGGATCGGCAAGGCAACCATCCCGGGACCTTGAAAAATGGCGCGAGCTACACCGTTGGGAAAGTTGGAGAAGCATTCATCTTCGATGGAGGAGACGATTACGTCGATACTGCGTTGGACGTGCAACCCTCCGCGATGCCGAGCACCACTTGGGAAGCGTGGGTATTTCCGACTCGGCCCGGACCTCGCCAACAGATCCTGAGCTGTGACGACGGCGGCTATGACCGGTCGGTGCTGATCGAGGATCGCGGTTTCGGCGTGTTCACCGGCGCCGGGGGCTGGGTTCCTGTGACGATTTCGCCGAGCCAATGGCAGCACATCGCTGTGGTCTATACGCCGACGAACATCGAGTTCTACAAGAACGGAGTCCGCTTTTCCTTCGGCGCTGCCCCTGTTGGACAAAGCACCGGCAACAAACTGCAGATCGGGCGGAACCCAGGATTCGGCGAGTATTTCATGGGACGCATTGATGAGGTGGCGGTCTATGATCGGGCGCTTTCACCGACCGAGATCGCCGCGATGTTTGCCGCAGGAAGCGCGGGCAAATGCAAACTGACCGCCGATTGTCCGCCGATTTCGATTTCGCCTTCGGTTTTGCCCGGAGCGGACTTGGGAAGAGTCTATCGCCAGACGCTGACCGCCTCGGGTGGATCGGGCGCGCCGTTCACGTTTTCAAGCACCCTGCCGCCAGGAATGACGCTCACGACCAACGGCGTTCTTTCGGGCACGCCAACGAACCTGGGTGTGCACACACTTAACATTCGCGTCACGGATGCGGCCGGCTGCAGCCAAGTCCTTTCCCTCAGCCTTGTGGTCACCGAACGCCCGGCTGTTTGTGTGGATCGTCCACAAGGACTAGTTGCGTGGTGGCCGGGCAATGGGAACGTGAATGAGATCGTGGGCACGAGCGCCGGAGTCCTTTCCGGAAACTTGGCCTTCAAATCGGGCCAAGTCGCGCAAGCGTTCGAGTTTGATGGGGTGGATGACGAAGTGAAAGTCGCCGCTTCGGCGGACTTGAACGTGGGCAGCGGTGACGGCTTGACAATCGAAGCCTGGATCAACCCAGCGGACGCGAATCAAAAGCCCATCGTCGAATGGAACAGCGGCTCAGCTTTTGGAGTCCACCTCTGGATTTACGGCGGTCCTGGCGCGCTCTTTGCCAATCTGGTGGGCACATCCGGGGCCTCTCACAGCCTCCAGGCGCCGGTAGAGACGATTAAGGCCGGGAACTTTCAGCACGTGGCTCTGACTTATGACAAACGAACTGGTCTGGCCTCGCTTTATCGCAATGGCGTCGGCATAGTAGAACAAAATTTGGGGGCGTTTGTTCCGCAAACAACGACCGATCTGTACTTCGGCCGGCGCGCCTCGTCGGGCGACCGATTTCGCGGGTTGATCGACGAAATCTCGATTTACAACCGCGCCTTGAGCGAGCAGGAGGTCGCGGGAATTTTCAACGCTGGCAGCGCCGGCAAATGCAAGCCGGGATCGACAGGCGCCACAGACCCGGCAGACATTCATCTCATCCCCAACCGTCTTGATTTCGGAGAGGTCGCAACTCTGGGAAGCAAGGACTTGATTCTCGCCGTCAGGAACACGGGGGGCCTCCCGCTCACGATCACCCGTTTGGTGACCGGTGACCCGCAGTTCGTTCCCGTATCGCCGGCCGTTCCATTCACGGTGGCCGCCGGTGGAGAACAGATTGTGACGATCCGTTACCGCCCGTCGGGCGCACCCACCGCGAGCAGCGCGCTCATCCTTTCCAGCAATGACCCGGACGAAGCCACCGTGACGCTTCCGCTTTTCGGAAGCATTGCTCGAACGGTTGAACGACCGCCCTTTCGTCTGGGCATTTTCCCCACCGCTACAAATCTGGCCGTTACCTGGCCCGCGTTCTTCGAGTCAGTCATTCTCCAAACGACCGAGAGCCTTTCCTCTCCCGTGCTTTGGAAGACCGTCGCGAGCAGGCCCTTGATCGCCGACGGCCGCGCTATTGTCACGATCCCGCGGCAAGACAACCCACAATTCTTCCGAGCCCTCCAACCGCTGATGGCTTTTTCGGAAGCGCTCACCAACCTCTCCGGAGTCCTGGACGGGTTCGGCCAAATCCGAATAGACGGCGGCCTCGCGGATTTCCAGAACCGCGTCCACCAGCAAGTCGAACTGCTCGGGAGCCTGCTGGCGAGCTTCGGCGTGTCACTGGATAATTCCGTCGCCGGCGCCGAGTCCTTCGAGGATCTCCTTGAGCCGGAACTCGGACTCCTCGGCAATCCAGACTCGTCCGGAACCTCGGGGTTGGCTCGGCAATCCCTCCGCAAAGCCAACGTGCTCCCAGAAATCATCAAGCGCTACAAGGACATCAAGAAGGCGGTGGACGATCTCAAAAAAATCACCAAGCACGTCAAAAAGGCCGGTGAAATCTTGGACCTGATCGTCGGCAACAAGTCGCTGGAAGACGTGGCCTCGGCGCATTCGGGTTTCTTCCGAGAAATCGCTGGTGTCTTCAAGAAATTGCGCGAAGACGTCGAAGCGCCCCTGGTCGAAATGATTCGGGGCCGGAACCTGCAGATCGACGAGGACGTCCGTGATTACAACGCGCTGGTGGCTTTCGTGCGAAGCAATGATTCCAGGCTGGCCGAGTTGATGTCGGCGGAGAACTTCACCATCGACAGTTACCGGCGGTTGAACCTGACCGACGCGCAACGCGACCTGGTCGCCCAGGCTTTCCGAACCTCCACCGTGCGCGGCCTGGAATATGTGCGGAACAATCTGCGCGGATTTCTGGGGACGCTCGCTTCCGCGGGCGTTGAGACCTACGTGGATTTCATCATCGATGCCACAGGAGCGGCGAAAGCCGGCCGGACCGTGAAATCGGTCGCGGAACTTGCGACGAAGATTCATGAGTTCCTCGCTCGCGGGATACAAATTGGAGAAACCAGTTTTCAATTTCGAGCCCGCAAAAGGTTCTTGAGCGTGAACGATCCCTCCTCCGAAGTGAAAGCCGATCTGTTTCTGGTGGGCAACCTCCCGGACCAAACGACGCGGCTGGCCACATTCCTCGTCGATGGCCGTTTCGTCATCAATGAAGGTGGAGACCTTCTCCTCCAACAGGTCCGTGTCCCGGCGTTGAACTACGATGTGTTGCTCATCCCGCGCGGGCAGGAAAATGAGTTGTTCAAATTGCTGCCTTTGGCGCTTTCTTTCGACGCGGCCCTCAGCTCATTTCTCGATTTGCCCCTGATCTATGCCACCAAACTGAGCGTCCGATTCGACGCCAAACGACGAAACGCCGCCGGGAGTCTCGAGGACGCGCAGTTAACTTTCGACCAGATCAAGAATCTGTCAGTCAGTGTGGAGGGTTTCCCACAAACCAATGACGGCCCGATCGGGGGACTGTTTGATTCGGAACAGCGTCCCGATGGTTCGGCGCGCGGCTTCCATATCGTGCCGTTCCTGCCCCCGAAAGTTCCGCTGACGCTCAAAGTTTCCAGTCCCGACATCGAAGACTTCAGCCAGTCCTTCACGTTGACCCAACCTGAAATGGAGATCGGAGTGGTCGTGACTTTGAAATCTACGGTTTCGTCGCGATTCGTCCGGCAGAATCCGCCCGTCATTTTTGTCCGAACGTCGAGCGGCAATCTTGATCCGGCGCGATTGATGATCTCTCCAGCCGGAACCGAAGCCCGCGTGGCCGGTCCAAATACCAGCACGATTCGGCTCTTTTGGTCTCCGCCGCCCCCGCAGCTTCAAGTGAACCAACCGTTCGACTGGACCATCAACGTGGACAACGGGACCGCCCCAGCGGAACAG
>JACQWK010000407.1 GCA_016209525.1 Verrucomicrobiota bacterium
CCATCGCCACGACTGGCAGCGAGACGCCGCCAAAACCCGCAGCCGCGACGGCTGCGCTACCCATGGCTAAACACATACGGACAAGCCGTCCGCGCTCCATCTTGAATCTGCCGAGGAATGACAGGGATTTAGTTCAGCGGCGGCTTGGTGGTCTGGGCCGAATTGGTCCGCTGCCCCGAAGCATTCTCATAACCGCGCCGGCCATCCCGAGACCTGGGATCGCCGGGTTTGCCGAATTCGCGGGGCTTGAACACTTCGTCAAACTTCTGTTGTTGTTCCGGCGTGAGCGTCTCGCGAATGCCGGCCTTCAACCTCCGGTGCTCTTCGCGGGCCGCGTCCCAAAGCTTCTTGGATCGCTCGTCGCTTTCGCGAAAGATTAGTTCGATCTTGGCTCTTTGAGGTTGTGTCAAATCCAGTTCCCGCTGGCAGCGGTCCACCAGAGTTCCACGGGGTCTCGAGACCGCGGAGGATGGAGGGCCTTTTCCAGGTGAAGCCTTGGGACGGGAGTTTAAGCTGACGGTCAACCCGCCCGTGACCGCTCCGGCGGCAAAAATCACAAAAGCAGCGAGAATTACTTTCCAGACTTTCACCAGGAATCTTCCAGCCGAGCCAAAGGCGCCATCACCGAATTTTCGAGAGCCACGGCCAAGTTCTCGCTGCTCCCGTTCGAACTTGTTGACATCAACGTCCAAACGGTTAAAGCGAGCATGACGCCAACGCAGGGGGCCGCCGCTCGCCAAAGAAGGCGTTCCCAGAGTCCCCAAACGTCCGCCAAACATTCGCTGGTGATCCGAGCCATCACTCTCTGCTCGAACGCGTAGGGCACGCCGTCGCTCGGCGGGTTTGACCGGGCGGCCGCCAAGAGTTGTTGTTCCAATTCGGCGATATTCATACTGGCTCCGCGAAGTCAGACGGGCACTGAATATTGGCGGTTACACATACCCTTGGCGAATCATTTTTTCCAGTATCTTTCGCATTTCAGCCCGAGCCCGAAAGGCGCGCACCTTGACCAAAGGCACCGACCAACCCGTCAATGCGGAGATCTCTTTGACCGATCTCTCTTCGATCTCCAGGAGTGTGAGGATGAGGCGGGCGGGCGGCGATAGCTTTTCGAACACTTTGGCCACTATCTCGCGCGCCGCCTTGGCTGATTCCGTACGGGAGGAAGGGTCGGCCAAGAACTGATCGAGCCAGTTAGTCTCGTCGGTGGTGATATCGGACAAGGTCACTTCTCGGTTCCGTTGATGAGCCCGGAGGAAATCGTAGCAGGTTCGGACCGCCAATCGCATCAGCCAATGCTCGAAAGGAGCTTCGCCGCGAAAGCTGGCCAGTTTCTGGAAGGCTTTGATAAAAACCTCCTGGACAATGTCTTCCACTTCACTTTCCCGCCGGGCGTAGCGCCGGGCGGTAGCAAAGATGCGCGACTGATACTTCCGAACCAACGGCTCGAAACTGGCGGTGTCTCCACGGCGAACAGCCGCAATCAGTTCCGCATCGTCACATTCCATGCCAGCGCAATCTCTCACAATGATCCGAGCGACAAAAGCCAAAACCAATTTTGCGGGTTGACACCCCGAGAACACAAAACTACCCTGCGCCGAACTCGACGAGTCTTGGAGAGGATGTGATCATGGCTTGACAGAAATTAAGCTAAAAAAAGGCGAATCGGTTGACAAAGCCCTCCGCCGGTTGAAGAAACGAATCGACCGCGAAGGCACGCTGAAGGAAGTGCGTAATCATCGCCACTTCGAGAAACCAAGCGAGAAGCGCCGCCGGAAGATGAAGATGGCCCGATTCTCGGCGATGCTCAGCGCCCGTTACGCTGACCTGTAAGAGTGATTTGACAAGCAAGGCCGAGTGCCGTCTTTCCAACGAATGGGCACTCGGTTTTTTATTTGCGCTATGTATTCTCTATCCACTTGCTGGAATTCCAACCGCCATACTGACGGGCGGGCCATGCTGCGCGAGATTCGAGACTTGGGTTTCGAATATGCGGAACTCAGCCATGGCATCCGGATCAGCTTGCTGCCCGGAGTCATCGAGGCCGTCGATGCCGGTGAGATCCGGATTTCCACCTTGCACAATTTCTGCCCGCTGCCCATTGGAGTGAACCACGCCGCTCCGAACCTCTTCAAATTTAGCTCTCCCGACGCGCGGGAGCGCGAGAACGCCATCCGGCATTCGCTGAAGACGATCGAAACGGCCGCACGACTCAAAGCGCGGCTGGTGGTGCTGCACTTGGGCTGCATCGAAATGAAGGATTACACCGAGCGGCTCATTGGCATGGTTGAAAACGGCGAAAAAGACAGCCCCAAATACCGGAAGCTTTGCGAAGAGGTCGAAGCCAAACGCGAGCACAAGAAGGAGAAATATCTCGAATTGGCTTACGGCACGCTGAAGCGGCTCATGGAAGAAGCCAGCGCTCGCGGGATTCAGTTGGGCATCGAGAACCGCGAGGCCCTCGAGGAAATCCCGCTGGACAGCGATTTCGGCTTCTTTTTCAAGGAGTTCAATAATTCCACGGTCCGTTACTGGCACGATACCGGCCACGCCCAAATCAAAGAGAACTTGGGTTTCATCCAGCACTCGATGCATCTGGAATCCATGGCCGATCATTTGGCGGGATTTCACATACACGATGTCCAATTTCCAGGTCACGATCACCTGGCGCCAGGCACGGGGATGATCGACTTTGCCTCTCTCAAGCCGTTCGTTCAGCCGGATCATATCAAGGTGTTCGAGTTCGGACCGGCGACGCCGCTTGAAGAAGTCAAGACAGGCGTGGACCACCTGAAGTCAATTTGGGGAACCGGGTGAAAGAGCGGCGCAATCTCAGCCACATTGTTTGGCGAACGGGAATCGGAGGGGCGCTTTTGCTTTGGATATTCCACAGCATCTTTTCGGTGGAAGGCCGGCAAAGCTGGGAAGATCTCGGCAATTCCTGGACTCAACTGTCCCGTTGGGAACAGTGGAAAGTCGCGTGGTCCTATGGGCCGAGCAAACTTGTGCACACGCTGGGATTGGTTCAATTCAACCAGTTGATGCTTTCGCTCGCCTTTATGGGCATGACGATCTTGTTGGGTTTGGTCCGCTGGCGGATGGTGCTCCGCCTTCACGGATTGAACCTGTCGTTCGCACGCGCCGCGGAAATCTCCTTGGTCGCCCATTTTTTCAACTCCTTTCTGCTCGGTTCAACTGGAGGCGATCTCCTTAAAGCCTACTATGCTGCACGCGAGACCCATCACAAAAAGACCGAAGCGGTCGTCACCGTTTTTATCGATCGGTTGGTCGGCCTCTTTGCCATGCTGCTCTTTGCTTGCTTGATGATCCTGGCCAATTCGTCACTCATCCAAGCGCATCGGCCGTTGCAGGCTCTGGCCGGTCTGATTCTGCTCATGCTGGCAGGCTGCGCCACCGTGGTGGGCCTGTCACTTTGGGGCGGAGTGTCGCGATACTGGCCCCGCGCCCGGGAATGGCTGCGATCACGTCCGAAAGGCGAGTTAATTGAGCGAGCCTTGGATGCGGCGCGCCTCCTCGGCCGCGAGCCGTTGCTGCTCGCGGCTTTGCTGCTCATCTCAATGGCTGTGAATGTGTTCTGCGTGCTGCAGGTCCTCGCGCTTGCTTCAGGGTTGAATCTCAACGTCTCTTCGCGGGATCTCTTCGTGATCGTGCCGGTTATTGTTTGCATCTCCGCGCTGCCAGTCTCTCCGAGTGGCCTAGGCGTTCGCGAAAACTTGTATGTCCTGATGCTCGGCGTCGAGGGAATCGGCGTGGCGGCGACTGCCGCGTTGGCTTTGTCCCTCTTGGCCTACGCGGGCAGTCTCATTTGGAGTTTCGTGGGAGGGATCGTTTATGTTGCGCGAAAGGAGCGCGACCATCTCGGCGAAATGGCCGGCAGCGAGGTCTCTTGAAACGGACTGGACAGTTGGAAAAACTCGCTATGGACAAACTCCTGCTGATCGACGACGAAGCGGACGTTCAATATTCGTTCCGACGCATCTTCGATTCGCCACAGATTCAGTTGACGGCGGCGTCGAGCGGGGAGGAAGGGCTGAAAATCCTCCCCAAACTCAAACCGGACCTTGTCGTCATGGATGTGCGGATGGGCGGTTTGAGCGGCCTCGAAACCTTGCGACGCCTCCGCCAGATTGATGCAAAGTTGCCGGTCATCATCATGACGGCTTACGGCACGACTCACACCGCCATCGAGGCCATGAAACTTGGCGCCTACGATTATCTGCTGAAGCCGTTCGATGTGCCGAAGTTGAAGCAGGTGATAGCCGCCGCACTGCACGCCTCCCGCGTCATGCGCCAAGTGGTGTCGTATCAGCCCATGCTCGAATCCGAAGACTACGCGCTGGGCATCATCGGACGCAGCGAATCCATGCAGAACGTTTTCAAATTGATCGGCCAACTGGCGAGCTCGGACGCGACAGCACTGATCACCGGTGAGAGCGGCACGGGCAAGGAATTGGTCGCTCGCGCCATTTATCACCACAGCCGCCGGAGCGAACAGCCATTCTTGGCCATCAACTGCGCTGCGATCCCGGAGAACCTCTTGGAGAGCGAACTCTTCGGCCACGAGAAGGGCGCCTTTACCGGCGCCGTGGCTCAGCGTGTCGGCAAGTTCGAACAATGCCACGACGGCACTATTTTCTTGGACGAAATCGGGGACATGAGCCTGCAGACGCAGACCAAAATCCTGCGCGTTCTGCAATCCGGCACTTTCGAGCGAGTGGGCGGAAACCAGCCCGTGCAAGTGGATGTCCGCGTCATCGCCGCCACCAACAAAGCGCTGGAGCAGGCCGTTGCCGCCCGCGAGTTTCGAGAGGACTTGTTCTACCGCCTGAACGTCGTGCGCATCCACCTCCCCCCGTTGCGAGAGCGGCGCGAGGACATTCCCCTCTTGATTAACTACTTTCTCCAAAAAATCGCCCAAAGCCAGATTCAACCGCCGAGATGCATCGATCCGGAAGCTGTCGGAGCTCTCGAAAAGTTCCATTGGCCGGGAAATGTGCGCGAACTGGAGAACGTCATCCGGCGAGCCTTGGTCGTCGCCAAAGGCGAGGTGATTCTTCGGGATGACTTGCCGCCGGACGTTGTGGCCGCTCCAGGATCTTTGCGCTCTGCGGCCTCCAGTCTCGCCTCGAGTCCAGCCGTGGCTCCCTCGAGCGAAGCGCCGGACGTGTCGTCATTGGCGCAGGCTCTGTTCCGGTGGGCACGCACGGACAGCCAATTGAGAATCATCCCCGCCGTCGAACGCGAACTGATCATCAATGCGCTGGCAGAGACCAAAGGCAATCAGGTGCAGGCGGCGAAACTTCTCGGGATTACGCGCGCGACGCTCCGCAAACGCATCGAGAAGTTCGGGATCAAGCAGGAACTCTCCATCAAGTAGAACTTGCCTGTCTCCCGTCCGGCGGCTGCTGAACTTGGCAGGGCGGACGTGCAGGTCCGCCCTACCAGGTCTAAGCGCCCTCAGACTAGGCTTTCGGTGGTTTGCGCGACTTGAGAAACAGTTTCAAGGTTTCGGGATTCGTTTCGAAGAATTCAGCCAGATCCGCGAGGACATCCACCGTGGCAGGACTCAAGTGATGCTCGATGCCTTCAATGTCGCGCTTTTGGATATCCGCATCCAATCCGAGCAACGAAAAAAACCGGGAAAGCGTCTCGTGGCGTTTCTGGATGTTGCAGGCGATCATCCGTCCTTTTTCCGTGAGGATCAAGCCGCGGTACTTTTCGTAATTGAGATATCCAAGTTCGCCGAGTTTCTGCACCATGCTCGTCACGGAAGCCTGTTTCACCCGGAGGGAAGAGGCGATATCGACCACCCGGGCGTAGCCTTTTTCCTCGATGAGTTCGTGGATTCGCTCCAGATAATCTTCCGCGCTTTGGCTGGGCGAGGGTGGCATAGAATTAACGTGCGCAATTAACCACAAGTCTCTCGCATTAAGCAAGCATGCGCCAGCGAACAAGCAGAGATTGGCTCCGGCAGGGCAAAAGGGAGTTAAGCTGAATGGACCCTCCAGCGAGCCTGAGAGAGTGACACTCTCCACAGCACGGAAAGCCCCAGCCAGGGTAATCGGTCATCAGTGATCAGTCAGGAGTTTGGTGAGAGTCGGGTAGGAGAACAGGCCGCCTGAAAAAAACCTTGTGAAAAATTTCACGATTGGGCAACGTTGGCCTAGCATTTCGACGAAATGGTCAGAAGTTCTCCAGGGGCGCAGTCCCCCTGGACGCAGCCTTAGCGTGGTCATATGTCTTTGATGAAATCAATTGTGGCAGGTTGGCTGTTGCTTGCCGCGGCCGGCGCACTCCAGGGGGCGGACGCTGGGCACGCCGCCGTCGCGCCGGTTTCCGGCCAAAGCGAGCACGCCGAACATCACGCGCTAACGCCTGATGCGGTGGAGGTCGGGAATTTCCTCGGGCTGCGCATCACCAATTCAATGATCGTCACTTGGTGCGTCGCCGCGGTGATGATTGTCTTCGCTCAAATGGCGACCCGCAAGATGCGCGAAGTGCCGGAGGGGGCGCAGAACTTTTGGGAATGGCTGGTCGAAAGCCTGCACGAGTTTCTCGAAGGGATCATCGGCTCTGAGCTGGTGAAGAAAACTTTCTGGTTCTTTGCCAGTATTTTTATCTTCATCCTCTTCTGCAACTGGCTCAGCTTGATCCCCGGCGTCGGCACTATCGGCTGGGGAGTACCGACCGATACCGGGGTGCAAGTGCAACAACCGCTGCTGCGGGGCGCCAACGCCGATTTGAACATGACCCTGGCGATGGCGATGGTGTTTTTCGTGTGCTGGACGATCTGGGCGCTGCAGGTCAACGGGCCCGGCGGGTTCATCCTCCACCTTTTTGGCCCGAAAGGCGAGACGACCGGAGCCTTGAAGCTGCTCATGATTCTGGTGTTCATCGCGGTCGGGGTGCTGGAAGTCGTCTCGATTCTCTTCCGGCCCGTCTCGCTCAGCTTTCGTCTTTATGGCAACATTTTCGCGGGCGAGAACATGCTGGAAGCCATGGCGAGTTTGATCCAGGAGCCGGCCTGGCTGAAATACGCGGCGGGCGTGGTGATTCCCATCCCATTCTATTTTTTGGAAGTCCTGGTTGGCATCGTGCAGGCGCTCGTGTTCATGTTGCTGACGTCGGTTTTCACGCTCCTGATCTGCACGCACGAGGAAGGCCACGAGGAAGGTCATCACTAGGAAAAGATTTCGGCGGCTGGACCGTGAAACATCGCGGGAGCCGCCGAGCAAAGGAAAGGAACAGTATGTTAGTGCCCATGTTGGCGCAGGTAACCGGCAACATCCACATCGGGTTGGCCGCTCTCGGAGCAGCCATCGGCGTAGGCTTCATTGGTGCCAAGGCTTCGGAAGCGGTCGGGCGCAACCCCGGCGCCGCCACGAAGATCCTCGTGCAATCCATCTTAGCCATCGCCTTCGCCGAAGGAATCGTGTTCTTCGCGATCTTCCTGGCGACCGCGAAGTGGCCGGCCGGCCAGTAACCACTGGACGCAACGGTGTCGGGCGCGGAACGCCATCGTTTCGCGCCTGCCCCTAACGAACTTCATATGGACTGCATTTTTTTCGCCAGCATAATCGGTGATACGGCCAAGCAATTCGGAGTGGATTGGCCGCACTTCATCTCCCAGGTGATCAGTTTCGGGATCGTCGCATTCCTGCTGCATCGATTCGCTTACAAGCCCGTTCTCAAGGTGCTTGAGGAACGGCGGCAGCGCATCGCCGAGGGGCTCGCCAACGCGGAAAGAATAAAGGCCGAGCTGGCCAAAACGGAAGCCGCGCGCCAAGAGGCGCTGAATCAGGCGAACGCTCAGGCCAACCGGCTGATCGAGGAAGCACGCGCCGCCGCGGAGCGGTTTCGCGAACAGAAAAACCAGGAAACCATCGCCCAGGTGAACCAGCTCATCGCCAAAGCCAAAGAAGCCAACGAAGCCGAACTGGCTCGCATGAAATCGGAACTCCGCCGCGAGATGGTGCGTCTCGTCGCCGAGACCACCGCCAAGGTCACCGGCAAGATTCTGACCGTGGAGGACCATCGCCGGCTGGCCGAAGAAACCAACCGAGAATTGGCGGCCTGATGGATTTGAAAATTGAAATCTGAGATTTGAGATCGAGCGAAGCGTGGCATGAAAATCTCCAAACAAGCGCGCCGTGACGCCAAAGAGCTGTTCCGCAGTTGCTGCGTGGACGGGCTGCTCGACGAGAATCGCGCGCGCCAAGCGGTGCAACAGGTCGTCCAGAGGAAGCCGCGCGGTTACGTGGCCATTTTATCTCATTTCCAACGGCTCGTTAAGCTCGAGGTGGCTCGGCGCACGGCCAAGGTGGAAAGCGCCGTGGCTTTGCTCGAATCGTCCCAAGCCAGTGTCCGCGCCAACCTGAACAGACTTTACGGCGCCGGCCTCAGCCTCACCTTTGCGCAGAATCCGGCTCTCATTGGCGGAATGCGCGTTCAAGTCGGGAGCGATGTGTACGACGGAAGCATTTGGGCACGTTTGGCGGCGCTGAAAGAAAGTGTGTAAAGTCGGAATCAATTCTATGAGCACTTTATTGCAGGATATTGAAAATCAGATCGCGGGAATCAAAACTTCCGTGGGCAAACAAAACGTCGGCATCGTCCGCGAAATCGGGGACGGAGTCGCCAAGATCGAGGGCTTGACGGACGCGATGTTGAACGAAATGCTCGACTTCGGCCACGGCGTGACCGGCATTGCCCTGAACTTGGAAGAAACCGAGGTGGGGGCCATCCTCCTCGGAGAGTACACGGAGATCAAGGAAGGGCAGGAAGTCCGGACGACCGGGAAGCTCCTCCAAGTGCCGGCCGGCAAGGGCCTGCTGGGCCGAGTGGTCAACGCCCTTGGAGAGCCCGTGGACGGCAAAGGCCCCGTGAAAGCCGAAAGCGCATACCCCGTTGAGAAAATCGCTCCTGGAATCATCAAACGGCGTTCAGTGAACCAACCGGTCCAAACCGGAATTATGGCGATCGACGCGATGATTCCGATTGGCCGAGGCCAGCGCGAACTGATCATCGGAGATCGATCGACGGGCAAGACCACGATTTGCGTCGATACGATCATCAACCAAGCCCGGCTGAACCGCATGGCGGAGGCGGCCGGCGACAAAGAGTATCGTCCGCTTTACTGCATTTACGTCGCGGTCGCCCAAAAACAGTCGAACATCGCGCGGGTCGTGAATGTGTTGGAGGAAGCGGGTGCCATGCCTTACACCATCGTCGTGGTCGCGCCGGCCTCCGATTCCGCCACCAACCAATATTTGGCGCCATTCTCCGGTTGCGCGATGGGAGAATGGTTCATGGATAACGGGATGGATGCGCTCATTATTTATGACGATCTTTCGAAGCATGCCACGGCGTATCGCCAGGTATCGCTGGTGTTGAAACGCCCGTCCGGCCGGGAGGCGTATCCGGGGGACGTCTTCTATCTTCACAGCCGATTGCTGGAGCGCGCCGCTCGCATGAACGAGAAGAACGGAAACGGATCGCTCACGGCGTTGCCCATCATTGAAACGCAATTGGGCGACGTTTCGGCCTACATTCCGACGAACGTCATTTCCATTACCGACGGCCAGATTTATTTGGAAACGGACTTGTTCTACCAAGGCGTCCGGCCGGCTATCTCGGTGGGTCTGTCGGTTTCGCGCGTCGGCTCGGCGGCGCAAACCAAAGCCATGAAACAAGTGGCCGGGCGCACCAAACTCGAGCTCGCCCAGTTCCGCGAACTGGCGGCTTTTGCGCAGTTTGGCTCAGATTTGGATGCCCAGACGCAGGCCAAGCTCGAACGCGGAAAGCGCATTGTCGAAGTCTTCAAGCAGCCACCTTACAGCCCGTTCCCCCTGGAAGTGCAAGTCGCGGCCCTGTGGGCGGTTCAGAACGCTTATTTTGACGACGTTCCCATTGCCAAGGTGAAGGACTGCCAAAGCAAGTTGACCGAATATCTGGCCAGCCGGAAATCCAGTTTGATGGCGAAGATTCTCAAGGAGAAAGCCCTCAACGATGCGCTCATCGCCGAACTCAAAGCGGTCGTGGCGGAGTTTAAGCAGACTTACAGATAGTTCCCATGCCCAGCCCTCGCGACTTACGACGACGCATCAAGTCGGTTAAGAACACCTCGCAGATCACCAAGGCGATGCAAATGGTGGCGGCGTCGAAGATGCGGCGGGCCCAACAGGCGGCTTTGTCCGGGCGCCCTTACGCGCAATTGATGAACGCGGTGCTTGCCGAAGTGACCTTCCATGCGGGCGACTTTACGCATCCCATGCTGGAGGCGCGCGAAGTCCGTAAGCGAGCCGTGATCTTAGTCAGCACCGACCGAGGCCTTTGCGGCGCCCTCAACAGCAACTTGCAGCGCGAAGCGCTGAAGTTCGACAAGGACGCCACCGTCTTTGTTGCGGTCGGGAAGAAAGCGGCGCAGTTCGTGGCTCGAACCAAGCGCCACCTGGCGGCCGAGTTCACCTACAAAGATCCGCCTCATTTCTCCGAGGCGCGAGTCATTTCAAAATTCGTGCAGGAGCTCTTCGCCAACCGGGAAGTGGACCAAGTCGATATTTTATTTTCGAATTTCATTAACATCTTGAGTCAACGCCCTGAGCTCCGGCGGTTGCTTCCCGTCGCGGAAATCCGAGGCGTGGAGGCTGACGTGGCCGGAGCGGGGGAAGCGGTTGAACTCTTGAAAGGGGCGACGGAATTTCTGTTTGAGCCGAGCGCCGATCAAGTGTTGGGAGCCTTGCTCCCTCACTACGTGAATTTCCAGATTTATCAAATCTTGCTGGAAGCCAGGGCGAGCGAACACAGCGCCCGCATGGTCGCCATGAAGAATGCCACCGACAACGCCCTGCAATTGATCAAAGACCTGACCTTGGAATACAACAAAATGCGTCAAGCCAGTATCACAAAGGAAATTCTGGAAATCGCCACCGCGCAAATGGCCATGGCGTGATCTCATTAATACACGTCTCAAATTCTCAACCGCATGAATAAAGGCAAAATCGTTCAAGTGATCGGTCCGGTGGTGGACGTTGAGTTTCCCGACAAGCTCCCCAACATTTACAACGCCCTCACGGTCGAATACTCCCAGATGGGCCGCACCACCAAGCTCACCCTCGAAGTGCAACACCACCTCGGCGACAATTGGATCCGCTCCGTCGCCATGTCCACCACCGAGGGACTCAAGCGCGGCTACGACGTCCTCGATACCGGCGGCCCCATCTCCATGCCGGTCGGCGAAGGCGTCATGGGCCGGGTCTTCAACGTCATCGGCGAACCCGTCGATGAGCGCGGACCCGCCACGGCGGACAAATATTACCCAATCCACCGCGCCGCCCCGCCCTTGGTCGATCAGGCTACTTCACCGCAATTGCTCGTGACCGGAATCAAGGTGATCGACTTGATCTGCCCCTTCCTGAAAGGCGGCAAAGTCGGCGCGTTTGGGGGCGCAGGCGTCGGCAAGACGGTCGTCATCATGGAATTGATCAACAACATCGCCAAGCTGCACGGCGGTTATTCGGTATTTGCCGGCGTCGGCGAGCGTACGCGCGAAGGCAACGATCTCTATCATGAAATGTCCGAAGCCGGTGTCATCAATCAGAAGGATTTGGGCAAATCCAAAATCGCGCTCGTTTACGGACAAATGAACGAACCGCCCGGGGCTCGTCTCCGCGTCGGACTCTCAGGACTGGCGGTCGCCGAATATTTCCGCGACGAGAAGAACCAAGACGTTCTGTTGTTCATCGACAACATTTTCCGCTTCTCCCAAGCGGGCTCGGAAGTCTCAGCCTTGCTGGGCCGCACGCCCAGCGCGGTCGGTTACCAACCCACTTTGGCGGCGGAGATGGGCGAACTCCAGGAACGAATCACTTCCACGAAAAAGGGCTCGATCACTTCGTTCCAGGCGATTTACGTCCCCGCGGACGACATCACCGATCCCGCGCCGGCGACGACCTTCACGCACTTGGACGCCACGATCGTGCTGGACCGCGCGCTGACCGATATTGGCATTTATCCCGCCGTCGATCCGCTGGCCTCGACGTCCCGGGCGCTCACGCCTGAGATTGTCGGGCAGGAACATTACGAAACGGCGCGTGGCGTGCAAAGGGTCTTGCAGCGGTATAAAGACCTCCAAGACATCATTGCCATCCTTGGAATGGATGAACTTTCGCCGGAAGACAAACTCACTGTTTTCCGCGCGCGCAAGATTCAACGATTCCTCAGTCAGCCGTTCTCGGTGGCCGAAGTGTTTACGGGGCGCCAGGGCAAACAGGTTCCTGTCGCGGAAACCGTGACCGGATTCAAGGAGATCCTTGATGGCAAACATGACGATGTGCCCGAAGGGAATTTTTACATGAAGGGCAAAATCGAGGAGATCAAGGAGGGATAAAAGCATGGAGTTCAATCAAAAGCGGAAGCCCTTGAACCTACCAACCCCTTACCCCTCCGAGGAGGGGAGCCGAGTTGCGCGCGGCCATGGTGCGTTCCCCTCCTGGGAGGGGCGCAGGGGAGGGTTCTGTGGAAGCCATGGCTGATCAATCTTGAACTTTTGAATGCGCCCGTTCATCCAACCACTACCCAATGGCTAACACGCTGAAACTTGAGATCGTAACGCCGGAGGCAAAAACCTACTCCGAAGACGTGGAAATGGTCACTCTGCCCGGCACCGAAGGCGAAATGGGCATCTATCCCATGCACGTGCCGCTCATGACCCAGATCGTCGCCGGCGAACTCTGCGTCCTGAAGGACGGAGAGACTCACTTTTTCGCAGTCGGAGACGGCTTCGCCGAAATCACCGGCGGCCGCGTGGCCATTCTCACCGACATGGCCATCAATTCCGACAACATCGACGAAGCGCGAGCTGAGGAAGCGCGCAAACGCGCCGAAGCGCGGTTGCGGGAGAAACTGACTGACGAAGAAATGGCCGCCGTCACCGCTTCGCTCGCGCATTCGTTGACCCAACTCGAAGTCAAACGCCGCCGTCGCAAATAATTGTCAGTAGCGGCGGGCATCCGCGCCCGCCGTAGAGCCGCAGTGCCCCGCCCGGCGGACCAAGCCTTGGAATTCCGGCGCGGTTCTCTGCTCACTGCGATTCGCGCCGGGTCGGAGACCGGCGCTCCAATTCAGCGGTGCCATGCGCGTTCGAGATGTCGGGGGCTCTCATTTCTGCAGTAACGCGGACACTCCTGTCCGCGCATTTTCGTGGTTTTGCGGACAGGAGTGTTCTCCTTACGGTCACAAACTGCGCCGGTTGGCAAAATGAGACTTGTTGGTCCGCGACGAGACGTCTTGTTGTTTCTGACCAATCCGGCTAAAACACGATCATGACTGCAGAGTCTTTGCCTCGAATCCTCACCACCGTCGTCGGAAGTTATCCCGTTCCTGACTGGCTTGTGGCGCTCCCCAGCCAGCAAGCGCTGATCGACGCGACGGCTGTGGTCTTCAAGATTCAGGAGCTGGCGGGGCTGGATGTGGTGGCGGACGGCGAATTGTACCGATTCGACATCAACCATCCCGATACCAATGGCATGATCGAATATTTCGTGCGGCCTCTGGGCGGCGTTCGATCGCAGATTGGCCGGGCCGACGTTGAAGCCTTTTCGAAGATCGAATCGATGAAGTTCCGGACCCGGCCGGCCGCGGTGGTGGAAGCGCCGATTACGCCAGGCGTGCTGGATCTCGTCAGCGATTTTCAGCGAGCCAGGGCCCTGACGCGCCGGAGGATGAAGTTTACAGTCACGGGGCCTCATATGTTGAGCCGAACCCTCCTGGACCACCACTACAAGTCCCCTGCTGACCTCGCCATGGGTATCGCGAACGTCCTCGCCGCGCAGGTTCGGAAAATAGACGCCGACGTCATCCAACTGGACGAAGCAAACATTACGGGAACGCCCGAAGACGCGCCCTGGGCTGTGCCTGCGCTGAATCATGTGCTGGACGCGATTCCCGGCGAGAAGGCGTTGCATCTGTGTTTCGGCAATTATGGCGGGCAAACCATCCAGAAAGGAAGCTGGCAGCGCCTGATTCAATTCATGAATCAGCTCCACGTGGATCATGTTGTGCTCGAAATGGCGCGCCGTGACGCCGCGGAAATTGCCGCGTTGAAGGATTTGGATACACGGATCGGGATCGGCCTCGGCGTGATCGACATCAAAGCCACGGTCGCCGAAACCGCCGATGAAGTGGCGCGGCGCATCGAGCAGGGCGAGAGAATCCTGGGTGAAGGACGCGTCCGATACGTCCATCCGGATTGCGGTTTCTGGATGTTGAAACGAAGTATTGCCGACCGGAAGATTCGATCGTTGGTTGAGGGCAGGAATCGCTACTTGGGAATCCGCGAAAACGCTTCGGTGCAGGGCGCGGATTAAATCTCGTCCCAACGGTTCAGCTCAACCGCGAATCAACGCCAATGCGCGCGACCGGAATCGAAGGAAGTGCGAGCATGCCGCGATTCTGCGTCTGATTCGAGTTGGTTCGCGTCCATTCGCGGTTTTTGAGTTTGAACTGCTGGATTCGGGTCGAAGCCATTGATCATTCCGCTCTGAGCCCGTGCCGCCACCAGCGAAAAACCGGAGGATCATACGTGCCGGGACCTTCATCGAATTTTCTGCCGCCGTAGAACGCCACATGCCCGTCGGCGTGGAGGGCGTGGATTCCCGCGCCGGCGCCTTTCTGCCAATCCTGCCCTTTGCTCAATGAAGACCGCAGATAATGAACAGGGACCGGCCACGAGACACCCCATGTGCTCCCGTCCAACGTTCCGGGAGCGCTGACGTCTGTCCAGACCGAGTGGAGCGCGGAACCCATATCGACAAGAATCCGGAACTCGGTGGGCAGGTAGATCTGATCCACTTTCACGGGCGGGATCCGGCTGATCAGCGGACCTTGAATCGTCCGAATGGCAAACATGTTTGCCATATAGGCGAGGAGCGCTCCTTCATAACCGGGCCGGTATTCGTCCAAGCCAATTCCGGGTTTGGCTGCCGGACAGAGCCAGATGGTGTCCGCAGGCAGATACGGTTTGAGGCTGTAATAGTAGTTCCGCCGGAAATTGGAGGCCGCCGGATCGTGGTAGTTGTCCCCGAACGCGACCGAAATTCCGTTCGCCTGGCTGATGGGTAGGTTGCTGGAATTGTCGTCGGCGTAGAGGTGGAGCGCGAGCCCGATCTGGTGAAGATTATTCTGGCATTTTGCCCTCCAGGCCGCCTCTTTCGCGCGTGAGAGCGCAGGCAGCAACAGCGCGGCCAGGATCGCAATAATCGCGATGACGACCAGCAACTCGATGAGCGTGAAGCCCTTCTTGGGAGGAGCGGAAAAGGAGTAATGAAACAGGTCCTTGCGCAAGTTCAGGCACCTCTCACCCCTACCGCTCTCCCCGCGCTGTTGAATGCGAAGCCGGCAAATTGTGCTGGGAGAGGGCGAATGTTCCCTCATGTTGAATTGTCACGGCAAAGCCGCGCTTTCCCTTCCTGAAACAGTCGAAGCGTTTCCATGTCCAGCCAAGGTTGCTTCAGCGCCCATTCGATGCCTTGGAGAATGTCTGAATCAGTCAAGCGTGTGATACGTTTTCGGTGCCGAACCAGCGCAGCGACAATGCTGGCGAAGTACAAAACCCGCGCGATATCTTTCGGATAGCCTTTCGAGGCTTGCTGGCGTTTGCCCTTGGCAAATTCCTTGGCGCGCTTGAGCAGTTCGATCGGAGCACGCGCATCATGCAGCAGATCCGCCAACTTCAATTCTGGCTCACGGGTCGCGCCTTGGTTCGGATCCATGGGCGAAACCGACCGGCCACCCTCCTCCGGAAAATCAAAGCGCACCGGCGCCGAGAGTTGGTGCCTCCAAATGGCTCCTAATTCCTCCGGCTGCCATGGATCGTCATTCTGGTCCGTCACCCTTACCAAGCGGGCGAACCGCCGAGGCATATCCGGCAAGAACTCAAATTCCTGGCTGGGCATCGAAATATGTGGCTAAAGGACTATACGCCATTTGAACGCCAATTCTGCGGTCGCTTCAAAGCCGGAGGCAACAAGGAAAAGCGATTTCGCAGGGAGCCTTCGTCGCAAACTTTGTCGTCAACTTTGTCGAACCTGGCCATTTTTCAGGCGAAATCCGACATAACTATCAGGTGTTAACCACGAATGGACACGAGTGGACGCGAATCGGGAGCACCTTCTCCGATTGCGGGGCAGTTTAACGTGCTCGATTTCGCGTGCATTGGCGTTCATTCGCGGTTGACCTGAACAGTTGCATTCCGAGGAAGGATGCGACAAAGGGTTCGACAAAAGATTAGGGATTGCACCTTTTCGAAGAGCACCATCAAGCCAGCAATCATCCTTGGGACAGAATGGCCAGCAGTTCCTGGATTTCTTGGTTAATCTCCGACTCGGAAGCCGCATATTCGGCGACCACCCCTCGCAGCGTGCGCTGGAACATCCGTTTGCCGGTGGTCAGGAGATTCGCCGCCTGGACTGGAGACCTCAGACTGAAGCGCGCCGCCAGTGTCTCATACCCCACGAGTGGCTGGTCGTGCAAAATCGGCCCGACAAAACGGCCTTGGAATACTTCCCAAATATCACATCGACCCGTTTCCTGGCAGCGGGCTTCCATGCGCTGCAAGGCCATACGCAGGACCTCCACTGCCCATCGACGGTCGAACTCCGAGTTTCCAGGCCCCGCACCCGCGCTTACATCCTCCTCCCGGAGCGCGATCTGCGCCAATTCCAGGCAGTCTCCCTCCGGCTTGCGTTTCTGTCGATTCTGATACCGGATCTGCGAAACCACGAAATTGTTCAACGCCGTCAGCAGAAACGTTCGAAACCGCCCGCACTCGGGACGGGCTGCCTTGAGCAATTCTTTTTCGAGGATCCGGTTCAGAACAAAGCTTTGCATCCAGTCCTCGCTTTGGTGCGCATCCGCATGAAACCGGGTTTGCAGGTAGCCTTTCAACGCGGGTAGATACTGCCGGAGCAGGTTGTCCAGCGCCATCCGCCCTTTTTCCATGTCCAGTTGACGGGCCAGATAGACGCCGGACCAGTGTGTCGATGGGAACCGGTGAGACGGCGTCGGTGTGGCACTCTTCATGGCTTCAAAGGCAAAGTCCGCTTTTGGGGGCGACTCACTCTGATGGTGAAATTGATCAATATACAAGACGATTCCGGCATGAAAGGGCAGGGCTGTTCTAAAGTCCTTGGGGAGGACCGGTAGCC
>JACQWK010000408.1 GCA_016209525.1 Verrucomicrobiota bacterium
GCGCTGTATCGCCGATTTGCAATCGGAAGGCTGTCGGTCATGCCTGCGCGGCGGAACGTCTGCGCCTCCGCAGAATGCAATTCTGCGATACGGCAGATTGAAAATCTGCGCCACGCCAAACGAATCCGGCCCGGCTTCCCGGAAATTGCTTTTGGCAGTCATTATAGTTTGTGACGTGAAACTCACGGACCTCCGAGGCATTCTCCAGTACATCCCGAGCTTTCGGGAGAAGGTTTTTATCATCAGCGTCGATGGCGCGATTGTCACCGACGAGAATTTCGCGAACATCCTCTTGGATGTCGCCGTCTTGCGTTCGTTGAACATCCGCGTCGTGCTCGTTCACGGCGCCGCGGCTCAGATCAAGGCCTTGGCCCAAGAGATCGGCTGCACGGCTTCCGACTTGGATGGCACAGGCGCCACTGACGAAATGACCTTGAAACTGGCCCTGACCGCGGCCAACCGGCTCACGCACGAAATTCTCGAAGGCCTGTCCGCGAACGACCTCCGAGCGGCCTGCACGAATGCGGTCATCGCGCATCCGGTGGGCATCATTCAGGGCATCGATCACCTCTACACCGGCAAAGTGGAACGAGTGGATGTGGAGCTTCTCCAGACCCTTCTGAGCCAAGGGATCATTCCGGTCGTGCCTCCCCTCGGATTCGACGGCGATGGCAAAACCTACCGCGTGAATTCCGACGGCGTGGCGGCCGCCATTGCCGAAGCGCTCAAAGCAACGAAACTGATTTACATCACCACCCAGGACGGATTGATCCGGCAAGGCCAGCTTCTCCGGCAGATGCTCGTGGGTGACCTGCTGGAGATTCTGGGGCACCAAAAGCAGGAACTGGCGCCGGAAGGTCTCTCGAAAGCGACCTACGCGGCGGCAGCCTGCCGGAGCGGCGTGCCGCGAGTCCATATCATCAACGGACGCGTGGACGAAGGGTTGCTCGCCGAAGTGTTCTCCAATGAAGGCATCGGTACTTTGATTTATGCCAATGAGTACCAGCAAATCCGCCGAGCCATGAAGAAAGACGTGCGGAACATCCTGCTCATGATTCGGAACTCGGTGGAAACCGACGAGCTTGTCAAACGATCCCGGGCCGCAATCGAGAAACAATTGGGAGACTATTACATCTTCGAGACGGACAAGAATCCGGTCGCCTGCGTCGCACTCCATGTTTATCCGGAACACCGGAAAGGCGAACTGGCTTGCCTCTACGTGACACCTTCCCATGAGAATCAAGGGATTGGACGCAAGTTGATCAACTTCGTCGAGAACAAGGCGCGCGAATTGGGGTTGGACGAGTTGATCACGCTCTCGACCCAAGCGTTTACCTATTTCCAGTCCAAAGGCGGGTTTGTGGAGGGAACCCCCGACGTGCTGCCGCCCGCGCGGCGCGAGAAGTACGACCAAAGCGGACGCAACTCCAAAGTGCTCATCAAGAAGCTGGCCAAACCAACGTCAGGCGACGGCCCGAGAATTGGCGATTGAGTCCGCGCTATAAAGGTCGATTCAGCGTGCCTCCGGCCCTTCTCCGAACATGCCGGCGAAACGGCGTTCGCTTGACGAGATTTGTCTTGGTCATTTCGGTCCGGACCCAAACCATGTTGGTGCTGGATCGGTTCAGTCCCCGGCGAAAGAGGGATCCTCGGGCAGACCTCCCGTCCATCGGCATCGCCTGGAATCGTGGCGAGCCGCGCAAATGTTTGGGTGGGGCAAAACTCCCGGCGAGCCCTGACCTTCTTGCCGGCAAGGACTCCAGGGCTCGATCGAAGCTCGCCCCGCCGGGCCCATCGTCGCGGCCAGCGGCACTGTACGAAATTCGCCGGCGTTTTGTCGTGTCCACTTCTCGATTCGGAGTTGGCCAGCGAACTGGATCCTGCCAAACGCCGCTCGGGCTGCATCGAGTCGCCGAAAAGATCGGCGCCGGTTGTCCAATCGGCACTGTCTTCCGCAGTCGCCGAATTGTCGGTCTCAATTGGAAAGGCAAGAGCAACGAACCGATTGTCCACCGGATTCTATGGTTGGAAGGACTGGAACCGGGATTCAACTGCGGCGGCGAGGTGGATTCCCGCAAACGCTACATCTACATACACGGCACGAACGATGAACCGACTCTCGGCCGTCCGGCCTCCCGCGGCTGCATCCACCTCTCGGCGGCAGACCTTTTGCCGCTCTTCGACCAAGTACCCACGGGAACGTTGGCCTGGGTCCAGTGAGCGTTCCAAGCGCGCATTCCACCTGCCTTGGCCTGCCTCAGTCTTCTTGCTAAACGCCGCCTCGGAGGTATTCTGACCCAATGCCATATCAAAGCGTCGAAGAACGGATGGACCGCCTCGAGGCGCTCATTACGACGTTCGTCCGTCACACCGACCAAGACATCTCCGAAATGCGCGAGTGGCGCATCCACTCACAAAAGCAGTGGGGCGAGATCGCGCAGAAGCTGGGGACTTTTGTCGAAGATATCGTGGCACCGAATATTCCGCGCATCGCGAAGGACGTATTTGCATTTGGAGGCGTTGATGAGGAGCTCTTCTCCGGCCCAAGGCTGCGTCTGCGGCATCCGATGGACGCAGCCAAGATGCGAGAGTTCGACTACATATATGCGACTCGCCGGGGGTGGATTGTGGTAGAGTCAAAAAGCGATCCGAAGTTGAGAGATGTGGATTCGTTTCGTGAGCTGTTGGCAGAAGTGGGAGAATATTTTCCACAATATGCGGCGTTGGTACTGCGGCCTATCTTTGCCAGTCTCTACGTGCCGGAGCATGTGGCGAAGTACTGCACCCGGCATAACATTTACGCTCTGGGCATGGGACCGGAAACCATGCAGCTCCTCAACCTGAGCGAACTCCCTTCCGCGCGCACAGCAAGCTGATCGAGACGCCAGCGCTTTGGCGTTTTCAATCCTCCCCCATTTGAACTAGATTCTCGGCATGACTCTGCGGGATGAAATGCAACAACTGGCGCAGCAAGCCAAAACCGCGTCCAGGGACCTCGCCAGACTGACAACCGAACAGAAGAACATCTGCCTGCGGGCGATGGCGGATGCGCTGGAGTCGAACGGTCCGGCAATCCGGGAAGCCAACCAGCAGGATCTGGAGGCGGGCTCCCGAAGCGGACTCTCGGCGGCGATGCTGGATCGCCTCCGGCTCGACGAGAAACGGATTTTAGCAATGGCTAAAGGACTGCGTGACGTCGCCGGTCTGCCAGACCCAGTGGGACGAATTCTTGATGAACGTGTGCGCCCGAACGGGCTGCGACTGCGCAAAGTCTCCACTCCGATCGGCGTCGTCGTCGTCATCTACGAATCGCGGCCAAACGTCACCGCCGATGCGGCAGGACTTTGTTTCAAATCCGGCAACGCATCGATTCTTCGAGGTGGCAAAGAGGCCGTTCGCTCCAATCAGATCATTGCCCAGATCATGGTCGCCTCCGCGCGTGAGCGTCTGGCTGAATTCCCGGTCCACGCCACCCAAGTGGTGCGGACGATCGATCGCGAAGCCGTCAAAGAGCTGCTCGCGCTGACTTCGTATGTTGATTTGTGCCTGCCGCGGGGGGGCGAAAGCCTCATTCGCGCAGTGGCGGACTGCTCGAAGGTCCCCGTCATCAAACACTACAAAGGTGTCTGCCACGTTTATGTCGATGGCGACGCAGACCCAAGAATGGCCGAGGAGATCGTGCTGAACGCCAAACTTCAACGCCCGGCCGTCTGCAATGCAATGGAAACACTGTTGGTGGATGGGGCCATTGCGCCGGCCTTCGTCCCCGCCATTGCGAAGAGGTTTGCCGAGAAGAATGTCGAATTGCGCGTCGATCCGGCTGCGGCGGCGATCTTGAACTCTCAACCATCAACCCTCAGTTCTCAGCTCCACTTGAGGCCGGCTACTGAACAGGACTGGTTCACCGAATACAACGACTATGTCCTCAATCTCCGGGTTGTGGACGGCGTCCTGGGCGCGATCCAGCACATCAACCACTATGGTTCGGCCCATTCGGACAGCATCGTCACCCGCGACGAACGCCGGGCGGGTCAGTTCCTCGCAGAGGTCGATTCCGCGGCGGTGTATTGGAATGCGTCAACTCGTTTTACCGATGGAGGAGAGTTTGGCATGGGCGCGGAGATCGGCATCAGCACCGACAAGGTGGGCGCTCGCGGGCCGATGGGGCTTGAAGAGCTCACGAGCTACAAATGGGTCGGGATCGGCAGCGGGCAGATTCGCACCTGACGAGTCCGAAGGCGGGACGGCTTCATCCATTCGCGTGCTCTCATCCGTGAACTCATCCGTCGCCGAACGAGTTCAATTCGTCCGCGAACGAATTCCGCCGGGCGGCCTTTTTGTCGGCCAGGCATTTCGCATCTCCCCCACTCCGTTGCTTCTGGAGCCAGCCTGGGCGAGCGAATTGGAGTCATTGGGCCGCGTGCTCGTGCAATTCAACCGCGCGGTCAATCTCCTCTACCGCCAGAGCGCCGTTGGGAAACAGCCGGCTTGGATCGCCGATTGGCTGGACCGCGGCAAACCTCCCGAGTTGATCGAACTGCAACGGTCCCCGGTTTTCAAAAACGATTTGCCCCGGGTCATCCGGCCGGACGTCTTGATCACCAATTCGGGCCTAAGGATCACGGAGCTTGACAGCGTGCCTGGCGGCATCGGGTTGACCGCGTGGCTCAATCAGATCTATTCCGAGTTGGGCGGCGTGGATGCGGAAACCGGGATCGCCGCCAGTTCCAAATCCAGCCAGAGACACCCTGCTAAATCGTCCATCACCGGTAGCCCATCAGCCATCATCGGCGGAGCCGACGGCATGTTGCGGGGCTTCGAGGGGATATTCGACGGAGCCGCGAAGGTGCATCTCGTGATCTCTGAAGAATCCTCGACCTATCGTCCGGAAATGGAATGGCTGGCGGCACAGTTGGGAAATTCGCGATTCGAATCTCGAGATTCGCGCTTTACCGCGTTTGCTCCGGGCGACGCGGTCTATCGTTTCTTCGAGCTGTTCGACTTGGCGAACGTGGGCAATGCCAAACGAATCTTTGAACTGGCGAGGGAAAGGCGGATTCGTCTCACGCCTCCGCCGAAGACGGTCTTTGAAGAAAAAATGCTGTTCGCGTTGCTCTGGAACCGCAATCTCCGCGGCTTTTGGCGCCAGGAACTTGGCGAAGGATTTCTGGATCGGCTCCTCCGCCTGGTTCCGTACACCTGGCTGGTTGATCCGACTCCGCTGCCCCCCCACGGGGCGATTCCCGAATTGAACCTCACCCATTGGCAGCAATTGAAGACACTCTCCCAGCGCGAGCGGGACCTCATTCTGAAAGTTTCAGGATTTTGTGAAACGGCTTGGGGGGCGCGCGGCGTTTACCTGGGAAGCGATTTGTCGGTCAGCGCGTGGAGCGAGGCGGTTGATCTCGCCTTGCGTTCGTTCGAGAAGTCGCCGTACGTGTTGCAGCGTTATCACAAACCCAAAGCCATCGAGTTCCAGTGGTTTGACTTCGGCAAGCATGAACCGGTCGCCATGCAAGGGCGGGTCCGGCTGTGTCCATACTATTTTGTTGTCGGCGAAGGGGATCACGCGCGGGCACGCCTGGGGGGCGTCTTGGCGACGGTCTGCCCGGCCGACAAAAAAATAATCCATGGAATGAGAGACGCGGTTCTGGTTCCGTGCGCAGCTTAGGACTGCGACAAAGAATTATCGATGTATCGATAATTCTTTGCCACAGTACCAGCCTCCGATGAGTTTGTTCGAGTACATCCTCTTCGCCTCGACCTCCCTATTCCTCATCATGGATCCTGTCGCTCTCATCCCGGTGTTCCTCGCGATTACGCCGGAAGACACGCCACAACAGCGCGTGCGAATGGCCCGGCTTGCGTGCTTGGTTGCGGCAGGGGTGTTGATCTTCTTCACGCTCATCGGCGAGAAACTGTTTAAACTCATGGGCATCACCTTGCCGGCTTTCAAGATCGCCGGAAGCATCGTTCTGTTGCTGATCGCCTTGGACATGCTGCGCGCCCAACGCTCGCGCGTGCAACAGACCGCCGAAGACACCGACGCCGCTGCGGCGAAGGAGGACATCGCCATCGCGCCGTTGGCAGTGCCGATGCTGGCGGGGCCTGGCGCGATATCCACGGCCATTCTTCTCGGGACCCAAGCGAACGATTGGGTGCAAGAACTGAGCCTGCTCGTCTGCATTGGCGGAGTTTGTGCGGCGAGCTACATCGTACTGCGCCTCGCCGCGCATGGAGCCGAATGGATCAACCCGATCGCCATGAGGATTGTGACGCGCATCATGGGCTTGCTCTTGGCCGCTGTCGCGATCCAGTTCATCCTCGATGCCGTTGCCGAGCAGAAAGGGAAGCTCTTTTAGCCGCGATCGCACTTGCTGGAGGCTCAGGCGTGGGATAGTTTTTTGGCACTATGGAAAGCAACTCGCCACCAGTTTACGGTGGAACGCCGCCCCTCATCCAGCCGCCTCCGGCTCACCGCCGCATGCGCGCTGGCCGCGGATGGATGGTCCTGGCCCTTGTCCTTGCCGCTGTCCTGGGATTGGTGGGCGCCCGGGAATTCGCGCGGTGGCTCCTCCCTCCGGGCGGGCTGGGCGGATCGGGCGTGGCCGGCCACAGCATGGACGAAGTAACGATTGAGAACAATCGTTCCGAAAACAAAATTGCCGTCGTCGGGCTGGAAGGGATCATTACCAGCCAGATGTGGGACGGAGGGGGGCGCAATATGGTCGATTTGATCTCCGAGCAGTTGAAAATGGCCGGCCGCGACAAGTCGGTCAAAGCCGTAATTCTGAAAGTCGATTCTCCAGGAGGGGAAGTCATGGCTTCGGACGACATTTCTCGAGCCATCTCGGAGTTCCAGGAAAAGCACGGCAAACCCGCCGTCGCCTTCTTGAGCGGGCTCGCTGCCTCCGGCGGTTATTACGTCGCAGTGCCGTGCCAGTGGATCGTAGCGAGCGAGTTGACGATCACAGGGAGCATCGGCGTGATCATGCACAGCTTCAACTATCGGGGTCTTTTGGACAAGGTCGGCTTGCATCCCCAAGTTTTTAAGAGCGGCAAATTCAAAGATATGCTGAGTGGATCGCGAAAGCTTGACGAGGTGGATCCCAAAGAGGGCGAGATGATCCAGTCGATGATCGACGAAACTTACAGCCGGTTTAAAAAGGTCGTCGAAACGGGCCGCCGCAGCGCTCAAGACAAAAACAAAGGGAACGGAAGAGCCCTGGTCGAAAATTGGCAGCAATATGCCGACGGACGCGTACTGACGGGTCTGCAGGCGTACGATTACGGTTTCGTGGATGAAACGGGAAATTTTGAAACGGCCGTGAAGCGGGCCAAAAACATCGCGCAGATCGATGGTGCCAATCTCGTCCGTTATGTGGAGCCATTCAGCCTGGCGCGGGTCTTTGGATTCTTGGGGAAGAAGGAAAGCACGGCTTTGAAGCTGGATCTCGGCCTGGAGTTCCCGAAACTCCAGGCGGGACGGCTGTATTTCTTGTCCTCGACAGTTCTGCACTGACGCTTCGCTGCATGCGGAGTGTCCGGTCACTCGGGCGCCGACGCCAATGGCGGCACCGACGCGAGAAGCAGCGATTAACGAAACCGTGAAATGCTTGCCAGGCTCCAAGGAGCTTTCTAGGGTTGGCCGATGACCCGCGAGAATCTTCTCATCGTCGCCGACAGTGAACACGACGCGAATATGCTGTACGCCGTCGGTTTTTTGCTGCCCGACCCCTTTGTCTATTTGAGAACGGGAGGCAGAAGCTGCGTCGTGATGGACGATCTGGATGTCAAGCGGGTTCGGAAATCCGCTTTGGATTGCCGCGTGATTCGGCTCAACACTTGTGTCCGGAAGTTGGAGCGAGAGGGAGTGAAGAAACCGACGATCGCACGCGTGATCAAAACGGTCCTGCACGAAAAGAGGCTGAAGAAAGTCCTCGTTCCGGAGAATTTTCCGCTTGGTTTGGCTCGGGAACTCCGCGGCCTAAAGATCAAAGTCAAGGCCAAGGAGGGAATGTTCTTCCGGGAGCGCGAATTCAAGAGCGCTGAAGAAGTTAAGAAAATCAGTGCGGCCCTGATCATGGCGGAAGTCGGGCTGGCGGAGGGAATCCATGCGCTGAAAAACTCGCGCATTGGAAAGAATGGCCGCCTTTTTTACCACAACATCCCGCTAACCGCCGAGAAGTTGCGCTCCATCATAGACATTGCTACGATCCAAGCAGGAGGGATCGCGAACCACACCATCGTCGCGGCCGGGAGTCAGGCATGCGATCCCCGCGAGAGAGGCCACGGAGGAATCTGTGCTAATGAGGCGATCATCCTCGATGTATTCCCACGGTCGAAGAAAACGGGCTACTTCGGTGACATTGCCCGCACGGTTGTGAGGGGGCGCGCCAGTGAATTCATTCGAAGAATGTACCATGCGGTAGTTCGCGCTCAGGACCTCGTCCTAACGCGCGTGCGCAGCGGCAGTCTTGGTTCGCAAGTGCACAATGCTGTCTTGCAGTTCTTTGAGAAAGAAGGTTTTAGGACTGTGTGCCACAACGGCCGGATGGAGGGTTTCTGCCATGGAACCGGACGTGGATTGGGCCTCGAGATCCACGAGGCTCCGTCCATAGGCCCGACGTCCGAAGAGATCCTGAAGCCAGGCCATGTCGTGACAATCGAACCCGGTCTGTATTACCACGGCGTCGGTGGAGTCCGTCTGGAAGATGTCGCGCTTGTGACCCCTTCCACTCCAAGAAATCTAACTAAGTTCGAAAAAGTTCTTGAGGTGTGACATCGCTCTTTTGTGTCTCAAGCGCGGGCTCTGCCCCTGCGTCGCAATGGCACACCACCGTGATCTCGACATTTGGCCTCAACAGCTTGTGATTGCGGGCGCCTTGGCATCAATCTGGCTTCGGGGAAAATCCGCGATTGACACCGATCCAGCGAAACGAAGCAACATTTCGCGATAGCTGGTCACGACACAATAGATGATCAGACGATGATAGTCATGTTTGGCCTCTTCATTCCCGATCAGTATTGGTGGTTGATGCTTCCGGACTTGGCCCTTGGATTGTATGCGCAGCTCCGATTGAGCGCGACTTACCGTCGATATGTGAACGTCCCCGTTGAAACCGGCCTTTCCGGGGCTCAGGTCGCCAGAGAAATCTTGGACCGGGCAGGTCTGAACGAAGTCGCGGTCGCTGAAGTGGCGGGCCACCTGACTGACCACTATGATCCGATGAGACGAGCCTTGTTCCTTTCTTCCGAAAATTACTCTGGACGATCGCTCGCTGCCGTGGGTGTTGCCGCCCATGAAGCAGGCCACGCGCTCCAACATCAGGCAGCCTACGCTCCGTTGAGAATCCGGATGGCGTTAGTGCCGGTGACAAGCTTTGCGAGCCAAGCCGTGCTCTGGATGTTCGTTTTGGGAATGTTCATGAATATGGCGAAACTGGTGGGACTTGCGATTGTGGCGTACACGATCATTACTCTGTTCCAAGCTATTACGTTGCCGGTTGAATTCGATGCAAGCCGTCGAGCGAAAGCGCAACTCCTCCGGATCGGCATTGGGCGTGGTCACGAAAGAGACGCTGTCGGGAAGGTCCTGAATGCGGCGGCACTGACTTACGTCGCGGCGATGGTTCAGTCGGTGATGACCCTATTGCACTTTATTCTGATTGCTCGCTCCAATGATCGCGAATAGACATCGGGTCTTTCAGAGAGCCCGATGGTGTGGCGGCGCGGCCCCGCTCTCTGGGAAGCGAGCTGAAGCGATCGCCGGTCGCCGCACGGATGAAGAATTATGCGACGAATTCGTCTATGCCATGTGAGCCACGGAGCTGAGGTCTGTTTGAGGGGCAGAACCTCATCCGATTTTTGGGCACAACATCGATAGGGAATCGGGGTTTAATTTGGTGAGCAGTAATCAATTGCGCAATTGCAGGGTCGATATGGCGTTAAAAACCAGAGCAGAAACGCTGACCTCACGGGTCATTGTGCCGAAACGTCTGAGGGATAGGCCAGTCGTGAACAGGGCTGCGGTGCGGTCGGAAGGGAGTGTCACAAGCAGTCTTGGGCCACCAACCACGCAAAGCGGAGCAACTCGCCGGGCATCGGCTGAGATCTCCCGCATTGCAGTGACTGGCCTGGCGCCACGGGAACGCGAACCTAATGTCCCTCTGGAACCTAAGGAACGACCATCCTACGACGGCGATACGGCGATCAAGCTCTACCTGCGCGAGATTGGACAGGTGAAACTCCTGACGCCTCAAGAAGAGATTGATCTCGCGGCCCGAATCAAAAAGGGCGACAAAAAGGCGCGTGAAGAGATGATCAAAGCGAACCTGCGCCTGGTGGTGAAGATCGCCCACGACTATGAAGGGCTGGGTCTCCCTCTGCTCGATCTGATCAATGAAGGGAACATCGGGTTGATGAAAGCGGTCGAGCGTTTCGACCCATCGAAAGGGGGCAAACTTTCCACCTATGGCGCTTGGTGGATCAAGCAATCGATCAAGCGCGCGCTGGCCAATCAGTCCAAGACGATCCGTTTGCCGGTTCACCTTGTGGACAAGATCTCCAAGATGCGGCGGACGGCTCTTCGTCTGCAGGAAGAGTTTGGCCGCGAGCCCACCGACGAAGAATTGGCGGAGGAGCTTGAAATCACGCCTTCCCGAGTGGCCCAGTTGCGCACTGCGGCCATTCGCCCTGCATCTTTGGACGCGCCGATTGGAGATGACGACTCAAACAACTTCTCTGAGATCGTGCAGGATGAGAATGCCGAGACTCCGTACGAACAACTCGAGGAAAAAACCGTCACCAAGATGCTCGACGAGATGATCAAAACCCTGGATCCCCGCGAAGCCACTATTCTTCGGTATCGATTCGGACTTGATGGCGGTTCGGAGCGAACCCTCGAAGAAGTGGGAGAAAAATTCGGAGTCACACGCGAGCGCATACGGCAGATTCAAAACATCGCTTTGAAGAAACTGCGGAAAATGATTGAGAAGCTGGAGACGGTCCAAATATAAACCGCCCCGTTGAACCCTTCGCAAGTAACACCCGAAGACCTCGCGCGGGCCGTTCGAAACGTTCCGGATTTCCCGAAGCCTGGAATCCAGTTCAAAGATATCACCCCTGTTCTGGCTGATCCTCGTTTGTTCGCAGGCTGTGTCGATTTACTGACAGCAAACGTGGCGCCTGGTTCGATCGACGCCGTAGTGGGGATCGATGCCCGGGGTTTTATCTTCGCCGCGGCCGCCGCTCTCAAACTGAAGGCCGGTTTGGTTCCAGTGAGAAAAAAGGGCAAGCTTCCCTACCAAAGCTATGAAACATCTTACGACCTGGAGTATGGCTCCAACACCATCGCCATTCATGTGGATGCGATCCGCCCCGGCGGCCGCGTCATGCTGATCGATGATTTGCTGGCGACGGGTGGGACCGCAAACGCCGCGGTGGCCCTGCTGCGAAGGGTTGGCGCCGAGATCGTGGACGTGTCATTTTTCATCGAATTGGCCGCGCTGAACGGGCGCGCCAAGCTGAAGGGCTGCCCCGTCCGCTCCCTGGTCGTTTTCTGAAATGGCGCCGCCTGCCTCGACTTCGCTCACCAGGATTCAGTTTGAGGTTCAGGATTATGATCTGGCGGCGACCCTGACTTCGGGCCAGGCGTTTCGCTGGCAACTCTGCGGAGACTGCTGGGAAGGGGTCATCGGCCAGTGCTGGGTGAGACTAACCTCGACCGAGCGCAGAGTTGTTGCCGAGGTGATGGAAGAGCACTCAAGCTGCGTTTGGTTGGCTGACTATCTCCAACTGAAGGTGGACCTCTCCAAAATCCTTGATGCGTTCCCCACCGATGAGCCCATGCGGCTGGCCGTGCGGGCATGCCGTGGACTCCGCCTTTTGCGCCAGGATCCTTGGGAATGTCTTGCTTCGTTCATCCTCTCTTCCAACAAGCAGATTGTTCAAATCCAGCAGATTGTTCGCTCCCTTTGCGAGCAGTTTGGTGACCGGGTTTCGGTCCCACCTGGACATCCACCCGTGTACTCATTTCCCACAGCCCATCGCCTGGCCCAGTGCAGCCAAGGAGAGTTGCGGGCCTGCAAAATGGGATTTCGCGCGGCCTATCTGCACAAAGCGGCCGAAATGATCGCGGCGGCCGAAGTGGAGTTAGAAGCGGTGGCATCCTTGCCGGTAGCGCAAGCGAGAGACTCGCTGCTTAAGTTTCCGGGTGTTGGCCGAAAAATCGCCGATTGCGTTCTCTTGTTTGCCTACGGCTTCCACCGGGCATTTCCGATTGATGTCTGGGTGACGAAAGCCTTGCGTCAGCTCTACTTTGCTGGCCGTTCGGTGCCCCGCAGCCGCTTGGAGAGTTTCAGCCAAGACCACTTCGGTCCGTTTGCAGGGTACGCACAACAATATCTATTCCACTACATGCGCCAGCGCGCGGGTCGGCTCCGGTTGGAACCGGTCCATTCAGAGCGCGCATCGGTCCGGCCTCCAGGAAGAAGCATCGCCACATGACTCCCCCGAGCCTTCAAGTCCTGTTTACACCGGCAGAGTCTGCAGTCCTGAACCGACGCGACCTCAGCGACACAGTTTGCATTGTGTTTGATATCCTTCGGGCCACGTCCACCATGATGACCGCCCTGGCCAACGGGGCGCGGGAGATTGTGCCGGTCAGTGAGATCGAAGAGGCGCTGGCGGTTCGCCGGTCTCGACCGGAAGTCATTTTGGCCGGAGAAAGAAACGGCTTGCGGATTGGTGCGGACCAAACTGGCGGAGTCGAATTCGACTTGGGCAATTCCCCTCGCGAATTCTCCGTGGAAAATGTTTCCGGCAAAACAATCATCATGACGACGACCAACGGGACACGCGCACTGCGGGCCTGCACCGCCGCCCGGACAACTCTGATCGGCTCGTTTCTTGGGCTGCGGGCAATCGCCAATTGGATCACCGCCGCGCCGCCGCGCAACCTGCTGCTCGTGTGCGCCGGAACGCTCGACCAAGCGGCCTACGAAGACGCTCTGGCCGCCGGCGGGCTTTGTGAACTGATCTGTCCGGACGATGCGGGTGGGACCGTGTCGGATTCCGCCCAGATCGCGCGCCAGCTTTACCGCGCGGCGCAAGAAGATCTTTTCCAAGCGGCGAAATACGGCCGCAATGCCCGGCGTTTGCTGGCGAACCCTGAATTGCGGGATGATGTGGCAATCTGCCTGCGGCGTGATGTCTTTGGTTTCTTGGCCGGCCTCTCCAAGGATGGCGCCGTGCGCAGGCTCTCATAGTCCCTGGAGCCGTCTCCAGATGAGCAAGAGCGCTTCGGCAAACTCGCCTGGCCGTTCCACCATCCAGCGGGTGATGGCCGCTGGTGCAAACCAACCGCCACCCTCGATTTCTTCGGGGTGCAGCTTGAACGGCCCGTCCGATTCGCAACGATAAATCCACACAAACTCGTATCCGGTCTCGGGACAGCCATCGATCTTGAAAAGTCGCATCGGCAGAGAAGACAGTTCCAGCCCCAATTCCTCCCGCAATTCGCGAACGGCGCAAGCATCATAACTTTCCCCCGCGTCCAAATGCCCGGACGCCGAGGAATCCCATGCCCCAGGAAAGCAGTCCTTCATCATCGACCGCTTTTGCAGAAACAGTTCGCCGCGCGAATTGAACACCAAGACATGAACGGCACGATGGAGAAGGCGTTGCTCGTGGACCTCCTGGCGGCTCCTTTTCCCGATCACTTCGTCCCGTTCATTCACGACATCGAAAAACTCATCCTTCATGGTGCGCCTTGGTATTCTCACGCAACAGTCGAGCGAGTTGGACATATTGTCCAAGGTGGACTTTCTCGGCCCTGATTTCCAGGCCCAACCCGGCTCGGCTGTAAGCCCAGAGCAAACGGCTCTCGTCCCAGTCTTCCTTCAGCAGTTTGAGCATGATCTTGCGCCGTTGTGAAAAGCCTCGTTTGACGATTCTTTCGAAAACGTCCGTCTCGCCCGTGGTCAGAAGGATTTCGCGCCTCTTCGCGAGCGTCACGCAGGCGGAATCCACTCGTGGGACCGGGAAGAAGCACGACGCCGGAATCCTGAACCAGCCCTTGGGTTCATAGCGCAATTGCACCAGCAGAGTCAGGACACCGTAATCCTCGTCGCCTGCCGACGCCATGAGTCGGCGAGCCACTTCAAGCTGAAGAGTGGCAACCAGGCGTTCCGGACAGCCGCTGGCCTGTGATAATTCGATCAGGATTGGCGACGCAACCGAATAGGGAAGATTTGAAACGAGCTTCCATCCGGACCAGTCACGAGACTGTCCACGCAAGTATTGCACCGCGTCCGCTTGCACAAGGTTCAGGCTAGGAACGTCGCGGTAGCGCTCGGTCAGGAGATCACAAAGTCGCCGGTCCTTTTCGATGGCTAGGACTTTTCCCCCAGATTCAAGCAACAGTTGGGTCAACGCTCCCAGACCTGGGCCGACTTCCAGAATCCGGTCATCCGCCTTGATCTCCGCCGCTTTTGCGATCTTCCGAATTCGATTCTGGTCATGCAGGAAGTTCTGCCCCAGAGACTTCGTCAACCGCAGTTGATTTGCCGCCAGAATTCGTCGCATTTCCTGAAGCTTCATGTGTCCGGACAAAGTCCAACCAAAAGATTTCGAACCATAGCGAGGCCAGGACTGCTTGGCCATCAGATTGGAGTCTCAGGATCGCTCTCGGAATCTCGGCAGGTTATTGACGAGACCGTTGGATGAACGACAGGTCGGCGTTTGTAGTCCCGGCTTTAGCCGGTTCGGGCCGCCTAAAGGCGGGACTACAAACCTTCCGTGTGTAGTCCATCCCACGGTCTCCTCCGTAACCCCGGTCAAGAATCGTTCTCTCACTCCCGCAAAACTTCGCCACTCCAGAGAGTGGCGGTCCAGATTCTGCTATGTCAAAAATGAGTGCTATGCCATTTGCCGGAGAAAAACCACAACTTACCCGGCGGCCTTCTTCGGATGGCTGGGAGTGCGGTGGAGTTCAGGAAGGGTCGGCGAACCTGCCGCCCCGGCTAGATTTTCATCACGTTTCAAGTCATCTCAGCCAAAAAGGACCAGGTTACTATCTGATTCTTTTGCGGAATGAGATTAAACATCGATCTCTGAGAGGGAAGCCGGGGCCGCTCGTCTAACCAGGACTGCGTGACCGCTGAGCCTCGATCAAGACCTGCGAAGGATCTCAGCCAGCGTATCGACCGCGCACCCGAGTTGCACCGCCGAGGTAGTCAGGGGCGGCGTGAAGCTAATAACGTTAGCATCGCCTCCTTCAGGTAATAAAATAAAGCCCTTCTCGAGCATCGCCGTGATCATTCTCCAGGTCTGATGAGTCGCGGGAGCCCCGTTGTTCAATCTTATTTCGAGGCCAACCATTAGCCCGCAGCCGCGTACAGAAAGCTCCAGTTTTGGCGTGGATTTCACGCACGCGAGCGTCGCCATCAGGTCCTTCCCTAGGAGGGCGCTTCGTTCTACTAAGTTCCGACTCGCGATCTCCTTTATTTGCGCGAGAGCCATCGCGCAGCCGACAGGATGGCCAAGGAAAGTGCTCGTGTGCATTGCTTCTCCCGCCGAACGTGGCCACGCCTTATCCATCACGTCTGCGCGGCCAACGCACGCAGAAAGTGGAAATCCACCAGACATGGCTTTCCCCAGGCAAATGATGTCCGGCACTGTTCGGCTGTGTTCACAGGCAAACCAGCGTCCGGTGCGGCCAAAACCCGTGTAAATCTCATCCAAGACCAACAAGGCGCCGTAACGCTCGCAAAGCCGACGCAGCAGCGGCAGGAATTCAAGCGGAGGAACGTTAATCCCGCCGCGCCCCTGGATCGGTTCCACAACGACGGCCCCGGTGTTTCCACGACGGAGCAGTTTGCGGAGGGATCGCTCGACGGAATCGAGATCAGAAGGATTATTGGGGAACGGAACGAAGCGGCCAAAACGCCCGAGTTGCGACCTGAATGGTTCGCGAAAGAGACCACGATGCGTTGCATTCAGCGCTCCATAACCTAGACCGTGGTAAGCGTCCTGAAAGGCGATGATCTCACGCCTTCCCGTGGCCAGAAATGTGGTTTTCAGCGCGGCTTCTACCGCCTCGAATCCGGAGTTGCAGAACAGGGTTTTCGCCCTGAACGCCGCAGCGCTCACCGTTCTTCCTGTTCGCCCCCATCTCTCGAACGTCATTCGGCTCAATTCGCGGGCCAAGCGGGCCTTCAGAGCATGCGGATGCACATCGCCCATCGCGTGCAGAAGTTTCGCCATCTGTTTGCGTCCGGCTTGAACTACTCTTGGATTGGCATGACCCGCTGCCGCCACGCCGAACCCCCCGGTCAAATCAAGGTACTTCTTGCCTTCGGTGTCCCACACATAGACACCACTGGCTCGTTCCCAGACAATGGGCCACGAGCCGTCATCGGCGATGCAAGTGACATTCCGCGACTCGTATTGGCGGAGGAGATCAAGCACCTTCCGCCTACTGAATGGTCCCATCGCTCGCCTCCAAACTACTCTGAAATTTGTTGAAACCATCAACCTGGCCATCGGTGGGGCGAGACTCCCGTCGAGCCCTGACTTTTTTGCCCGAAATAATGCCAGGGCTCGACAGGAGTCTCGCCCCACCGTGCGGTTCATGGAGAGAACTCATGCGGGCCAGTCTCTCAAACTCCCCGTGTATCCGGCGACCAGATCACTTTGTGCATCTGAAGCTGGAAACGGACCGGCAGCGTGTCGGCGATGATTCGCTCGGCCAATTCGGTCATCGAGATCGGTGTGTGGCGCTCGGGCGCTTTCTTCAAGGACCGGTCCTTCTGGCTCGGTTTGAGGGGCGATACCCAAGAAAAAAGGACCGGACAAATCGACGCCAGTCGATGGTCTATGACTTCACTCCGAGCCCAGTCGTAGTCTTCCGAGGTTCCGATGACAAACTTGAGTTCATCGCTGTGCCTCAGATGCTTCAAGTTCTCCCGTCGATTCCTGGAACTCTCACCGCTGCTTGGGCATTTCAAATCCATGATGCGATGCACCCTGGGGTCAACCGGAGAAATGTCGTGCGCTCCGCTCGTTTCGAGAAGCACCGTAAAACCTTCGTCGCAGAGCGACTTCATCAGCGGCAACGAGGTTTTTTGCAGGAGCGGCTCTCCGCCGGTGAGTTCCACCAAGGGCAGTCGGCCCGGTTCACGGCCGGTCTGCTCAGATTCTTCACTCCCGTTCCCTGGAAGCGCATTTTCCCTGCGTGTTGCTTTCGGTGCCATGTCGCGAAGCTCGACCTCTAGCCGGCGGCGACCCTCTATCGTGTCTGTTGACGCCGGGTTCTCCAACGATGCGTCGGCGTGGACATCGGGAAGCACGTCTGCGTTCGGTGATCGCTGAACGATGCGTACCGAAAAAGGCGCAGCCAATTTTCGCGTCTCGGAAAGCACCTCCCCCACCGTCATTTTGGTTCCTTCGGTAAACGCATAGGCCGTGTCGCAGTACGAACATCTCAAGTCACACGCCGTGAGACGCACAAAAACACAAGGCAGACCTGCGAACGTGCTTTCGCCCTGGAGACTCAGGTAAATCTCGTTGATAAGTAGGGTTTCCGACATGGACACTAATTCACTCTAATGCCGAGGAACGCGGCCGGAAAGCGCGAATCTGGGACTGCCAGTCCGTCGCATGCTGAAGCGGGCTTAAGCCCGCGCTCCGGCCGGAAACGACAACTCATGTGTGCACGGTCGAACCCTGAACTTCGAACCTGGAACTTTGAACTTTGAACTTGATCGGCGCCCCCGTATCTTGCGCCGCGTGTCTGATTTGAGGATTCCACCCATTTCGGCGGCGACACGGTATTGCGCCGTTTTTGGGCATCCCATCAAACACTCAGCCTCGCCGGCCATGCACAACGCCGCGATCGCTGCTTTGGGCCTGGATTGGCGCTACCTGGCTTTTGATGTCCGCCCGGAGGAATTGCGTCAGGCGGTCGCGGGCGCGCAGGTCATGAGGTTTATCGGGTTGAATCTGACGCTTCCTCACAAGTTGCTTGCGGTGGACATGATGGATGAACTTGACGAATCGGCCCGGGAATGGGGCGCAGTCAACACGATCCGGTTCGAAGCAAGAAAGGCGGACGGGGATTGGGTGCCTCTGGCGCAATTGCCACCGCAGGAGGCCGCCGAGATTCGACGCCGCGGGTTCAATACGGACGCGGATGCGCTGGTCCGTGCGCTCCAGGAAGACCTCGCGTGCAACTTCCGTGGCGCGACGGTGTTGGTTTTGGGCGCCGGCGGCGCCGGCCGAGTCGCCGCCCTCAGGCTGGCCGCCGAGCAGGTGAAACGCTTGTTCCTGGTGAATCGAACTCCGGAGAAAGCAAAAACTGTCGGCGCCGAAATCGAGCGGCGATTTCCGGCTGTCCAGGTGCGGGTGGGTTACCCGGACGCAGCGGTGGATTTAATTGTCAACGCCACATCGCTGGGGCTGAGAGAGACCGACCCTGTGCCGATGGACGAGCGACAATTCCAATTGCGCAAAGCCGGCGCGGTGTTCGACATGATCTATCAGCCCGCGGAGACTCCGTTGCTGCAAGCCGCGAAAGCGGCCGGTTGCCGCGTCGCGAACGGCTTGGGAATGCTGCTTTACCAAGGGGCGAGAGCCTTGGAGTTATGGGTTGGACAGGCCGTGCCGGTCCACGTCATGAGAAAGGCTCTGGAGGAGCAGATTTATGGTTCGCGCCAAAGCCGGTGAATAGAATGTTCTCACGCGAGACCTGGGCGCTGGTGCCCTTCCATTTCTGGTCGGGAGTATTTTTCGTCCTCGGCTCGATGGTCGGAAGCTTGCTCAATGTGTGCATCCACCGAATGCCTCGGGGGGAGAGCATCGTTAGCCCGGGTTCGCACTGTCCGCGCTGCAACTACTCGATCCCGTGGTATCTCAACATTCCCATCCTGACTTGGCTATGGTTGAGGGGAAGGTGCGCTCATTGTGGCGAGCCGATCTCCGTTCGCTACTTGATCGTCGAGTTGTTAACCGGCCTGGCGTTTCTGGCGTGCTGGCTCGCCTACGGTCACGATTCGGTCCTCCTTGCGCTCGCCTACGCGCTCTTGCTGTCCGGGTTTATCGTCGCCACTTTTATTGATTTCGAACACTTCATCATCCCGGATGAAATCACCTTGGGCGGGATCGCCGCCGGATTTCTCTGTTCGGCCGTCGTGCCGGCTCTGCATGGGATCACGGAACGCGCGCCCGCGTTGCGGCAAAGCTTCATCGGAATCGCCGTGGGCGCCGGTCTCATCTATGGCATCCTCCGTTTGGGCAAACTGCTCTTCGGGCGGGAGCGAATCGTGCTGGAGCCCGGCACAAGAATCATCTTCACCGAGACGGCCATTCAACTCCCGGACAGGGAGATTCCGTACGAAGAAAAGTTTTACCGAAAGACCGATGCCATCGAGCTGGAAGGCAAACGAGTGCTGCTCCACGACCGATCCTACATCTCCGCAGTGAGCGTCCGTCTGACACCGGACCGTCTGCAAATCGGGGAAGACTCCTTCCTCCCGGAGGAAGTTCCACACATGGAAGTCACGACGGATGAAATCATCTTCCCGCGCGAAGCCATGGGGCTCGGCGATGTCAAGTTCATGGGGGCCATCGGAGCCTTCTTGGGTTGGAAAGCCGTGGTCTTTTCCTTGATGTTCAGTTCCGTGATTGGCTCGCTCGTTGGCGTCACCTTGATATTGCTGAAAAGGCAAGCTTGGTCGAGCCGCATTCCCTACGGACCTTACATTGCCCTGGCTGCCACCGGTTGGATTTTTGGAGGGAGACAACTGACGGAGTGGTGGTTTGCGCGGTGAGTGTGCCTTTCCAAGACGTTGTAGAGTGAAACAACCTTGGGCGAACGTTTACCGCCCTCGCTGCGTGGCCTCCAGCTTGCGCGCCCAATAGATCATGTTTCTGGAAACACATGAAATCGGACCGGCTTCCAAGTCGCGTTTCAGACGGTGGAGTCCTTGTCCGAAAGCCTCTTCGGAAATGAGATGGAGCGACGTGAAGGTCTTTCGTTCAATCGCCGTCGCGTCGGACAAGCCATAAGCAAACTCGGCCAACTCCTCGGATATCTGGCCAAAGCCGACGGAAGCGAGAAACTGAGGAATCTCACCGCGTTTGGGGTAACGCCGCAGTTCGGGCGCAACGGTCTCCGGGAAGTAGTAGGACAGAGGCATGCGCTGGCGAATGGTCTCCTCGGAATCGGTTCCGGTCGCAATCCAGCCCCCGTCAGCCAGGACGCGAAATGCTTCTCGGAAGAAAGCCTGGCGGTCCTGCACGTGATGGATGACATCGACGGAAAAGGTGAACTCAAAACTGCCGTCGGGATACGGCAAGGATTCGGCGCGTCCCTGCGACCAGGAAACCGGCGTGGTTTTCTGACGTGCCGCGCTCAGCATCCTCCGGGACGGATCAAGGCCTGAGCAACGGGCGGACGTGGCCGCCGAGATGGAAGCAACGTAATTGCCGGTCCCACAACCCACCTCCAGCACCCGCCAAGATGGTTTGATGCCGGGGACCTCGATCAATCGCCGAAGCAACTTGGGATGAACGCTTCGAAGGACCGCGTAATCGGCGGCAATTGCGTCAAACGAGTTAGGCTCAGTGCTCATTCTATCTCCACATCAATCCGCAGCTTCCGTATCGCTGGACGGTTGCCCACGGTCACGGCACTCGCGTCATCTTCGTGGCCATTTCATACGCTCATCAAATCATTCACGAACATCCGCCAAAGTCGAATCAATCCCCGACTTCGCTTGCAATACCTTTGCGAGTTTCACCAGCCGGGCGACCGCGCGCGCATCGACGCCACGCTCAACCAGGCCGACTAAATCCGTGAACAGCCTGCGCTGTTCGCAAACTGAGGAAGTGGTCTGTTGTGCAGCCAAGCGCATTTCACCAGGGGATTGGCGGCGTGCCTTCCAAGCCGGGCGGCACCAGTCTTCGCGAGGGAGTGCGTTGGTTGGAATGGAGCGGAGGATTCCTCCTTCGATCTGGATCCAGCGTCGCTTGCAAGGTCAAAATTGATCCAGCCACTGCGACGGAGAATTTCCTCCAAGGTTCCCGCTGTGATCGATGGCACGCCGAGCAGGAGAGCAAAGCTTTCGACCGGCACTTGAAGGTGTTCGTGAAGTTCGCAAAGCATTCTCCGACACCGTGCAGGGGACGGGGCAAATACCCTCATCTCTTTGGCGGCATTCTGACTCGAAACAAGGCCAAACAGCCCGGAAATCTCCAGGCGCCCGTTTATCCAAATCGTTGGATGGAAGTGAATTCGGACCATAAGCACCGAGACAATGTAACACAACGCGCTCCGCGAGCGATTCCAGGTCGCGTGGTATGACCCCGTGGTCGAATTGGAACTGCATTACCGAATCCACCGTCGCTGCCTCTGAACTTAGTCTTGTCGTGCGTTCGTTGAACGACTAGAAAGGCCCTCGGTTTCACGATCCATGTAAAAGAACAAAAAACAACACACATTTCGCGAGCTTCGGCTGCTGTCCACATCGAAACTAGTACAATGTTTCCTTAAAACGTTTACACATCAGGTGAGCAGAAGATCGAACTTCTTCCAGCGGTGCACGACCGGCGCGGCGTTGATCTCGGCGATGCCCAAAAGGATTCGCTCTTTCAGTTCCTCTTTGGACTGGAC
>JACQWK010000462.1 GCA_016209525.1 Verrucomicrobiota bacterium
AGTACTTTCTCTCTCCCGCTCGCGGTCAAGCGGCTGGTGAGGGGATCGAGGCCGTTTATCCAGCTTTCCAGATCACGGCGCCACCAGGTGGAGGAAAAGTGGCGGCGGGCACGAAGGCGACCAACATCGATGGCGGTCGGACTTTCCATCAGATCGCAGAGAGCTTCGTCTTCGCCGGCGCTTATGTCTCCGCCACCGGCCTGAAATCGCCGATCACCATTGAGGTTCATGCAGACGATGTGCCCATCCATTCCTTGATTCTCCTGCCGGACGCAGAGAAGAAGGCTTCCGGCGTGCGCTACTTTGACCCGGCCCGAGAGCAAGCCAAAGTGTCTTTCAAGCTCGCGACTGACGCCGAATTCGAAGAGGGCGGTGGCCTTTATTTCGAGGCCGCTGAACTGCTCGCGCTCAAAGCCAGCGTGCAGGACGTTTACCTAGTCGTTCGGCTGGCTTCCACGCACGGGGGCGATGGCGCAAACCTGGACGAGGACGGCCTTGATCTGCCCGATCCGCACGTCATTTCCGACACCTATTTCCGCACCGGTTGTATCGTCAACGGAGGCACTTCCGGCCTGGCGACCATTGGTGAGAATTCCATCGTTAACAACCCGATTCATGAAGCCTTGCGGCAATTGATCGTGGATAACGCGCGCTTGGCGCAGAAGGATAACCTGGTCGGATACGAGGTCGTAAATGGGAAGAGCGTTCTTTACTACAAGCGCTACGCCTACGGCCTGAACAACGAGGCCTTCGACATTTTCGCCGGCCTCGGTCCATCCTCTGACCCGGTCTCCAGCGGCCAGATCAATCCGGGCTACCGTTACCTCGTCAAGACGGGCTCCGTGATCTATGATGGCAAGACCATCGCGGCCAACCAGACGTTCGTCGGCAAGCTCAACGTCAAATCGTTTGAGGCGCTCAACAACGCCTTGGTCTTCAAGTATGACGGCATCCGTTTGACTGCGCCACAGCAGGGCACCAGCAATCGTTGGGTGTTGTTCTTTTCGCTCAACGGATATCGGCCCGTCGAAAGCTCGATCTGGAAGGAGGAACTTTACGACAACACGATCGTTCTGCATCAGCGTGGCCACACCTTGACCAAGGAACTCTACGGGCACACACCATTTCCGCCGAAGAGAGACTTGAACGCGCATTTCACGCTGGGCCAAAAGCACGCCCTGATTTCCGAAGCGCCGTCCGGCTACATCTACGCCAAGGGCATCAATGGTCGCCGGCAATTGGAGCGCGAAGCGCAAAAGGATTTCTATCGTTCTTGCCAGATTTACCAGGCGCCGTACGAGATCGAATCCATCGTGGCCCATTCGGACGACGGAGTGAAGGTGACCATAAAAGGCCGCTTACGACACACATCGAATGCTCCGGTAGTCATTCGAAATGATCCTGAGACGTGGGGCTTTCTGGACCACGAGAAGTATCGGACCGACGAGAACGCGGCCATGGATTACCTGCGTTACCGAGCCCAGGGCAAACACTGCAAGGAGAGTTCCGAGACTTACGTCGCGACCGATGGCGAAGGGAATCCCGTCATTGATCCTGAAACCGGCGAGCCCGTCAAAATCTCGTATCCATTCCAAGTCGGGGATTTGGCCGCGAACAACAACGTCGATGTGTTCGGCAGTGATCGACCCAAAGGCTGCTGTCTGCCGCGCTCCTATTTCGTGCGAATGATCCCGGAAGTTCACGAAGACAATAACCCGGATCAGGACACCGCAGATACCGGCGTGGGCGTGGAGCCGTACTGCCTGATGGAGTTTTATCTCCGGGCGTTCTGTAACGGATTTGTGGACGAAAAAGCGAGCCTGGACTTGTGCGACACCGACTCGCCACTGATGGATTACACCTTCCAAAATCTCTGCTTTGACGCCATCGGCCAAAAATGGCTGGACATCTTGCCTGAAAAATTGAAGCCGAGCGCGTTTGGCGGACATGGCCCACTACCGCGAACGCAGATGTACGCCGAGGTGTTCAACAACTTCTCCCAGTGCATCAACAAGCTCGACAAGGTGAGGATCGACCTGCCGTTGGCCGTTCAATCGCGGCTGGCGCAGTTCAGTCTCGGCTTGCAGCCGTTCTTGCCTGCCTATGGCGATCTGCCGCCGGATGGTCCCTGCGCTTGCCCGCCCTCAGGCCCCTTCAATGTCTGCGATTCGTCGATTGGCATTTACGGCTTTGCCAGCGCGCCGCTCCGGCCGCCGACCTCGAACTGGCGCGATCTCTGCGCTGAGGGAACCCACTGCGAATGGGCGGATGGCTTTGGCTCTGCCTACGCGAGCATCGACGCGAGAGTGCTTCCGGAAACGGCCGGTTTCGGCGGATTTGGGCCGTCCCTGATGTGCGAGGGTGGAGAGTACCGGTTCCCTGCCGTGGCCGAAAAGCGGGTCGGCGCGATTCGTGTGAATCCAGAGCAAGATAAACTGCTGGCGGTTCCTGAATCCATCCGCGACATGTTGACGGACGAGCGCAGTCTTGGCGTCATCGGGCGGATGGTGAAGCGCCGGAACTGGACCCTGATCGATCAAGAGAACGGCGAACGCGAGCAATGCCACGGAACGTTCTGGAACGTGCGCAACGATGCCGCCAACGATTTTCTGAAGATTCGGGACCTGGCGGAGATGTCGGAGGAATGCATGTTATTGACCGGGAGCTTGGAGAAATACCTGCCCGAGCTGCCCGAGTCCGTTTTGACCTGGTTCAACACGGTCAACTGCCGGAAGGGGCGTGGCGCTTCAAGTTCCGTTTCTTTCCAGCCGGTTAACAATCCGGTGTTGTTCGTCCAGGTGCCGCTCTTGGACTGACGGTCTTATGGAGATGAGCAACCGCGTGAGGTTTGATAAAGCCCTGCCGGGGAATCTTCGCGAGCCGTTAGCCGCCCCAATTCGCGCAGTGACAAAAAGTGCAACAATTATGGCAAGAAACTCAACGGCTGAGGCGATCTGCCGAAATTGCCCTGGTGGCTGGTTCCACACCTACTTTGAAAAGTGCGTCCATCCGTTGTGTGGATGCCCACGCTCGGAAGCTGGACGAGACCCCTGGACGAAACTCAGGCGTTGTCCCGAAGGACACTGGTAACGAAAATCACATCTCCTCAACGATGCTCAAGAAAACGCAAAAAGTTTCGCCCGGAGACTTCCCGATCCAAAACGTGGTTTGGGACATTCCGGGACCTGATTTGCGGACCAATTCATATCGTCGAAAACTCTGCAGCCAGGACATTGCATTTCAGAGGAACAGCGATAAAATCCTTCTCCAATAGCGATGTCCCAAAAGGAGCACTTCGGTCGATGCTGGAGTGCCCCATGATGTTCCGGTGATTTCTGGAGTGCAGCATTCACAGCGCGGTTTGATGAATGAATTGAATGGCAACGGAATTGACGATTGGGTCGGTCATCCGTCTCCGCAACAGGATTTGGCGTGTAGATCGAATTGATGACCGGGATTTCTGGGCAACGCCTCTTGATGGGCGGGACACCCGGCGCTGGCGTTTTTTGCGCTCATTGGAGGAGGGTGACGTTCGGCCTGGCGAGCTACCTCTGCCTGATCCAAAGACCGTCAGCGACCCGGCCAAGCAAGACCTGCTGCTTCGGGCGTACCGCCTGAGTTTGATCCACGGCAGCGCCCCTTTCCTCGGGCTGCAACGCAGCCGAACCATCCCTGAATCATTCCAGCTCGTGCCCCTGCTGATGTCGCTGGACATGCCTGCTGTTCGGCTTTTGATCGGCGATGACGTGGGAGTCGGTAAATCCGTGGAGGCTGGTCTCATCGTGTCCGAGTTGATGGCTCGTGGGGCCGCCGAGCGGTTGCTGGTGGTGGTGCCTGCTGCGCTGCGCGAGCAGTGGCAGGAAACCCTGGATCGCTTCTTCCACCTGGAGGCGGTCATCATGGCGGGCCACACGCGCCCGGCCCTGGAGCGCCAACTTCTGCCTGGTCAATCGCCTTGGGACGCCTACCCGGTGATCGTGACCAGCATTGATTACGTCAAGAAGCGGATCGGTGAAGTCCTCGCCCACCGGTGGGACGCCATAATTGTTGACGAAATTCACTCAGCTCAGCGCCCTCACGTCTGGGGCGGCAGCGACAGCGGCCTCCAGAAGGAACGGTGGGAGTTCCTGGAAGCGGTCGGCAAGAGTCCCAACGTCCGGCACCTGATCGGTCTCAGTGCGACACCGCACCCCGGCCACACAGATTGCTTCGCCAGTTTGCTGGAAGTCTTGAACCCAAAGACGGTCAATCCGAACGGCACCATCAACCGCGAGGTCGCCCACAAGCACGTCGTTCAACGCCGCCGCAAAGACATCAAGGCGTGGTATGGAGCCGGTGCGCCCTTCCCGGAGCGCGACCCGAAAGACCTCATCATCCCGCTGACCAAGGCCGAGAAAGCATTGTTTGAGGGCCTACGGGCGTACAGCAAGACCCTGACGGAGACCGAGGGCGGCACTGTCGGTCAGTGGGTGAGCCTACACCTGCAACGCCGTGCCCTGTCCAGTCCAGGCGCGATCATGGCCAGCCTGGGCGAACGCCGTAATGCCGCCCGGAAGCGGATCAGCTCACAGACCGGCGCGGCCCCGACCAACGAGACCGAAGCCGAGTCCATCGTGCTCGACCAGGACTCGACCCAAGACCTGGACGACGAAACCCGGTGGAAGCGCCTCGATACCGCCGCCGTCGCCGGGAGTTCCAAGGAAATCGAGGAGATCGACAACCTCATCGCCCTGACGAAAAAGATCACCGCCAAGCAGGACAGCAAATTGCAGAGGTTGCTGACGATCCTGCCGGAGGTTCTGAAGCGTCATCCCCGCGCTCCCCGTGCGCTCATCTTCACGCGCTACAAGGACACCCTGGACTACTTGGCGAAGGCCCTGGAGAAGGAGGCCAAGGCCGATGGGCCGCTCAAGGGTCTTCAGGTCTTCAGCATCTTCGGCGACATGAACCAGAAGGATCGCCGGGCAACCTACCGTGCCTTCGAGACCGCCGACAAATGCGTGTGCATCGGCACCGACTGCATCTCCGAGGGTCTCGATCTCCAGCGCGGTTGCGCCGAGCTGATCCATGTTGAGCTTCCCTGGAACCCGAACCGGCTCGAACAGCGCAATGGCCGCCTCGACCGTTACGGCCAGCCAGAGGCCAAGGTCGGCATCTTCACGCTCGTCCGCGAAGATCAGCTCGACATCGCCATCCTGAAGGTGCTGGTTGAAAAAGCCGGGCGCATCCGTGAGGAACACGGGTTCTGTCCGATCATGTTTTCATCGGCGCGGGAACTAAAGCGGCTCATCAAGGAGTTCGGCGCGACTTCGGAAGTCTATCTGCCGGGATTTGAGCTGCACGATGCCCTGCCTGGCGTCATGCAGGAGAGCGATATTGCGTCCAAGGAGCGCGAGCAAATCACCCGTATCCAGGACGAATCCTTTTACGGCCAGGAGCAAATCCGGTTGCCCCAGGTCGAGCAGGCGCTCCAGCAGACCTACCGCACGGTGGGGGCTCCGGCAGAAATCCAGGCATTCGTGCTCTCGGCCCTGGAGCAGTTCCGGGCCAGCGCCCTCCAGCAAGCTGACGACACCTGGAAGCTCAACCTGCGCGGCACCGCCTTCAACGACCTGGGAGACGAGCTGGTCTGCACGTTCGATCCCAAGATCGCCCGTGACGATCCCGACCTCGATCTGCTCGACCTGGCCCATCCACTGGTCCGTCGCCTGGTTGAGAGCGTCCAGCACTCTCTGGCTGGCACCGAGAGCGGACGTGTGGCCGCCCGTGGCTCGAAGGAGGTCCAGGAAGTCACCGCCGTCGTCCATATCCTGGCCAGGTTCGTCACGGCGTCCGAGCCGCCCGTGCTGATGGAGGAGCTGATCCCGCTGGCTTTCAAACCGTATGGCGGCAAGCCCGCGGACAAAGACCCGATGGAACTGTTCCGGGCGGCACCGCAGCCGTTCACGTTCACTGAGAAAGACGTGGCGGAAGCCGCCGCTGATGCCTTGGCCGCGTCGGGCCTGAAAGACCTGATGAACCAGGCGGTCGATGCTCGCCGCCTGAAACTGGTGCAGCGCCAGAGCGAGATTGCACGCATGGCCTCCCAGTGGGCGGCGGGCATGGATGACGTGCGCGTGGCCTCGGTTGATCTGCTGACCCTGACTCTCTTGATACCGCATGGCTGACACACTTGAACTCGTCCACGTTTCCGGTGGGCTGATCTCGCCAGCTATCCTGGCGGACGCCCTCTCGGACGCGCCACGCCGTGGCGAGTTCCAACCGTCCAAGTTCGGGTGGAGCGGTCATGATCCCGAACCTCCGGCGCAGTTTGCCGAGACCCTGGAGGCGACCTTCCAGCTCGCGTGTGAGCACTACGACGGCATCGCCAAAAACCTGGATACGCTTTCCCTTAGCGATCTGCGCGAAAAGTGGCTGCGCCAGTTATTGCGCCTGCTCGATTACAAAGAGGTCTATCAGCCCAAGCTCAAGAGTCAGGATGGCCGCGAAGCCTTCGACATCAATTTCCTGGGCTGGGAGGGCGACGGTGCGCCTCCGGTCCACCTGGTCAAAGGCGACCTGAACGAAGCGCCGGGCCGGGGCGGCAAATCGCCGCACGAGGAGCTTCAGCATTACCTTAACAGCAGCCCGGCGACCTGGGGCCTCGTGGCCAACGGCAGGCAGCTCCGGCTCCTGCGCGATTTCCATCATGTCTTCACCAAGGCTTTCGTCGGCTTCGACCTCGATGCCATTTTCGAGACCCGCGACTTCGCCGCTTTCCGGGCGCTGTTCCGGTTCTGTCATCGCAGCCGGTTCGAGGTGACCGCCGACCGCAACAAGCTGCCGTTGGAAACATTGTTCGAGTTCAGCCAGGCCGAGGGCATTCAGATTGGCCGCCAGCTTCAACCCCAGGTGCGGGGAGCCATCGAATCCCTGGCCGAGGGTCTGTTCAGTCCGCAGCTCCGACAAATGCTGGACGATGCGAAGGCCGCCCGTGCGCTCTACCACGAGCTGTTGCTGGTCATTTATCGCATCCTGTTCCTCCTGTTCGCCGAGCAGCGCCGGATGCTTCCTTACGAGGGTCTGTATGCTGAGACCTACTCCCTCGCGGCCCTGGCGCGACTGGGGGAGCGCAAGACCGTGGAGCCGCACCGCTCCGACCTGTGGGAAGGGTTGAAGGTCACCTTCAGGATGCTCTCCCAGGGCGCACCGGACATCGGCGTGTTCCCGTTCAACGGCCAGTTGTTCGACCTGAAGCGCACGCCCCACCTGATGGCGCAGTCGTGCGAAAACAAGTTTCTGCTCAAAGCCATTGAGAAGTTGACCCATGTGCAGGTGGAGAATTTCCAGCAGCGGGTCAACTACGCCGCACTCGGCGTCGAGGAACTTGGCTCGGTCTATGAAACGCTGTTGAGTTTCACGCTCCGGTTGGCCCACGCGCCGACCGAGGCGGAGGGAGCTATCGTGCCTGCGGGTGCAGTTTACCTGGTGTCCCTGAGCACCGAGCGCAAAGACCTGGGCGCATTCTACACTCCGCCGAAGTTGGTCAATTTTGTTCTATCGGTTGCGCTCGATCCCCTTATCAAGGAGCGACTGGAGGCAGCGGGTCCGGACACAAAGTCGAAAGAAACGAGTCTGCTCGACATCAGACTCTGCGATGCGGCCTGTGGTAGCGGAGCGTTCTTGGTCGGTTCAATCGACCGCTTGGCTCTTGCGCTTGCGCGGGTTCGTGCGGAGGGTGAGAAACCAACCGAAGCCGCGCTCCAACAGGCCCGACGCGAAGTCCTAGCTCACTGCATCTACGGTGTGGACAAGGACGACTTTGCGGTCGAACTGTGCAAAGTCGCGCTCTGGATACACTGCGCGGTGCCGAACCTCCCGCTCTCCTTCCTCGACCACCGCATCCAGCATGGCGACAGCCTCGTCGGCTGGTCGCTGCTCAACGTGCCCAAGCGGATTCCTCGCGCAGCCTGCACAGTTCCCTCGAAGCTCAGGCAGAGCCGCGACCCGGATGACGTGAAGTTGAGACGATTCCTCGAACACGCCGCGCAAGAGGTCGAGCCATTGGAGTCACAGCCCGGTGAACTCGAACTCGCGTTGCCGATGCCCGACATCCGAGTGGACTTCCCCGCCGTGATGGCCGAGGAAGAACGCATCCCCGGCGACGTGGAGCGCAAGGACGCCGCGTTCAAGGGCTACCTTGAATGTGACGCATACCGCCGCTTCAAAACCGCTGCCGACCTTTGGAGCGCTGCGTTCTTCTGGAGCCACGAAGTCGGTGCGTCCGCGCCCACCACCAACGACTACCGCCGCGCCCTCAGCGGCCAGTTCGACCCAGACCAGGTGCGTGCCGCGCAGGACTTGCTCGAAGAGTTTCCCGCGTTTCACTGGCCGCTGCGCTTTCCCGAAATCGCAGCGCGTGGCGGCTTCGATTCCTTCGTCGGCAATCCACCGTGGGAGCAAGTCAAGGTTCAGGAACAGGAATGGTTTGCGCCCCGCGCACCCGAAATCGCTGAAATGACGAGCACGCCGCGACGGGCCGCAATAGCTGCGCTCCTTGAGAGTAATCCGGCACTCTGGCACCTATGGCGTGTCACTAGGATCGCCTACGACCGACTCGCCGAGTTCATGCGTAACTGCGGTCGGTATTCCTCATCGGAACACGAACCGAACACTTACTTGCTGTTTGCAGAGGGCATTGCGGACGCGGTGCGAACGGGTGGGCGTGCCGGGCTTGTTCTCAAAAGTGCGCTTGGTCTCGACAAGTCAGCCAATGCGGTGCTGCACAAGCTACTCAAGAATGGCCAGCTTGAGCGATTCCACGACATCATCAATCTCCCGCCGTTTGCCACGGTATCTGTCTTTCCGGCAGTTGAAGACCGCGAACGCTTCGCCATCGTCAGCATCCGTCACGCCTCGGAGGACAAGACAGTTTTGGCCAGCTTCAAGAATTGGTCAATCGAGGAAGCTGCAAATCGTCCTTGCCAGTCGCTCACGTCGGAGATGGTCTCGGTTCTCAATCCAGCGACCAGAACTTTCACTTCCTTCCGTCAGCAGGAGGAATTTGAAATTGGTATGGCAATTCACCGGTGTGCCTTGAATGCGCAGGCCAAGGTGGCGATGCTGGACTTCGAGGACGGAGGCACCAATCCTTGGGGTCTCAAGTATTGGCGACTCTTTGATTCGAGTGGGAAGTCGGATTTGTTCTTGAAGCGCGAAGACTTGGAGGCGTCAGGGTGGGAGTTAGGCCGCGATGTGATATTCCGGCGGGACTCATCGGAAAACGTCAACCACGATGGTCTGCTACCTGGCATGGGGCGGAAGCCAGAAGCCGAAGAAGCCGTTCCCCTGCTGGAGGGGCAACTCATTAACCGCTACGACCATCGCGCGCGGACGTATGCTGGCTATTCCGGTGCGAACAAATACGGCAAAGGGCCACAGCTCCCGACGCCTGACGACCGCCTGAAAGCCGACTTCGCTTTTGAGATCGAGCCTCGCTACTGGATGCGCCGTGAGGTCTGGGAGGCACGCTTCAGAGCCACGGTGTGCGATAAGGTCGCAGTCGCATTCCGTGACATCGGCAGGTTCCAATACCAGAGGTCTGCAAAGGCGGCAGTTCTCCCCCGCTATCCGGCCACACACACGATGCCCGTGCTCGCAATTCTTCGCCAATTCGCGCTTGAGTTTGTCGGTGTGTTTAACTCAACGACCTTCGATTTCTTGGTGCGGGGCCACATGCCCGGTGCTCATGTCGCACTGACATGGATGCTTTCCCAAATTCCCGCGCCGCTGCCGGGAGGTCTCGACAAGCGCGTGGCGGATCACGCCGCGAAGCTGTCTCTCACGAGCTATTCTGTTGCCCGGTTGTTCAACCGCGACCCGCACCCGTGGAACCCGGAGGAGCGTTACGCGCTGGACGTGGAGATTGACGCGCTCGTAGCCCACGCCTACGGCCTGACCCGCGCACAATACGAAGTGGTGCTCGACAGTTTTGAAGTCCTGGCCCGGATCGAGATCGGCGAACACGGTCGCTACAAGTTCAAGGAGGACTGCCTGGCGGACTACGTCCGGCTGGGATGAATCTGACCATGCCCAACTACGAACTTCATTTGAATCTGTTGGTGGTTAAGGGGGATGTCCCGCCGTTCACCATCTATCGCAAGTCCCGTGAAGTTAACGAGCGTGCCAATCCGCACGCCGGAGTGTTCGCCTACGATCTGCCGGTCGAAAGTGCCGACCTGTCGGTGCGGGGAGAGTATTTGGTGCGCCTTGCGCCCCAGGCTGGCTACACGGCGTGCTCGCTTCCTGCGGCGGCCAAAATTGATCTCACTCGCCGCGTTCTGTTCGAGGCGCTAAAGGCCAAGTGCAGCCAGGTGTTCAAGGTCGGAGAGTATTCCGTGCCCGAAGACACGTTTCACCGTGAATTCAGCTTCATACTCGCCCGGCATCATGAAGGCAATGAGGTCATTGTCCTGCAACCCTACTACCTCGGTGCCACGAAGCAGTTTGGTTTCCTGGTGGATTTTCACTTCGATTTGAACCCCGGCGTTCCATTCAGCAGGCGGATTCAGCAGTTGAGCCTCAGCCTCGACCAGAACTACCGCCGCAACCTGGACTACTACGCGGATCGCCGGGCGCGAATCACCGGTTGGATTCAAAGCCATCACGCGAAGCTGTTTCCCCTGCCACTTCCCGGTGCGTCAGCGCCGGTGGGAGTTGAGTCGAAATTCACACCGCTTCCGGCCCTCCAGCTCCGCGCCAAGACTTACGTGATGGACGGCAACCGCGAATACCGCAGCCAGTTCATTGGAGTAAAAGAAGCAGGCCCTCTGGAACCTGTGGCGGCCTGTCCACCGCTCCTTTTCGTGTTCCGCGAGCAAGACCGGGGACTGGCGCGACGGTTGGCCCGTGCTTTGAAGGGGGCGGAATCGCAGCTCAATTTCCCTGGATTTGAGCAGTTGTTTCATCTGCCCATCACGATCAGCAGTTCACCCGTCGTGGTGAACGACTTTTCCAGGGCGGAGATGGAGCGTGCGATCGCCCAGGTGCAGGGCGCAAACGAGAACCCGGCGATTCCCGTCGTCGTGATGCCCAAAGACGAGGAAGCCTACATCACGCACAAGGCCGTCTTCACTCACGCTGGCATCGCCACTCAGGTTTGCACCACCGACACCCTCAACGACGACTACGCGCTCAAATGGTCGGTGGCGAACATCGCGCTTCAGTTGTTCTGCAAGGCCGGGGGAAAGCCGTGGAAGGTCAAGCCGACCGAATTCGGCTCGTTGATTGTCGGCGTCAGCCAATCACACAAGGTCACCGGACACGACTCCCATCGGCACATCGAAAAGTATTTCGCGTTTTCCATCCTGACCGACTCCAGCGGCATTTTCCAAAGTCTCAATGTGATTGGGCAGGCCGACCGCGAGGCGGATTACCTTCGGCAGCTAAGGGACAACCTTGCCAACCTGCTGCGTGAGCAGGCCGAGCGGTTCCGCACGGTCGTTCTGCATACCTCCTTCAAGCTGAAGCATACGGAAATGGAGGTCATCGAATCCGTGGTCAAGGCCGCAGCCGCCGAGAAGAAGTGCCGGTTTGCCGTGGTCAAAGTGAACCAGCGTAACCGCTTCTTCGCCATCAACCCCAAGGTGAACAGTTTTGTGCCCTACGAGGCGTCATACGTCCGGCTTGGGCATCGTGAGTATCTGCTCTGGTTTGAGGGCGTGTTTCCAGATAATCCGAGCGTCAAGAAGGCGTTCCCCGGCCCCACGCACCTGGAGTTTCTGCATGTGAGCGAGGAAAAGATGATTGGCGACGAGCAGGTGCTTCAAGACCTCGTAAACCTGTCGGGGGCTAACTGGCGCGGCTTCAACGCCAAAAGCGCCCCGGTCTCCATCTTCTACTGCCATCTCGTGGCCGACCTGATTCGGCGTTTTCAAGAACGCGACCTGCCGCTGCCGGAGGTCAAAGAACTCCGACCTTGGTTCCTGTGACCCCATGAAAGCCAAATCGAAAGACATCATCCTGTTGCTGGGGGCCGGTGCGAGCGTCGAGGCCGGGATTCCCTCGTCGCCCAAGATGATTGGCGAGATTGAGAGCCTTCTCGCGCAGCCCGACTGGAAGCAATTCCGCGATCTTTACCACCAGATCAAAAGCGCCATCCATTATGCGGCGGGCATCAAAGGCAAGTTCGGCGGCGAGGTTCAATACAACATCGAGACGCTCGTCAACACGCTCTACGAACTGGAGCGCAACGAAGACCACCCGATCTATCCCTTCGTGGCAGCGTGGAACTCCCGCCTGCTCGCCCACGCCGGAAACAACTTTGAGCGCCTGCGGTTGTTCCGGGAAAAAATCCTCGAAGCTCTCAAGAATTGGGTGCAGTTGGAGAATCCGAAGACGGCTGATTACTACTCAGGTCTCAAACCACTCCAACGCGCCCTGCAATTCCCGCTTAAGGTATTTTCGTTGAACTACGACCTGTGTGTCGAGGGATTGGGTGAGCCGGGATTCAGGGTGGAGACGGGCTTCGCTGTGGTTGGAAACAGCCGGTGGGAGTGGAAGCGATTCGATGAGACAAGCCCGCAGGCAGAGTATCCCGAAATCTACCTCTACAAGATGCACGGCTCCATCAACTGGAAACGTGATGATGCCGGGAATCTGATTTGCGTCAGCCATTCGGGCAACATCCGCCCCGAACAGATGCAGGTGATTTTTGGCAGAGATTTCAAACTGGAGGCGGCTGACCCATACCTGTTTTACGCTTTCGAGTTTCGGCGCTGCTCGCTGGATGCGCGGGTCATCGTGATCGTGGGCTATGGATTCGGTGACGAACACATAAACAAGATGTTGATCCAGGCGATTCGTTCCGATTCCTCGAAGCGTCTCCTCGTTATCGGAAGTTCAGCCGATGAGAAAATCGCCGCCAAGCGCCGGGAAGAAATCGCCAAACGGCTGGACGTTTCTGCCGATGCTGTGACTGTCCTGACCGGAACCGCCAAGGAGTTTCTCGGACGTGGCGACCTTGTTGACGTAGTGACGAACGCCATGCCCGCTGAAACCAAAGCTGAGTTCTGAACCAGACCGATCCGCTATGCCGATACCACGCCTCAACGAAAACGGGTTCCTGCCTCCAGGTGTGCATGGCTGTTCGTTGGACGAGGTTCGCAAGACTTTCGGCACCTTCAACTCGAACGACCGGCGACCGAACCTGTTCAAGAACCTGGAAGTGTTCGTGACCTCGCTGGTGAAGAGGGCATGGCCAAGGCGGTGGTGGTCAACGGCAGCTTCACCACCGCCAATACTGATCCAAGCGACATTGACATGGTGCTGGTGCTGCCCCAGGGCCACGATTTCACTGGCGACGTGTCGCCGGACGAATACAACCTGCTGTCCAAACGGCGGGTCAGAAAGACCTTCGGCTTCGACATGTTTGTGGCCGAGGACGAGTCCCAGGAATACGAGCGATACACACGCTTCTTCCAGGACGTAAAGCATCAACCGGGCGAAAAGAAAGGCGTCCTGCGCGTCGAGCTATGATCGAGAACGAAGCCCAACTACAGCAGGCGCGGGAACAGCTCCAACGCTTGAGGGAGGCGCTGGAGGCCCTCCGCGCCAAAGTGCAACCAGCGAACATGCGGCGGTTCGAACTGATGGCCGAGGGGCCGCTCGACCAGATCAACGAGTTGGAACTGGAGATCGCCGCCTACAGCGGCGGCCCGAAAGTGTCGGGCATGATGAACCCGCTCCATGTGCTCGAAGACCTCCAGAAGACCTACCGCCTGCTGGTGGAGACTTTCCAGGACATCACCAACGACGACATCCGCGCCTGGATGCACGACCGGATCGAGCAGGGTGACTTTTTGTGGCGGCCTCCGTTCCTCACGCTCCAGCGCCGGTTCCGTTTCGGTGATCCGGTGGAGCAACTCGTTCAGCAGGGACTACTCCATCGGAAGATTCCGCAGGTTTTCCGCTCGAAGAAAGCCGATCCCAATAGTGCGCCCGTCCGCCCGTATCTGCACCAGACCGAAGCATGGCGAATCATTCTCGGCGAGAAACGCAACTGCGTGGTGACCACCGGCACCGGCAGCGGCAAGAGCTTCTGCTTCGCCGTGCCGGTGGTGGACACCTGCCTCCGAGCCAACGAAACCGCCAACGTCGGCCCCACCGGACGCCGGAGCGTCAAAGCGTTACTGGTGTATCCGATGGTTGCGCTGGCCAACTCACAGTATGACGACCTTGCTGAACGCCTGCGTGAGACTGGTCTTTTGATCTGCAACTACAGCCGCGAACTTCGCGAGGAACCAGAGGCGGCCAAGAAGGCGTTCGTGGAAAACATGGGCCGCGAGCCGTTCGAGAGCGAAGTCGTGTCGCGCCTGGAACTTCGCCAGGGCCGGGGTGTGGACATCTTGGTCACAAACTTCATGATGTTGGAACTGATCCTGACCCGCTGGGAAGACCGCAGCATCTTTCCGTTTGGCGGCCTGTCGGATTTGAAGTTCCTGGTGTTCGACGAAATCCACACCTACACTGGTCGCCAGGGCGCAGACGTGGCCTGCTTGATCCGACGCTTGAAGGAGCACACCCAGTGCAAGGGCAAGGTGCGCTGCGTCGGCACATCGGCCACGATTGACAGCAGCAACCCTGACCAGGCCAGGCAGACCGTGGCGTCATTCGCCCAGGATTTGTTTGGCGAGCCGTTTGCCAAAGAAGATGTGGTCGGCGAGTCCTACAGCGCCTACCTGACCAGCGACCAGCCCGATCCGCTGCCGAGGCACTCGATCAACGCAGCGATGGTGAAGGTCGCCAGCGAACGCGACGGGCAGGCGGTCCAGGCCTTGCGGGACGCGCTCTGCGGCAAACCCAACGCCACGGCGAACGACCTGCGTCGCCAGGCGACTGTTCATTTCATTGAGCGCAACATCGTGCCGGAGACGCCAGCATCGGGCTACAAGACCCGGCGCTGGGATGAGCTGTTGCTCGATTACCGCAACCGACTCCGCCCCACACTCGCCCTCGAAGAAGCCAGCGCAGAGCTGGCCGCCGCGCTTGTGGCCAGCGCGGAGACGCCGGTGAAGTCGGCGGACGGCACCGAATACCCGCTGCTGCTTCCCAAGGTTCACGGCTTCTTTAGCCAAGGCCAGCCGGTTACGGCCTGCCTGGGTGAAGTCCATCTGTCCGCCACAGGCGAGAAGCAGTGCGCCAAGTGCGACCAGGCTGCCCATGTGCCCGCGTTCCCGATGGTGTTCTGCGCGGCGTGCGGCGTGGAGCTGATGACCGCCGAGCTGCGCCGGGAGCAGGCCGTCGAGAAGCTGTTGCCCCGCGACCTGGACTACACCGAGTGTGAGGGTAAGCCGGTCTATGTCTTCCTGGAACCTTGGGATCGGAACGACGTTCCGCCCGACGAGGCCGCGATCAAGAAGGATGGCTCGGCCCGGAAAGGACGGGAGGGGGCTGTGCCGTTGAATCGCCAGGTCTGCACGGTTTGCGGCACCCTGGATGGCAACTGCAACCACAACAAGCTGCGTCCGGTTGCCCTGGTGCAAGAACCGCTGTTGATGTGCCCATGCTGCGGCGTGATCTACGACGGACGGGTGCGCGAGTTTAACAAGTTCTTTGTTGCCGGGATGGTGGGCAAGGCCACGGCTACGGATGTTCTGGTCTCCCGGCTCCTGGAGAGCGTGCCGCCGAACCCGAAGCGCCGGGTGATCGCGTTCACGGACAACATCCAGGACGCGGCGTTCCAGGCGGCCCACATGACCGACTTGGATCACCGGTTACATTTTCGACGTGCGCTCTACCACGGCCTGGCTGAGAGCGGACACACGACGGCGGCGAACTCGTTGCTTCTGCCGGACGCCGGGCGTATCGCGTTCGACGCCATGAAGCGGGCGGGCCGGGTGCCTGCATTCGCTCGGCAGGGCGGCGTGGCGGTCGGGCGAGCAGCGGGGGCCAGCGAGGCGACCTACAAGAAATACCTGGCCTTCGGTGCTATTGGCGAGATCAGCGGCTACGCCTACAAGAAGCAGCCCACCCTGGAAATGACCGGCCTGGTGTCCGTGAGCTACGACGGCATCGCGGAGGTCGCGGCGAAGGTCGAGTTCTGGTCGGGCATTGCGTTGCTGGCGGCCAAACTGGCGCTGACGCGCCAGGACGTGCTCCAGGTCTTCCTGGACGTGATCCGGCGCTCCGGAGGCATCGAGAGCGATTGTCTGGAGAAGGGTGAAGATTTCCGGGAGGAGGTCATCAACCGGCTCCACGAAGACGTGTTATTCCACAGCGAGTCGTTGCCGCCCTACCGGCCCACGGTCTTCAGCGATGAGCTGGACACCGACAACAAGTATTTCAGCGTGCGGCGGCTGGCGGGTGCGCCGGGATCGAACCACGCGCCGGTGCTGGTGCGGTGGTTCCGGCGTCAGATGCAGGTTGACCGCCCGACCGCTGAAGACCTGGTGCGCGGTCTGACGGCGCTCCTCTCGCGTCAGGACATCGGCCTGTTGCTGAAGAAGGGCGGCCCTGGCAGGTATCACTACCAAATCCCGGAAGGGCGGATTCTGCTTTACGCCTCCAGCGCCGATCACATCCGGGTCTGTCCGCGCTGCCGCTCGAAGTGGGAGGTCACGTCGGACATCTGCTGCCCGGCGTGTATCAAGACAACCGTGCGCTCCGAGGAAGCCGATGGCACCTTCTACCGGACGGAATACCAGACGGCGATGGAGGATCGGAAGCAGTTGCTGGCGGTTGAGCATACCTCCCGGCTATCGGCGGACGAGCGCCGGAGCTACGAGCGGCGGTTCGACAAGGAGCCGCAAGACCCGTTGAACGTGCTGGTCTGCACGCCGACGATGGAGTTGGGCGTGGACATCGCCGGGCTCTCGGCTGTCCATCTGCGGAACGTGCCGCCGTCTCCGGCCAACTACGCGCAACGGCAGGGTCGCGCCGGTCGGCATGGGCAGTCGTCCATCGTGACGACGTTCTGCGGCACCTACGGCAGGTATTCCACACACGACCAGTATTTCTTCCGGTTCCCGGAGCGGATCATCTCCGGGGCCATCGCGCCGCCCCTGTTCCTGCTGGACAACCGGGTGTTGCTGGAGGCGCATTTGCACGCCCTGGTGCTGGAGTTGGCGGATTATCGCGTGCTGGCGAAGGCCAAGCAATTCCTACAGGTCGCCAACGACGAGGATGTCCAGGCAGGGCTGCCGATGATGGACGGGGTGTTGAACGAAATCAGCACCAAGGTCGGGGCCGCGAAGGTGAAGATACTGGCAGCGGCTCTCGGGGCCTTCCAGACGGAGTTGGCCAACGTCGGTTTCACGGATCACGATTTGGAGGCGGTGGTGGATGGATTCGCCGAGGACTTTGACCACGCCTTCGAGCGGTTCCGGGATGAATACATCCGGCTCCAGGATGAGCGGCGGCAGCTTGAGGTGAAGTCCGCTCACCAGGGCATCACGAAGGAGGACGAGATTCGTCGCAAGGCCGTGGTGGATCGATTGACCGACATGCGTGATGGTAACGGCGACTTCTACACCTACCGTTACCTGGGCAATGTCGGCTTCCTGCCTAACTATGCCTTCCCGCGCCGGGCAACGATGGTGTATTTCACGGATCGGAAGGAGAGCGTGGCTCGTCACCCGGCCATCGCTTTGCGCGAGTTCGCCCCGCTGAACACGATTTACTACCGCCGCCAGCGGTATCAGGTCGTCCGCGCCCAGCCGCGTGCGCGGGGCCAAGCCCATCACTGGAGCAAGCTGAAGGTCTGCGAGTGCGGCAACTTTTTCATGGACGACCAGGTTGCCCAAGCGGCTGCGTGCCCGGTCTGCCAGACCAACCTGATGGGCACGCACACTTACGAGCACGTCTTTGAGCTGCCGGACATGGTTGCCCGGCGCATCGGGCGCACGTCGGCGGACGAGGAGGAGCGGAGCCGCCGAGGATTCATCGTATCGCCCTACTATCGGCCCGACCCGCAGGCCGTTTCGTGGGCCATGAACGTCAGCGGTCAGGAGGTCGCCAAGATCGGCTATTCCAAGCGCGGCGTGCTCCTGCTGGTCAATGAAGGAGCCAGGGCAGCAGACGAAGTGGGCTTCCGCTATTGCGAAAAGTGCCGAGCGTGGATTTCCGGCCATGACAGCGAGCAGGATCATGTTGATCCGAACAGCGGCAGCCGTTGCCCAGCCGGGGCCGAGGTATCGGACATCCACCGCGAGGTTTTGCTCTATCACAAGGGCCATCACGACTTCCTGTTGATCGAAATGGCCGTTCCGGACAACCAGGACGCGGAACGCTTCGGCTGGTCGCTGCTCTATGCGTTGTCCTACGGGTTCCAGGTCGCCTTTTCGGCGGACGAATCGGAAGTGGGCGGACACGTCTTTGTTGTGCCCGGCAATTCGTCCCGGATTCGCCTTCTGCTCTACGAGCAGGACGAAGGTGGAGCGGGTCTGCTCCGTAACCTGATGGATCACGGCGCCTGGCAGCGCGTGGCCACAAGGGCGCTGGAAATCGTCCACGTCGATCCGGCGACCGGCCAGGAAATGGAGGGGGCCTGCGATATCGCGTGTTACGATTGCCTGTTGTCGTTCTACAACCAGCAGCATCACCAGCACCTGGATCGCCGCGTCGTGGTCCAGGCGCTCCGTCAGTTCCTCCAAGTTGAACCATTCCAGATGGCTGAGCTGGGCGGCGGGGCGACGTGGGATCAGTTCCGGGCCGCCGCCATCGGTGCGGAGCCTACGGTCGTTGATGCCTTGCAGGCGCACAACTTCCCGCTACCGGACAAGCAGCACGAGACCATCCGCGATCCCGAAGGCGTTCCGGTCGCCGAGGCCGATCTGCTTTACCGGAACAAGATTGTTGTGTGGGTGCATGGTGCCCCACACGAGCAGTCGCATGTGCACCACCGCGACGAGGAACAGAAGCGCCGGTTGAAAGCCCTAGGCTATCGCGTGGTCGAAATCTGGCCCGATCACCTGGACGACGGTCTCCGCGACCTGGCGCAGCGACTGGACAGGCCGGATTTGATGAAGTGATGATAGCGCAAGCCGATCCCAAACTGACAAAGGTCGATTTCGACGCCGAGCCATGGGAACAGGCGCTGGGGGCTGCGAAGGAGCCAACCTATTTTGAGTTTTGCGGGCTGCTTAAGTCAAAGGTTGAGCAGAGTAAAGCTGCCGGACAAAACAGGGCGGCGCAACTCTATACCTTGCTCCACGCTACGGTATCGCTCTGCCCCACTTGGGGTGCAAGCGCAACGCCCTTTCGTCCGGCTGTGGACTTCTCGCCTGCTTATCGCAGTGCGTCGCTGGACGACTTTGGAGCGGACGAAGTTTCTGTCCTGAGGGATGTGGCTCCCGACATCAGAGATCCTGAATTTCGTGCGCGTGTCGCGGATGTGGCATGGGTGCTCGGACGCGATTACAAGATGGCTCGACTGGCGATCTCTGCCTACGTGGAATCGGCAATTCGACTCGAAGGTTTGGTGCGGTTTCCAGATTTCATCGAAAGGCTGCAACGGGCAATTCAGTTGGCTCTGATGGTCGGACAGCGCGATCCCGCTCTGCTTTCGTCCGTCACGAGCGAAATTGAAAAGCTCATTCAGAAACGATCACCAGCCGAAACGAAATGGCCGTGCAACGACCTGATGCGGCTTCTTATCGAGGCCGAGACTGGGGACATGACTAAGTACGCCGCAATCTCCGGATCGCTGGCTACCCAAGCTGAGCGGCGGCAAGACTGGGATGTCGCACGCACGTATTGGCAGTGCAAGGCGGAGTGGCACCGTCTAGCCAAGGATTTGGGTGCATACCGCGACGCCTGCCTCAAGGCCGCTGTGACTTACGTCGGCGAGGCAGAATCGGCGTTAAAGCGTCCAACCCCAAGCCACGGGGCTTGCGCGGGACTTTTGATGCGTGCGGTCGAGGCCCTGCGGAAAATCCCGGGCACAAAGGCGCGAGTGGAGGAGTTGCACCAGCGTATCCTCAAGGAGCAGGAACTGATTGTTGCCAACGAAACCACGACCCATCACGTCTCCACCGACATTTCCGAAGTCGTCAATGCGACCGTGGTCGCCTTTCGATCCAAACCGCTTGAGCAAGTTCTCCTGGGACTCGCGATGATAGGCGCGCCTCCGGTAATGGCCAAGCTACGATCCTCGGCTGAGGAAGCAATGCGAAGCAGCATCTGGTCGCAGATCGTTCCCACAGTGTATATGACAGAAAAGGGGAAGCACCTTGCAGAAAGGCCAAGCGCGATGGAAGGGAAGCAGGAAAGCCAAGACCTGTGTCTCAAAGCCGAAATGATGCGGCAAATCAAATGGCATCGCGGTCTGATGGTGTCTGGAAGGATCTTGCCAGCCTTGCAGGTTATCAATACCGAACACTTCGTTCGTCTCCAGGATCTGGAATTTCTCGGTCGGGACAATCCATTCGTGCCAGCCGGGCGGGAACCAATTTTTGTACGGGGCCTGTTCGCCGGGCTGAATGGCGACTTTCTCATCGCCGCGCATTTGCTTGTGCCGCAGGTCGAGAACTCCATCCGGCAGCTTCTCTACAACTACGCGGGAGAACATCGAACCTCGAAACTTAAGAACGACCTGACACAGCCTGAACGGGACTTGAACGAGCTACTCTACCGCGACGACGTGAAGCGGATCATTGGTGAAGACCTGCTCTTTGACCTTCAAAGCCTAATGATCGAACCGGGATTTGGGGCCAATCTTCGCAATCACCTCGCCCATGGGCTAATGGACACTGACCAATTCTACGCGAATGAGGCTGTGTATTCTTGGTGGATGATCTGGCGGATTTGCTGCATTCCACAACTGATGCAGTTGCAGGAAGACGCCGCAAAACCCAACCAGACATCTGATGCAAGGCCTCCGGCCGAAGGCGACGAGCAGACCACTGGAGCGAGCTAATCCGGGAGTTCCGGGAGTTCCGGGAGTTTCATTCAACATCACATTTTGCTTGAAGGTCGCTGGCAGCTTTGCTTCCTTGTTCGCACCAAGGCAGGATGAATTCCCGACAGCCAAGGAGAGATGGATAAGAAGTGTTTGCAGATTCCGGTGGACTTCGCGAGTCGCACGGAATTCCGATTGCTCGAACGAGCGATTGGAAAACCCGGCGCGGCGGCGGTCCTTTTACTGTACCTCTGGCGGGCGTTGGCGTACGCGGCGGAGAACGCGCGGCTCGGTTCGCTGTCGTGCGATCAAGCGACGCTTCTGGCGGAGGATGTGGCCTTTCTCGGTTTGGAGAATCCCATCTCGTTATTGACTGCCCTGAATGGTTTTCTGGTGCCGGATGGGGACGGCTTTTTTTGCCCGTTGTTTGCTGCGGACAATAAGCAGTTGTCTCCGAACTTCGTTCCGATCCAGCGGCAAGGCGGCCTAGCGCGCGGCGTGGTGATGAAGCGCCGGTCGCTCGAAGGCGTCGCGCAACAGCAGAGCTTGTTGTTGGACCCGGCCTTGTTCAAGCGACCGGACGGCAGTCAGATGAGCCCGGAAGAGACCAATCGGGC
>JACQWK010000463.1 GCA_016209525.1 Verrucomicrobiota bacterium
CCTGTGGAAAGGCTACGCCCGCTTTTCCGACATGGTTGAAATCATAAAATTAGACCGAGTCGCCAAATCAAAAAAACGATGACACGCGCGCTGCGACGTTTTTATGGGGCAAGCGCAGGGCTAGGCCATGCCGATCTCGCTTTGGAGTGGCTGGAGAAAGCCCGCTCAGAGCGTGATTGTTGGCTGCCCTTGGTGCCTTCCGACCCCGCCTTTGACCCGGTGCTCAAGGATTCCCGTTTTGTCCGGCAAGTGGAGCAACTCGGACTCAAGAGCAATATTCTCCCGGCGGAACTAGTACTGTGACACCAAAGTTTCGGCACGTTGCATGTGTGGTAGGGCGCGTCACTCCGTGCGCGCCGCACGCTGGAATCGGCTTCCAGAACGGCGCGCACGGAGTGACGCGCCCTACCCAAGATGTTGCGAGAATTCCCTGTCGCAGGACTAGGCTGAGGTGAGTAATAGCTCAGACCTCAGAAAGACAGGAGATCCCAGTCGATTGATCACCGTTTTCGCTCGCTCAACCGCAAGCGACAGCCGGGTAATCGGTCACTCTTGCCCGGTCACAGACCGGCAGTTTCGTAGCGCAGATTTTCAATCTGCCGTATCGCAGAATTGCATTCTGCGGACGCCTCGAATGGCCAAGCACGCCCTCGGTCTCGAACTCCCAGCCGAGTGCAACTCGGCGATACAGCAGATTGAAAATCTGCGTTACGCCAGGCAAGACTGAGGCCTTGCACAGCCGGCTGAGTTGACTTCGCACGCTCGGATAAAGCGGTGGTAAATCGCACGCAGTCCAAACTCTGGCGCGATGAGGTGGCCGCCGCGCAGGTCTGCGCGCTAGCATTTTTCAGTGCGAGTTTTGCGAAGCAAAACCGCATTTTTTCGCGACGCAGGAGCGAAAAAATGTGCGCAGCTACTCGCCGAGCTGCGGCTTGGCGTACTTTTCGTAGCACTCCGGGCAGATGCTGTGGCTAAACTTAGCTTCCGACCGAGGGACGATATACCTTTCGAGCTGTTGCCACTCATTTCGGTCGTCGCGGATTTTCTTGCAATACATGCAGATCGGCAGCAACCCTTCGAGCCTCTTGACATGCTGGCGCAAACCGAGAATCCGCTCCGCCACCTGGAGCCGGGCGGCCAACTGTTCGACGTCCAGCGGCTTATTGATGAAATCGTCGGCGCCGGCCTTCATCGCCTCGAGATACTTGTCCCGGCCGCTCTGCGAGGTGAGCATGATGATGTAGGTGTAGTGATCCCGGTGAACACGGCGCACCGTGCGGCATAGATCCAAGCCGTCCATCTCCGGCATCATCCAGTCCGAGATCAGAACTGGGAAGTAGTCGTGCTGGAACGTCGCCCAAGCTTGCCGCCCGTTTTCCGTGACGACCACTTCGTACTCCAATTGTCGCAGTGCTCCGGCTAACACGCTCCGGGAGACGGGTTCGTCCTCCGCAATCAGAATCCTCGTCATTCCTTACTTTATCCCTGCAAGCCTTTCCCTTCAAATCTGGCAAAGCCAAACCGTGGCGCGCACGTCGCGAAGACAGTATTCGGCGATCTCCGGATGGCGCCCTTCCGCCAGCAGCGTGTTCACATCCATTCCGGTCACTCCGTGGCTTTTCGGGGAATCAATGCCAAAAGATTTGCAGTAAAAATCCAAATTGAAACGCCGGGCCGCGCCGTCACGCCCGCTGACCCCGTAGAACGTCAGTTGCGCTTCATCGAACGACTCCAGGGAGAGGGCGGAAGTTTCGATGTCGAAGACAAGTTTCGCCATGAGGGGAGGCTCCGAAAACGGAGCGGATCGACGGAATCAAACGCTGATGGGGTTCTGGGGGCGTGTGATTTGCAACAGGATGGCAGCACCAACTGGACCGAAGCAGGACTCGCCATCCCGTTCGTACTTCGCGAATCAGTTTACTTTTTCTTGGATTTTTTGCCGGTGGATTTCGTTTTCGTTGCTTTCTTTTTTGCTGGCATGGATCGTCACCTCCGTTCGTTCAAGGGTTGATATTCACGTGTTCAGGTTGCCATGTCAGTGTAATGAGGCACTCGTTGGCCGACCAGTTCTTTTTCTGGAAAACTCCTTCCCATAGGGGTGCATCAAGCTCCTCTCCCCAACCCTCTCCTCCATC
>JACQWK010000012.1 GCA_016209525.1 Verrucomicrobiota bacterium
CGCGGCGAGCAGGTCCTTGTCGCTTTTCTGGGCCACGGCGGCAAGTTGCTCTCGCTCAGTGTCCGTCGACCACCGCAGCAGATCGATCTGAATCGAATCTCCGGCCCCGGTCACATTGACGGCGGTCCCAGTGAAATGCTCGATTGGTCCCTTCGTTTGCGCCTGCGCGCGGGTCGATACAAACGCGGATAGTGTCCCAGCCAGCACGAGAGCCAAGGCGGGGCCGCGTCGAAGAATTTTCCTAAATTTCATCGGACCCTCCTCAAAATGAGTTTTCAAGATGACAAAATATTAGAATTATCGCCGGACATCTTGCAAGAAAGCACGCCGGTCCGCTCGAAGCGGCCCGCCACGTGCCATACGTCGTTAGCAGGGAAGGTAATCCCGAATGATTTTCAAAGACCGGGCCGATGCCGGAAGGAAGCTCGCGCAGGCGCTCGTCTCTTATAAGGGTCAGGATGCAATTGTATATGCGCTTCCGAGAGGAGGCGTCGTTCTGGGAGCGGAGATCGCGCGGGTTCTGGACGCGCCGTTGGACCTGATCGTTGTCCGGAAGGTCGGGCATCCACACTCGCCGGAATATGCAATTGCCGCAGTTGCCGAGGACGGCCATGCCGTCGTGAACCGGCTTGAGGTGAACTCGATCGACAAAAAGTGGTTTGATGAACGCGTCCGGGTTGAGCAGCAAGAGGCGCGCCGCAGACGCGAACTCTATACGCGCGGACGAGATCCGATTCCGGCAAAGGACAAAGTCGCGATCATTGTGGATGACGGTCTGGCCACAGGTCTGACCATGTTTGCCGCGATCCAGGAAATACGACACTTCCTCCCCAAAAAGGTTGTTGTGGCCGTTCCCGTAGCGCCGCCGCGAACCGTTCAAGAACTCAAGCGAATCGTGGACGATGTCATTGCGCTGTACGTTACAGATGACTTCGGGGCGATCGGCTCCTTCTACCTGCATTTCGCACAGGTGAGTGACGAAGAAGTGATCGATCTGTTAAAACTCCCGGCGATTGCTCAACCGGGCAGGTCACGCGACGTTTGAAGGCCGCGGCCATAACGAACGGTAATGTTCCGCGCATTCATTTTCCCGGCCGCGAACGACGCGCTTGCCTTTGAGCGAACCTTGCGTTTCTGTGACAACAGTCCGCTGGCCTTCCGTGTAGGAATCGCTCTGGAAATACATCACCACCCAGTCTTGAGTGCGGCCCAGGCTATGCGCAAGCGCCGTGTTGGAGTAAAGCGCTGTAAACTGCCAGACCCCGCGTTCGGTATGTAAAACAGGCAGCCAGGCCTCGTTTGTAGGGTTGAATCGTTTTGGGGCGATCCGGCGAAGCGTGTTGGCGGCAGCCTTGTCGCGGTACTCGCGGTCGACATCCAGCAGGATATCGACCGGCGGTTCGTGCGGCGCTGCCCGTCCGCGCCGACGTCCGCGTCCCAGCATTTCGGCGAGCGTGGCTCGCACCATTGCGAGCCGGCGGTTGCCGAAGCCGGGTACGTTGCCAAGCCGGCCGCTGTAGACAGCCATCTCCAATTCTTCGAGCGTATCGATGTGAAGGTCGTCCAAGACCCGCCTCGCGAGCTTGGGACCGATGCCCGGTATCCTGGCGAATAGCGATTCCGGGTCCAGGTGGCCGCGCAGGCGATCGAGCTGTGTCCACTGTCCGGTGCGGACCATTTCCGCGATAGCTCCGCCGATTTGCGATCCGATGCCGGGCAATGCCGTCAAGCCTTGAAATCCTTCGGTCCGAAGCAAGAGACCCACATCCTGAGGCAGGGATTCGACGGTCTCGGCCGCCCTCCGATAAGCCGCCACTCGAAAGCGATTCGCCCCCTGCTGTTCCAGCAGACTCGCCGCCTCCCGCAACCGTTCGGCAATGATTCTGTTCTCTTTGACACTCATCATCGTCTGCAATGCCGCCTACCCGCTTGCTTGCATGCATGGAACCAAAGCTGAGAGAGAAAAATCCCGGTCTGACCCGTGAATTCGATTTTTTTGGATTGCAAAAACTCGAATTCACGGGTCAGACCGGGATTTTCCCTCGGCAGGGGGTACAGGGCGTTCGGCAAGCAACATGCAGGTAACTCAGCAGATGAGTCTGCGGATGCCGGAGGTGACTATGATGGGTTTGGCCATTCTCGACAGAACAGTCCAGAAGACTAATGTTTGGCTGAAAGATGCTCGGGACGAGCTGGACTGGACCAGCTCGCAGCGAGCCTATCTCGCTCTGCGGGCCGTACTGCATGCGGTGCGTGACCGGTTGACCGTCGAAGAGATCGCTCAACTCGGCGCGCAGTTGCCGATTTTCATCCGCGGTATCTACTACGAAGGGTGGAATCCCGCCCATACTCCCATTAAGGAGAGGAAGAAAGAAGCGTTCCTCTCTCAGGTCAAAAAGGAATTTGCGCACACGCGCTACCCCAATGTGGATCCGGAACGAATCAGCCGGGCCATACTGCGTGTCCTGTGCAGGCATGTTTCTGAGGGCGAAATGAACCAGATCAAGGGCCTTCTGCCGCACGATCTCCGTATGTTTTGGCCTTCAGGCAATGCGGCCTGGCGTATTCAATAAACATCTCAGAAACCGCAGCCAGGAGGAGGTTGTCCGTGATTCTTCCTGTCCAAATCACATTTCGAAACATCGATTCAACAAAAGAGATCGAGGAAAAGATCGCAGCGCGGGCGCGGAAACTTGAAACGTTCTACAGCCCGATTACAAGTTGCCGTGTGTTGGTCGAAGCGCCGGCGCGTCACCAGAAGCGAGGCTACGCTTTTCATATCCGGATCGATCTGACAGTCGCTGAAGGCGAAATCGTCGTCAGACGCGCTCCCACTCTGTATCCAAGAGAGCGCGGCCTCGGCGCCGAGCGCCGCCGGAAAAGGATGGAGACGCGGCCTGAACGCCAGCACCTGAAAGTCGCGATACGCGAAGCCTTCGACGCGGCACGGCGCCGGTTGCAGGACCATGCCCGGCGGAGCAGGGCCGATGTCAAGGCTCACCGGCCGGCGCCTGTGGCGCGTGTAACGAAACTTTTTCCCGTGGAGGGCTACGGTTACATCGAGACCTCGGACGGGCGTGAGATCTACTTCCACGCGAACAGCGTCATCAATAACCGGTTCCAAAGCCTGAAGTTGGGATCCAGGTGAGTTTTGCCGAGGAAGCCGGGGAAAAGGGACCGCAGGCCAGCACGGTCCGGCTTGTACGAAACACAACGATCCAAAGGCACGACGACGCCAAGTGAGGCCAGGATGAAGTGACTTCGGGCTCGCGCAAAAATAACCTGGCGGCATTTCCGCTTTGAATCAGACGGGGATCTGACCAATGCTCAATTCCCAATGCTCAATTCTGATCCGATAAAACCGCTCC
>JACQWK010000422.1 GCA_016209525.1 Verrucomicrobiota bacterium
CCCGTGGGGAGAGGGAGAACCGATGACAGCGATGGGCAACAAAGCACGAATTCGGATTACACCGCGGCGGCGAACGACATTCCCTCTCCTTGGGGAGAGGGCCAGGGTGAGGGGAAAGGAACCACCAGAAGACCCGAGAGACCTCGTCGCAACCCCACGGCGTTACGAAACCTGAACCTGATGGCCTCCCTGGTGGCGGATCGGAAGACCGTTTCAGACGCCGTCTCAGCAGACATTCCGTTCCGGCACATTGTCATCGATCGTGATTTTCCAATGCAACCGCACTGCAAGACCACAGGTGATATGGACGGCGACGGCTCCGTCGATGTGCTGGCCGCGAGCGCTTTTGGGCGAGGCGTGTTCTGGTATGCCTACCCCAATTGGACGAAGCATCGCATCGATTCCGGTTCGTTCACAACCGACATGCAGGTTGGAGATATCGACAAGGACGGAGATCTGGACGTGATCATTCCAAAGACAGGGATCGGCCTGGTCTGGTATGAGAATCCATACGGGAAAAACGCGGGACAGGCTTCCAGCCTGCCCGTTCGACGGGCGTCCTCGCCCCGTGATTTGGGCGGCAAGCTGTCACTCGAACCGGCACACAAGATGTCTGCCCCACTGACCTGGAAACTTCACAAAATCGACCATGAAGACGGCCACGATGTCGAAGTGGGCGACGTGGATGGCGACGGGCGTTTGGATGTCGTCGTGCGGCACGGCAAGACGCGCGTGTTTCTCCAAATCAATCCGGACAGTTGGCGCAAAATTAATATTCCCACGGTCGGCCGCGGCGGAACGGTTTTGGGCGATTTGGACGGCGACGGAGACTTTGACATCGCGCAGAATGGCTATTGGTTGGAAGCGCCGGCCGATAAGGTCAACGCTCCTTGGCCGCGTCACGAGATTGCGACAGGCTGGCCGGATGATTGCGGCGTCCACATCGTCGATCTGAACAGAGATGGACGCCTGGACATGCTCATGGCGCCAGCGGAGACCCATGGCCGGCTCTCATGGTTCGAGGCCGCCGATCCCAAGACCGGGCCGTGGAAGGAACATGTCATCGATGACAAGGTCACGCACATTCACACGTTCAAGACGGGCGATGTCGATCGTGACGGCAATCTCGATGTGGTGACGGCCGAGATGGAGCAGTCGCCGGAGAAACGGGTCACCGTTTACTACAATCGAGGCCGGGCGTTGAAATGGCTGCTGCAGGTCGTGGGCCGTTCCGGCTCGCACAATCTCCGTCTGGCGGACATCGGAAATGATGGCGATCTTGATATCATCGGCGCCAACCACGGCAACTACGGCGGGGAGACGCCCATTGAGTTCTGGGAAAACCTCTCCGCGCGGCCCGCTCCGACTCTCGCGCTGGACCGGTGGCAGCGCCACGTCATCGACGCCGCCAAACCGTGGCGGGCGGTGTTCATCGCCGCCGCCGATCTGAATGGCGACGACCGCAAGGACATTGTCACTGGCGGTTCCTGGTATCAGAATCCCGGCTCGGCGGGCGGCCCTTGGCCGCGGCACGACTTGGGCACTGGTCTCAACAACATGGCCGCGGTTTATGATTTCGATGGCGATGGCGATTTCGATGTCCTCGGCACCGGCGGCAAAGTTTCGGATGCCAACGCGCTGTTCGTTTGGGCGCGGAATGATGGCCAGGGCGATTTTATGATTCTGACCAATATTGCCGCCGCGCACGGCGATTTCCTCCAGGGCATCGCCGTTGCTCAGTTCGCCTACCATAGAATCGGCGTCGCTCTCTCGTGGCACAAAGCCAGCCAGGGCCTCCAATGGTTGAGTGTGCCTCAGAATCCATCGGCAGAGACGTGGACTTGGCGGAAGATTTCTGACACGTCCCTCGACGAGCAGTTGAGCTTCGGCCACATCGGCTCGGACGCCAAGTTAGACCTTTTGCTCGGCACGCGCTGGCTGCGCAATGACGGCGCTTCCTGGAGCCTCCACGCTTTGAATCCGGCGGCAGGCGATCCCGACCGCAACCGGCTCGCGGACATTAACGCGGACGGCCGGTTGGACGCCGTGGTTGGATTCGAAGCAATCAATGTCGCTGGCAAGTTGGCGTGGTACGAACAGCCGGTAAGCGCGACCGACACGTGGACGGAGCATCCCATCGCGACGGTGGTCGGCCCCATGAGTCTGGATGTGGCGGACCTGGACCGGGACGGAGACCTTGATGTTGTCGTGGGCGAACACAACTACAAGGAGCCAGCCACGGCCAAGCTTCATGTCTTCGAAAACCTGGACGGCAAAGGCGCGCGATGGAAGGACCGCATCGTCTCGACGGGCGACGAACACCACGACGGCGCGGTGGTGGTGGACATCGACAACGACGGCGACCTCGACGTGATTTCAATCGGCTGGTCGCACCCGAGAGTGCTGCTCTTTGAGAACAAGGCTCTCTGACTATGAAGCTCAGCCTCGATACCATCGGCTACGGCGGTTATTTCACGGCCCCAGACGAGCGGCTTTCGCTCGAAGCGGCAGTCCAGCGGGCGTCGCAGTTTGGGTATGACGCCGCCTGCATTTACGCGCATCGCCCGCTCGGATTTCCGATGGACCTGGACCGGGACCGACGGAAGCGGATCAAAGATCTTTACGCCGATTTGGACTTGGAGATGGGCGCGATCGTTTGCTGCACCAATTTCCAGGACGGCAACCACGTCCTCCTTTACCCGCAGGAAAAGGAGATTCTTTACGTTCGCGAGTGCATCAACCTGGCCAAGGACCTCGGCGCAAAATTTGTCCGGATCCTGGCCGGTTTCTACGGCTATTTTCAGAATCCACTGGCGGGTCAGGGCTACGGTCTGCCCAGCTTCGAGTCGCGTTCGCGGCGCGTGTCGCGCGGCGAGGATTGGCTCGAAGCATGGCATCAGGTCCGAAGCGGCATCAAAGAGGTGGCACTCATGGCGCAAGACCAGGGCATCACGCTCGCGCTCCAGACGCATCCCGAGATCACGATGAACAACGAGGACACGTTGGCGCTCTTGGAAGAGATCGATGTCCCCAGTCTCAAGGTCGGACTCGACCTGCCGCTGATCGAGTCATCCGATCCGGCGTTCGTGCGAAAGACGGTGCTGCGCATGAAAAGCCTGATGGTCTATTCGCACACGATTTCTCTGAGAAAATTGTACACGGTCGGCGGCGTCGCCTGCGGATGGGAGGAAGTGACGCCCGGCGGCGAACTGGATCCGTTGCCTTGGGAGACATTTCTGAGAGCGTGCCATGAGATTGGCTACGACGGTTTGCTCTCCGCTGAGCAATGTTCGCCCATCATTGCCAAAGGCCACAAACTCGGCACGCTTCGGACCGTGGACGAGCGCTACGTAGAGTCCCTCGCTTTCTTGAAAGGGCTCCTGACAAAGATTGGCGCCTACACCGGACACAAAGGCGCTGCTCCTCAGCGGTAACGATTCGGTATGACGAAACTCTCTCCCTCACCCCGCCCCTCTCCCGCTGGGAGAGGGGAAAACTTTGGCTGCTCTCGACTGCCATGGAGGCCCTCGAATTCGTCCCGACGGCGGGATCAGCACTCCCTCTTCCAGCGGGAGAGGGGCGGGGTGAGGGAGAACGCCCCATCGATCATCGATGTTGACAGTCGAGGCCGAAGCCCAATTTCTGCAAAGACGGGGAACTACAGGATGCTCCCGACGCGCCGCGTACCAGGAACGCGACGTCCGGCGGACGAGAGGTTTCTTCACCCCGTAACGCAAAGTTCTGATTACGGCTGAAGCACGTCATGCAAATTGTTGTCCGCGACCAAACCGACCTTGCGCTCCTCAAGGAGAAAGCGCGCGAGGTCCGCCGTCGCATCCTGACGATGGTGCACCGCGCCAATTCGGGACATGTCGGCGGCAGCCTCAGCTCGGTTGAAATCCTCGTCGCGCTCTATTACCGCCTAATGCGGCATGATCCGCGCCGGCCTGCTTGGCCTGAGCGCGACCGGTTCATTCTGTCCAAAGGCCACTGCACGCCGGTGATCTACGCGGTCCTCGCGGATTGCGGATATTTTCCAATGTCGGACTTGAGGACTTTCCGCCGGCCCGGCTCACACTTGCAGGGCCACCCGTATGCGCCGAAAACGCCGGGCATCGAAGTTTCCACAGGCACACTGGGGCTTGGACTTTCAACCGCCGCCGGCATGGCTCTGGGCGCGAAGTTGCGGAAGCAGTCGCACCGATACTATGTCCTGTGCGGCGATGGGGAGATTCAAGAAGGCCAGATTTGGGAAGCCGCGATGTTTGCCAACAAGTACCACCTCGACAACCTCATCGCCTTCGTGGACCGCAATTACCTCCAAACCGACGGCCATTCCGAGGAGATCATGCCGCTCGATCCATTGCTGCCGAAGTGGGAGGCGTTTGGCTGGCGAACCTGTGAGATCGACGGACATGATTTCGCGGAGATTATCGAGGCCGTCGAAACAGCCAAGGGCGCACCAGGAAAGCCCACACTGATCGTCGCTCGCACCGTGAAAGGAAAGGGCGTCTCGTTCATGGAAAATGTTGTCGGTTGGCATGGCACCCCGCCGACGCGCGAGGAATACGAACGAGCTATGAAGGAGCTGGAGGAATGAACCGTGAAGATGGTTGACTTCCATGCCGCCGAGGATGAGGGAAATTGTCTTTTGCTGCGGCCGGCGCTTCTTGGCTTTGGAGGGGGATCGTCTGCGGAAAGGTCTGACACGCCTTTCCTCCTCACCCCGGCCCTCACCCTCGGGGAGAGGGAGAACTTTTCGCCACGCGGAGACCGTTCGGCGATCCTCGGAGTTAGTGCGGCGCCGCGATGGCTTTTCCCTCTCCCTGAGGGAGTGGGTCAGGGTGAGGGGAAAGCAGAGCTGCACACTGAGGTTGTAGGGAGTCTTGCCTGCGGGCCTGAGGGCCATGGGGTCGGGGGGTCAAGGAGAATTGATAGCCCCGCAGATTGCAGATGCGCGATTCGGCGCAACGCGGCGAAGGTGCAACTAAATCCCGGTGGGGCGAGACTCTGTCGAGCCCTGGAAATTTTCCCGGCAAGAAAGTCAGGGCTCGACGGGAGTCTCGCCCCACCCAAGAATTCACGCAGCTTACAACGATTCTGGGCGATACCCATAAACTGCGAGCCTGCGCTACTCACCCGATGAATTCCACTGAGTTCAAACAGACCCGCCAAGGCTACGTCGATGCGCTCATCGAGCTGGCCCTCGTGGACCCCGACGTGGTCGTGCTCGATTCCGATGTCGCCAAAGCCACCAAGACCTGCGATTTCGAGGCTTTGTTTCCGGATCGCTTCTTCAATTGCGGAGTGCAAGAACAGAACATGATGTGCGTCGCGGCCGGCCTGGCGTTGGAAGGTTTCATTCCTTTTGCCACGACCTTTGGCGTCTTTGCCAGTTGCCGTGCCGGCGACCAAGTCCGCAACGCCATCGCGTATCCGAAGCTCAATGTCAAAATTGGGGCCACCCACTGCGGCATCTCGACCGGCGGCGATGGAGCCTCGCACCAAGCCAATGAAGACATCGCCATCATGCGCTCCTTCCCGAACATGACCGTGCTCGTTCCCGGCGACTACGAAGAATCCAGGCTCGCGACCAAGGCCGCCGCCCGGTTTACGGGGCCGGTCTATCTCCGTTTTGGCCGCGACAAATATCCGGTCGTGCCGGAAATCCACGACGGATTTGCCATCGGAAAAGCAAAACTCCTCCACGAGGGCGAAGATGTCACGATTGTCACGACCGGCATCATGGCGAGCGAGGGATTAAAGGCGGCTGGCATTTTGGCTGAGCGCGGCTATTCTGCGCGGGTGCTCCACATGCCGACGGTAAAGCCTATCGACACTGAAGCATTGCTCGCCGCCGCGCGCGGGACCCGCGGGATCGTGACTGCGGAGGAACACTCCATTATCGGCGGATTGGGCGAAGCGGTGGCCGGTTTCGTCGCGGAACAACATCCGACCATGGTCCGCCGAGTGGGCGTGCGGGATACCTTTGGAGAATCCGGCCAGGCCCAGGAACTCTTGGATCGGTACGGCTTGCGCGCCGCCAACATCGTCGCGGAAGCGCTCAGCGTCTTACAGGAATATTGAACCATTACTCTTCAATTGAACTGGGGAGCGCAAGCGCCCCCGCGTGCCGTGGTCGGCGCCCGTCTGTGTTTAGCGATGGTAGGGATGGCGCGCCGCGCCGTCCGCGCCGCGTGCAGCGGCGCAAGGCTTTGGCCCCAAATCGACGCGCTGCCTGCCCTCCTTCCGTCCGCTACTGCGCGGGCGGGGACATCGCAGCGCGATGTCCCCACCACGCCAAACAGGTACCGGCGCCCTCGCCGACCACAGTGGAGCATTGGAACAGGTCACCATCGAGTGACCCAATCACGCGCCCGTTCCGACCGGCGGGGCGCCGGTCCGAACACGCGAGGGCGCGTGTGCTCCCCGACAACTGAATGAAAGCCCTGGTGAAATACGAGAAAGGCCCTGGCCATGTCGAGTTGCGCGACGTGGAAGAACCTCGTTGCGCGGAGAATCAAGCCAAGCTCGAGGTCGGTTTCTGCGGCATTTGCGGCACAGACCTGCACGTCTATAACGACACCTTCCGCAATTTTCCGCCGGTCATCCTTGGACATGAATTTGCCGGGAAGATTGTCGAGACCGCGCGGAACAGCTTCCAATTCCGTCCCGGTGATCGCGTCACCGTGCTGGGCGCGATGACGGTGACCTGCGGCCGATGCGTTTATTGCCGGAAAGGAGAATTCATGTTTTGTCCGGAGCGCCGAGGCATGGGCCACGGCGTCAACGGTGCCTTCACCCGGTACGTGGCGGCGCGGGAGGATCAACTTTTCCGACTGCCCGATCATCTGCCGAGCGAAGAAGGCGCGATGGTGGAGCCGTTTGCCGCAGCGGTGCATGCCGTTTGCGAGATTACTGAACTCCACTTCGGCGATGTCGCTCTGATCTCCGGTCCCGGCCCCATCGGCTTGATGTGCCTGAAGCTCCTTGTAGCAAACGGCGTGAAGACGATCGTCGCCGGCGCTTCGGCGGACCAACTGCGGCTGGAGATGGCCAAGAGACTCGGAGCGGCCGTCATCGTCAATGTGGCCGAGAACGATCTTGCGACGGTGGTCAAAGAAGACACCGACGGATTCGGAGTGGATGTTGCCTTTGAATGCGCAGGCGCAGCGGCATCCGTGGCCAATGCGTTGAACTCAGTGCGTCCCCTCGGGCGCTACACGCAAGTCGGCCATTTCGGCAAGGAGATCACGATCCCATTTGACCGAGTGGCATTCCGGCAAATCCGCGTGGCCGGCTCGGTCGGCTATACCGCAGATTCCTGGCATAGGGCACTGCGCATTCTTGGCGATGGCCGGGTGAAGTTGGGCGATCTGATTACGCACAAGCTTCCCCTTGACGATTGGCAGAAAGGCTTCGCCGCCTGCGAAGATAAATCGGCGCTGAAAGTACTTTTGAGACCATGAGACTCAAACAAAAGATCATTCTTGTCACCGGCGCCAGCAAGGGCATCGGTAAAGCCCTAGCCCTCGGCGCCGCCCGCGAAGGCGCCGATGTCATGGTCAACTACAACACCGACCAGGCAGGCGCAGAGGCCGTCGCCCAAGCGATTCGCGGCTTGGGCCGGCGGGCTGTGACGGCCCGTGCCGACATTGCCCAGGTCGCTGACATCCGCCGGATGTTCGAAATCGTCCGTCGCGAGTTCGGCCGCTTGGACGTGCTGATCAACAATGCCGGACTCACCGGCTGGACATCGCTTTTCGAAGTGACCGAGGAAAAATGGGACTTGGTTATCGACACGAATCTCAAGGGCACATTTTTTTGTTCCTTGGAAGCTGCGCGGATGATGAAGGAAACCGGCGGCGGGAGCATCGTCAACGTGTCCACCAACTGCGCCGCGCTCGGAGTTAAGAATCTCGTCGCCTACGCCACCAGCAAAGCGGGCATCCACGGCCTGACGAAACAGTTGGCCGTGGAGTTGGCGCCTTGCAAGATTCGGGTGAACACGTTTGCTCCCGGCCCCACACAAGTGGACCGCAACCTCCGCGACGATCCGGATTACGATCGAAGTTGGGGCAGCATGGTGCCGTTGAACCGAACCGCCCTGCCCGAGGAGATGGTCGGCCCCGCCATCTTCCTGGCCTCGGATGAATCCAGCTACATGACCGGCCAAGTGTTCTATGTGGACGGCGGCTGGACGGTGCAGGGGAAGATCCCGTTGGCGAATCTCGAGCAAGCGATGGCCAAGAACCGTTGATCAATTCGCCAACGCCCCTCCTACACGGACCAGTTCCACCGCGTCCCAGATATCAGCCCTGAAAAGGCGTCACGGTGATTCGAGGATACCGTGAGACCGCTTGCATGCGCCCACCCCGGCCCTCTCCCGCTGCGAGAGGGAGAACGTTTCGTCGCGGGCGGACCAATCCAGACGGACCGGACATGTCGCCGCCCGGGGGGCCATCCTCCCTCTCCCAGCGGGAGAGGGCCGGGGTGAGGGAGACTTGTTCGCCACGGTGCATCGGCAGCCTCCAAGAACTTCATCCGCGCATTGGGACCATGAACCAGCCAATCGGTGGGGCGAGACTCCCCTCGAGCCCTGACTCTTTTGCCCGAAATAATGTCAGGGCTCGACGGGAGTCTCGCCCCACCTCGAGGTTGTTGGTGAGGCCGACTCATGCCACCAGCGACCTTGAACCTCGGCACCTGATTCGACGCAGTATAACCGGCGACTCCTGGCTGGCCATATTCCGGGAATTCCGCAGCGCAGAATTCCATTCTGCGGACGCCGCGCATTGCCAAGCGCTTGCACGGTTTCGCTGCAGATCTTGACGAAGCTAGATCCGCGAGTTCATAAAGAATTGCATCGATTGATCCGTGAAAACCTAAAGGCTGCCTGGATTCCTTTGGATGCCTCAAACGCGAGTATATGCCAGTGGGCACGATACTCCCAAGTGAAACAGGGTACGCAACTGTAAGCGATCCAAGCAGTGATAGTAGCGACACGGGCAATTGGCGCCAGATATCGGAAAGAAATCACTCGGGACCTTTTGGAGAATAGAATCAGAGGAAATTACAGAGCATTTCCATGCGTATCTCTACCGTCTTTTACGAGGTCTCCTCCACGACCAAGGACCCTTGCACTATGGCCAAGGAGATTTATGAAGCTGTTCGTCGGACTTGGCTTTGCCGGGGATGTGTATCCCCCAAACCAGGCACGCCTGAAGTTGACGCAACAATTCAGGAGCTAGAGCCGGATAACACACCGATAAACATTGTCAACGGCTGCGGCCTTGGCATCGCTCGTAAAGAATTTTTGTTCGCCTTAGGAGAAGACGTTATTCGGCGATATCTCTTTCTCGGGCGAGTCTTCAGACAAGATGGCGCTGAACTGGAGAACTGGGTCACTTTCCATGGGAAGCACGAAATCATCGTTCGGGGCTCGAAGCACGTTTCGTTTCGGAAATGCCCTGAATGTGGCAAGCGTCTCTATTTCGCGATGGGCAAGCGCTATCTGTATCCTGAGCCACCCAAAGGCATCGAGATGTTCGACAGCGGTTGTGGTGGACTGGTGGTGACGGAACGGCTTGTTGTCCGCATCACGCTGAACAAGTGGCGCAAGCTCGCATGTATCAAACTCCCAGTTTTTTCCGCTCCAAAGGACGGACTCGCCGAATTGACGTAAAGAGGAGTCAAACCATCTCCGCGAGCCCTTCACGCTGCCATAAAAGGGGTCGTAAAGGGGACAATAGTATCGGCAACTCGGCTTGTGCGTTCTCAACGCCGAAGCCCTGGCGATGAGCGATTCAATTCGCTCCCTTTTCTGCACACTTCTATTCGTCGGATGCGTAATTCGATGGTAGGGACGGCGCGCCCGCGCCGTCCCCGCCGCGTGCAGCGGCGGAATACTGGAAGTTGTCGCTTTAGACGCCACCACTCTGCTTCAGAAGAGTTCCGCGCCTGCACAGCGCGGGGACGCCGCGGCGCGGCGTCCCTGCCTCACTTAGCGTGGAGGATCCCGCCCTCTACCAAAGGGACCGCCAGTATTTCTGGTCCGTCTCGAAAACGTCAATGGACTGCTTGGCCGGATCGAAGGCCTGTGGAAGGATGGCGAATTTCTTCATTTCGCGGATGTATTGCGCATTCGGCCTGAAACCGGGCGTCGCGAAGCGCGGCTCCGTGTCGAGGTCAATCTTGCCTTTCTCGATGGCCGAGAGCAGCGCCTGATAGTCGGGATCGCCGGCGTCGCGAAAGACTTCTCCGCAACTGCCGAAGCCGCCTGCGGATTTGGCCAGCGGCCCCAAAAGCAAAGGCGACAGGCGCGGCCGGGTGAAGTTCAGCAGGATTTCCGTGCTAAAGAACGCGATGGGGTCGTTCTCCAAGATGATGCGCTCATAGACCGCCGTGGGCCGTTGCAGACCGCCTTTGGTTTTTCGCCGAGTCTCGTAGTTGAACGGAAAGGACGGGGGCTGCGCAGGGGAGCCTTGTGGATTATGACATGAATGACAGCGGCGCCGGAACACGCTGGACTGCTCTTGAAATACGCGCCTGATCGCAGCGCCCGAGTTGGCCTGGGTCCGTTCGTTGCGCAAAGCGGCATAAGTGCCCGCATAAGGCGCACCGCTCTCAATCCAGAGCCAGAGCGCACGCCATTCGTCTGGCGTGGCTTTCACTTCGTAATGGCTGCCATCGACTTTCTTCAGGAGCGCGCTGGCGGAACTGCCGAGAGTGCGGGGCGGTTGATTCCCCAAGCCGTTGCGCCCATCCGCCACTTGCCGATGGGCGAACAAGCTGAAAAAGCTGTGAGACCAAGTCGGGCCCAAGTCGCCTTCGAGGAGGACTCTGCCTTCGCGCTTCTCGTAGGCGTGGCAGCGCACGCAGTGCCGGTCGAGGATGGGCTGAATGTCGCGCGTGAAATCCATCACGTCCGGAAAGCCGGCAAAGGGCTGAATCTTGCTGGGCGCCCGGCGCAGGGCTTGGAGCTGGGAATCGCGGCGATTCTCCGGCGTTTTCGCGCGGTGCTCGTGGCAACCGACACAGCCGATGACCTCTCCGGGCATCACGTCCGTGAAGCTCTGCATGCGTTTGACCGACAAATCGTCTTTGTCCAAGGCTACGAAAAAGAGCTGCCGGCCGGCCGGCACTTCGAAATACGCGGAGCCGTCGGCTTCCACCGGCACCGTCCCCACCACACGCTCCAGCGTAAACGTGCCCAGCCACGAAACCAGGTCCGGACCGCCGCTAAAGTTCACTTGCTTGGGCAGTGATTCGAGGATCAACAGCGTCTTGATCTCGCCGCGCTTGACCCCCGTCAAATTGCGTCCGTCATAGACATCCGCCAGCACCATGCGGCCCATCGGATCGACCGGATTCGTCCGGCGCGTGATGATTCGTTCGCGTGGCCGGGGCATGATGGGGCGCGGCTCGTGCACCAGGCCGTCGCCCGTGTGCCGGTAAATCGGTTCCACTCTGCCGCTGCCGTCGAGCAAAACGATTTCGTTGTCCCGCGCGGCGAGGAAACAGTGTTCGGAGAGCGAGAACGGATCTCGGACGAGTTTGCCCTGGTGGAGCCTCCGGGGAGTAGTCGCGTCGTCCGGACCCTTTTCCGACGAGACAATCGTTGCGATGCCGGCGTGTTCGTTGACGCCGTGCCCAGGCGAAAATGAGGCCACGACCTTGTCCGTGCCGGGAACCGGCTTGGCGTCGATCATGACGATGTGGGGCTGCTGGTTGCCGTAATAGACGGCCGCTCCCGTGCCGTCCGGATTCATGGTCCAAAGGTGGTGAAACTCGACCTGGCTGCGATCCACATATTCCCAGCGGGTGTAAAGGATGCGCCCATCGGGCAGCACCCAGGGTGTGTTGTCGTGCTCGGTGTTGGCCGAAATCAACTCGATATTGCCGCCGTCGGCATCGCAGCGGTAGATCACGCCCACTTGCGTCATCCAGCAGTTGACCCATCGTTTGCAGCGCGTGGAAACAAACGCGATGCCGCCGTCCGGCAGGTAGGCCGGTTCGTAATCGTCGAACTCGCCCGAGGTAAGCTGTTTCAGACCGGTTCCGTCGGATTGAATCTCGTGGAGGTGGTAGAATTCGGTGCCGGCCTTGCGGTAGGAAAAGAGGATCTTACGGCCATCGTAATGCACTTGGGGATCGCGGATCGACCCGCCCTGCGCGTCGAGCAGCACGGTCTTCTCGCCGGTGTGCACGTTCCATTTGTAGAGCCGGCCGGCATCAGGCTGGCCATTGCCGGTGTACGCCTTTTTGGTTTCATCGTCGCAGTAGTAGCCGATGTTGGCGTACCAGTGCGGGTCGTCATATTTCAGCCGTGTGCAGAAAACGACTTCCTGCACTTCTTTCATCGGCCCGGCGAGAGCCTGCTGCAGAAGCGAAGGACGAACAGCAGGAGGATCCGCTGCTTGGGAAGGTAAGCTTGACCCGAGCCCCAGCAGCACCGGCAAGAGGGCGCAAAGGTTTCTCCCACTCCCTGGGGGAGAGGGCCGAGATGAGGGCGATGGATTCATTGAATTGAAAAGACAATTTTAGTGGGCTTCCCAAAGGAAAACTTGATGTTGGTCAATGCCGGCGATTCTCTCCATGAACCGCCACCCAGGAGCCGACGTGAGGAGGTTTACTTCGCCTCGCCTGGAAGTCAGAGCCTCCTGACGTCGGCTCCTACGGAGTGGCGGGTCGATTCTGGTCGGACCACGACAATCCTTTTGCAGATAATAGCTTGGAGCAAAAATCGTGATCAAAACCGATCTACAGGCGCGTTTTGAGGCCCGAAAAGTTAGCCATGGCCCTCGCGCAAAAGCCATTCTCCCGACTCCTGCTGCGCGTGCATCTGCTATCGGGTCCGAATCCGCTCTTCAATCGGTTCGGCAAATCCCCGGCTGACTATAGCCACCGCGGCAGTCCACTTTTACTGCCGCTTGGGTTCATCGTTGGCGATTGCCTCGTCGAGTGCCGCGTTGAAGTGCGCCCGAAACTCATTCGTCATTGAGGTCCGAAGAAACGAGGTATGGGCATCTTTCGTGCCCTGGATTTGAGGAAACGTTGGGAGTCGTTGACACCGTGGCCATCCTCTCGAGTCCGCCTCTATGGCTTCACGGCATACACCTTGTAGCCATTCTCAAGAACTGATCCCTTTTTCTTATGCTTAGACGATCGAAAGCGAATCTGACGGATGTTTGTAAACGGCGATTGCCAGACCTCTTACGCCCGTGGGAATGACCACCGTGCGTTCGGTCGGTGTCGCTTCGAAGCCAAGGGCCATCCAGCCCGCGAAAACCCATGTGCCGATGGTTTCGCCCGCGACAAGGGTGCAACCACCACTGACGACTCCCGGGTGTGAGGTCCGGGTTCTCTGCAAGGAAACGTGACGGCAGTGAAGACCGAGCGTCGAAAAGATAGGCGTGCTGTTGCACGTTTCCTGCGAGAGGTAGTTCTGTGCTTTTCAAGTACCAGGCGAGGGCGTGGCTGATGGCAGCATCGATTGGATCAAGGATCACCGTAGGAGTCGTGGTGAAGCGACGAATCTTTGCTGTGTATGGCCTCTCCACAGTTTCCCAAAACTTCAGTTCAAATGTGCCAGAGGGAACCGAGAGAGCGCGCGGCGCACCGATTGTTTGATTGCGCGGCTTTCCGGTAGCGTCAAGGGGCGTCGGATTGGCGAGGTAGAGTATTTCGCTGCCGACGATTTGGGTATGCGTGTCGGAGCGCTGAATTTGGAGGAATTTGCGAGTGAATGTTGAGAACGGCACTGCCATAGGTTTTGTCCTTTTTGTTGGTTGTGATTAAGTGGCTGGGAACGAGAATCACATCTCACCATCTGATGGAAAAAGGCTAATCAAGAAAACCGTGTTCTCGGAGTTTCGAAAAAAATTCCGGCGAGATGAATCCATGCAAAACTCCGCCACGGACAGCACAATTTGCGTGAAAGAATCCTTTGTAGTGAAACCACTTTAAACCCGCACCAAACGCCGCGCTTTGACGCAGGTCAAGCAGGCGGTAATAGCGCCAAGAGCGCAGGTGTCAGTCCTCACTTTCAACACCAATCCCCAAATGCGTTGCGGCCGAGTGAAGCAGGAGTATCAAAGATAAGGACCCACCCCAGTTCCTCCTTGACCCAGACCGAACGATTAGAAATCTGCGCTAGGAGGAAATGGAGCCCTTCCTGCGCCTGTGACAAGATCAGCATCTTAGCGCAGGCTCCTCAGGTCCGGAAGAGCGAGGCTCGCGCCGCGGACGTGATGGCCACGACGGCAGGATGAGTCAGCTTGCGCTCGGCGCTGATCGCGTAGAACTGCTCGCGGCATTCCTCGGTGTGGCCAATGACTTGCACGCCATAGTGCGCGACGGCTTCGTCCACCACGAGGCGCGGCAACGGGCAGAAACCCAGCGCGTCCGTGGCCGCCACCTTCATCAGTGCGGCGTCGTCAAACTCGGCCACGACCCGCGGCCGAATCCCTCGTTCCTCGAACCATTTTTCCAACGAGCGGCGCAGAGCGGTGTCGGTCGTGGGCAGCAAGGCGGGGGCTTCATGAAGCGACTGCGGGAATCGGCCCTTGAGCCGGGCGGCCAGTTTGCGCGCCGCACAAAAGGAGATGCCGCACTCTCCCAGCAAGTGATTGAAGAGCTTGAGATTCACAGAACTGGGAGAAGGTTCATCGGCCAAAACGATGTCCAAGCGGTAAGCGGCCAGTTGCGCCAGCAGATCGATCGTCTTCGCTTCGTAACAGGCGGCTTGCACGGGATGAGGCAACTGAAACACCGGTTTGATGATTTCATAGCTCACCAGCTTGGGCAGGGAGTCCACAATGCCAATCTGGATGCGCAAGGGCCGGATGGTGGGCCGGGCTTTCAGAGTGCTCAGGAGATCGCTCCCGAGGGAGAATATTTCCTCCGCGTAGCTGAAGACCTGCTGGCCAGCTTCGGTCAATTCCAGGCGGCGGCCGCGGCGGCGGAAAAGCTTTTCCTCCAGAGCCTCTTCGAGCGCCTGAACTTGCGCGCAGATGGTCGGTTGCGTGACGTTCAGCTTCCCGGCGGCCTTGGTTAAACCTCCTTCTTTTGCCACGGCCCAGAAATAACGCAGATGATGGTAGTTCAAAAATTCCACCCGCCGACGATATTCGGTTTACTCTAACGTTTGAATCGAAAAATCGTAGTAGTCGAAAGATTCAGCAACGCCGAGAGTGGGGTCTCATGAATCAGCGTAACACGGCCATGCGGATGAGACGGACTCGGAGGAGACTGTGTCGCTTGGCGCTGGCCTCGTGCTGTGCTTCGACGTTTGAAGTTCCGATCGCCTTCGGCCGCTGTCCCGTCAGCACTTCCAGCCGCCAAGCTCACGACATCGATTCCGCAGCCCAAGCGACCCCCCGCGTGATCGGCCCGGCCATGAAAGGAAACTCTCCGGGGCATCGGCTATTCGACCTTCCAAACGCGTGCCGAAGGAATCCAAGACATGCCAACGGCCCCTGAATCCCAACCTGTTCCAGTGTCCATCCAAGCCGCCGGAGCGACGGCGGTCGGGGCCGAGGTCACCATTACTGCGGATTCCCCCGCCCAGGGCGCCGGTCGGAGCGTCGAAATAGGAAAAATCCTCGTCCCGATTGACTTAACGACCGCCTCGCTCGCTGCGCTGGACTATGCTGCGGCGCTGGCGACGCGCTTCGGCAGCAAGGTGCACCTGCTCCATGTGGTGGAGTCCGACGGTAGCTTGGGCGGCATGGACGCAGTCGTGAACACGAGGTCGGAACACAAGATTACGGTCGAGACTCAGACCCAGTTGCGGCGGCTGGTGGAGCGCGCCCTGCCGCCGTCGGTGCCGGTGGAAGTCGAGGTGGACAGCGGAATGGTCGGGCTGGACATTGTCCGGGCCGCGGAGCGCGTGGGCAGCGACCTGATCATTCTGACCACACACGGCCTGCGCGGCTTAAGGCACCTGTTCTCGAGGAATGCGGCCGAGTGGGTGATGCGGGATGCGCCGTGTCCGGTGCTGCTGCTGCATTGCGCCAAACCGATTGAACTTGTTCTGGAGCGTGACGATGAACCAGGAGAGCCGTCGGGCAGGGAGTCGCCGTCCGGCGGCGCTGCCTGACCGTGCCGCGGATCCTCGGACCGACACTCGCATCTGAGCCGGTGGCGAACATGAATGTCCAATTCCACATTAACGGCTTCAAAGCTGACGGCCAATTGCGGCGGCAGTTGGAGGCCGACTTGGAACGGCTGAACCAAGCGATTCCGGTGGCGTGCGCCAACGTGGTGCTCGAACGGCAGCGCGACACCAATCCGCCGTTCGAGGCCGTGGTGCTGTTGAGCGTGCCCGGCCCGGACCTTCACGCCGCCGCGCGCGACCACACGTGGCCCGCCGCCTGGATCAAGGTGCTGACGCGGGTGCGCGAGCAATTCGAAACCCGCCGCTACAGCCAGGCCTCCCGTCGGAAAAATGAGCCGCGCATTCATTCTCCGGCCCGCTATCGGAAAGGGGCGAAGGAAGCCCAGTCGAGCTGATGGTGAAGTCGCCGCCCGACCGGACTGCCCGAGCAGGCATGACCAAGCCCGGCGTGCCGCTGTGTTCGAAAAACACCAACTCCAAACAGGAACAAACATGACCACATCACCGACCAATCATCCGGAACTCCTCGCCTGGATCGAGGAAGCCGTCCAGCTCTGTCAACCTGCCAGCGTTCACTGGTGCGACGGCTCCGATGCCGAAGCCCGCGCGCTCTGCGACTTGATGGTCGAGGGCGGCACGTTGACCCGTCTCGACCCGGTCAAGCGCCCCGGCTGCTTCCTGGCCCGCTCGCATCCGAGCGACGTGGCGCGCGTCGAAGACCGCACCTTTATCTGCTCGCGGCGCAAGGAAGACGCCGGCCCGACCAACAACTGGGCCGACCCGGACGAGATGCGCCTAAAAATGCGCGGCTTGTTCCGGGGCTGCATGGCCGGGCGCAAGATGTATGTCATCCCGTTTTGCATGGGACCGCTGGGTTCGCCCATCGCCAAAATCGGCATCGAAATCACCGACTCGCCTTACGTGGTCGTCAACATGCGCATTATGACGCGCATGGGCCGGGCGGTGCTCGAAAAGCTCGGCACGGACGGCAAGTTTATTCCCTGCCTGCACTCGGTGGGCGCGCCGCTTAAGCCCGGCCAAGCGGACACCCCTTGGCCGTGCGAGCCGGACCCGGCGAAGAAATACATTGTCCACTTTCCCGAGGATTTCTCGATCTGGTCCTACGGCTCCGGCTACGGCGGCAACGCGCTGCTTGGCAAGAAGTGTCTGGCCTTGCGCATCGCGTCGTTGGTCGCGCGCCAGGAAGGCTGGCTCGCCGAACACATGCTGATTCTGGCGCTGACCTCGCCGGCCGGTAAAACCTACTGCCTTTGCGCGGCCTTCCCCAGCGCTTGCGGCAAAACCAACCTGGCCATGATGCGGCCGGCCATTTCGGGCTGGGCGTTGCGCTGCCTGGGCGATGACATCGCGTGGATTCGCCTGGGTGACGATGGACGGCTCTACGCAATGAACCCGGAGACGGGCTTCTTTGGCGTCGCGCCCGGCACGTCGAACAAATCCAATCCGAACGCCATGGCCACCATCAGCGGAAACACCATTTTCACGAATGTCGTGCTCACTGCCGATGGCGACGTCTGGTGGGAAGACATGGGCGTGCCACCGCCGGCCAAGGGCGTTGACTGGGAAGGCAAGGAATGGACGCCGGACTGCGGACGCAAAGGCGCGCATCCCAACGCCCGCTTCACCGCGCCCGCCGCGCAGTGCCCGGTGATTGATCCGGATTGGGAGAATCCCAATGGCGTGCCCATCTCCGCGTTCCTGTTTGGCGGGCGGCGGCCCGGCACCCTGCCGCTGGTCAACGAAGCATTCAGTTGGGAACACGGCGTGTTCATGGGCTCCGGGGCCGGTTCGGAAACGACGGCAGCGGCGCTGCATCAGGCGGGGGTATTGCGGCGCGATCCGTTCGCCATGCTGCCGTTCTGCGGCTACCACATAGGCGACTATCTCACCCACTGGCTTTCCTTCGCGCACCGGACCGATCGGAGCAGACTGCCGAAAATATTCTTCGTGAACTGGTTTCGGAAAAGCCAGGACGGCCAATGGCTCTGGCCCGGTTACGGGGAAAACAGCCGGGTGTTAGAGTGGATTTGCCAGCGTGTCGAGGGCACCGGCCTGGCCGTCAAAACACCGATCGGGATGCTGCCCACGCCGGAAGCGCTCGGACTGAACGGCCTCAACGTCAGCGGCGACGACC
>JACQWK010000423.1 GCA_016209525.1 Verrucomicrobiota bacterium
GCGCCGCGCTGCGCTGTATCGCCGAGTTGCACTCGGCCCAAAGCGCGATGAGGCAGGGGCACTTAGCCCTTCGGAGCCGTCAATCCGACAGCGTCCAATAAACCGGCAAGCCGCGCTTGGTTTCCTTGAGGATTTCCAGAATGTCCCTTTTCGTCTCGGTTGAGAGCGTTTGAAATTCCGGAGTGGTGTCCTCGCCTCGCAGGATTTTCCAGAGCCGCCGATAAATGTAGAGCTTCATGTCTCTTGGGATTTGATCGAACGTCTCGGAGTAGATGAGATAGCTGCACGGATACTTGAACAGCCGAGTTTGCAAGTCGAATTGCCGGAGCGATCGCCCTTGCCGGTCCTTCGGTCCTTGATCCTGGAACCACTTCGCGAACTCCTCGCTGCACGCCACGGGAGCCGGCACTTTAGCCTCCTCGACAAACAGCAAATATTTCAAGAAGGCGTTGGCCGCCGCTTTCGCTCGGTGAACCTGGCCGGTTTCTTCGAGGGCTTCCGCCGATTCGAAGCTGAGACGGGTCATCAGGTTCTGCATGTGAACCTGATGATCGAGGATCATCAATGCCACGAAGTCACTCGTCGAACGCGGATAGCGGGCCGCGTTAACAAATGCCGTCACGTCTGCCAGATCCACCCGATAGCCTGGTTCAGCGCGCCGGCGCTCGAAATCGGATTCGCCGAAGAGATTGCCCAGATGGTTCGGAACGGGCTGCCGACCCGTGACGTACCAGCCCGACCAGCGTTCGGCGATCGGGGTGCGATGAGTCACTTGGAAAGCGCCTTGGCGCGGATCGACTCGGCCATTCTCATCGGTCACACAGGAGCGGATGACGTAGCCGGGCACTCCCATAGTTTTGCCGGAGGTGTGGCACTGCAAGCAATCGTCGTTGCGAACAAAACGCGGCCGAGGGAGCGCTTTCTGTTCCAGCGTGTAGAAGACCGCGCCAATCCGTGGATCGACCGAGGAGATTTCCAAAATCGGAGAGCCCGGGATCCATGTCACATAAACCGAGTCACTGAAAAAGATGGCGCGAGGCGTTCGCGGGGAAATTCGCTCCTGCTGAAGCGACGTCTTGGAGCACACCAAAGTCTGTGACGCCGGGGAAATATTCAGTTTTTCCAGCAAGGAAGGCAGAAAGCCAAACTGCGGATCGAATCCCAGTGCCAGGCCGTTGTGGTCAATCTCTCGCTGCAACTGCGTGATCATGTCGGCCGAATCCACTCGCCGGTAAGTGCTCATATCCTCGTCAAAGACTTTCGCTGGGAGGTTGGCCGGAGAAGCTGCTGGCAGAGTCGAGCCGCAGATGGCGCACAATCCGAGCAAGATTCCGTACCTCCCGAAATCGCTGTGGGTCGCGAAGCGTTTGGAGTGCGCCGATTGATCGGCGCTATCAAGAGGAATCCCAAGGCCCGTGCGGCTTCTCCGACCTTTTCGACAGGCGGCAGCAAGCGCGGCGAAGAACCGCCGAACTCCAAACGCTGGCGCGCCATGGCTAAGTCTCACTGTGGTCCAGCCCTCGGTCGGATCGGTCGAGGAGCTGCCGAAAGGTAGTCGCAATTGAGCATTCATGGCACAATTTGGGCCAGACGAAATTTGAATGACTTGACCCAAATCAAGCCCAGGGTGCGCCTCGATCCTGGCTCTTTCGGGCGCTTTGCCGCCACTTCTCAGGTGCACTGCAAATCAACGCCATTTGTAGGGCCTCAACGAGTGGACCTTCGCGCAGCCGGCATTAGGACCCGGTGAACTCGGTGGGTCCCAGTCACTGGGATTCCCGGACATGTTCTTAGCAAGAAACGACGAGCATTGGACAAAATCCGTTTTGGTGTTTCGTCCTAATCTCGCCGAATGTCCCAGCAAGAATCATTTTCAAGCGATATGAAACCGGCGGGAGGACGATGCTATGGCTCAAGAACAGGAAACTGAGGTTTTGGTCGTGGGCGCAGGTCCGGTCGGTCTGTTCACCGCGCTGGTGCTGGCGGAGAACGGCATTCAAGTCAGGATCATCGACAAGGAAGAGCGAACGGCGGCGCACAGTTACGCCTGCGCCCTTCATCCGCGCACCCTGAAGCTTTTCCAGCGGATCGGCCTCCTCGAAGACGTGCTCGCGATCGGACGCCGGATTGACTCCGTCGGCTTCTACGACGGTCCATCCCGTCAAACGGAATTGCGGCTGGCGGAACTCAACGTGGAGTTTCCGTTCGTCGTCGTCCTGTCTCAATGCGCGTTGGAAAGGCTTTTCGAACAGCGGCTGAAAAGGAAGAGGAGAATCAAGGTCGAATGGTGCCATCGACTCTCGCGCGTGGAGCCGCAAAAAGGCTCGGTCGTGGCGGAGATCGACAAGCTGGGCGAGACTTCAAAAGGCTACATCGTCCGGGAGTTGGATTGGGAGGTGGAAAAGACGGTGCGGACTCCCGCGTCGTTCGTCGTGGGTGCCGACGGTTACGACTCTGCCGTACGGCAATCGCTGGGGATCGAGTGCGAATCGATCTCCGAACCGCAGACCTTCGCGGTGTACGAGTTTCAGTCCGACGACAAATATGAAAACGAAGCCAGAGTGGTCTTGGACAGCGCAACCACCAACGTCTTCTGGCCGCAGGCCGGAAACCGATGCCGGTGGAGCCTTCAGATGGCCAACCAGGACTTCTCCGAAGAGTCCCACGCGAAGGAAAGGACCGACGTGCTCATTGTCGAGCAGTCCGTTGATGTCAAGACCTTGGCCCGCGTGCAACAGCGGATTCAGGAGCGGGCGCCTTGGTTCAAGGGCAACATCAAGGAGATCGATTGGTCTGTGGAGGTGCAATTCGAAATGCGGCATGCCAAGCGGTTTGGGCAGAACCGTTGCTGGCTCGTGGGTGACGCCGCCCACCAAACCGTTCCGGCGGGTATGCAAAGCATGAACGTGGGCTTCTCCGAAGCCGAGGAGCTGGCGGGCGCTTTGACGAAAATTCTCCGAGAAGGCGGCTCGCTCGACCTATTGGAAACGTATGATCGGACGTGTGTCGGAGAATGGCAGCGCTTGCTGGGAATCAAGGGCGCCCCGAAACCGAGAGACGCGGCCAGCCCGTGGGTGAAGGAACGCTGCGCCCGAATTCTTCCCTGTGTCCCCGCGTCCGGACAGGATTTGTCTCTGCTCCTCGATCAGTTGAGGCTGGATTTCCAAGGCGCCAAATAGGATTGCGTTGGAAATAGATCTTTCCCCGGAAGCCGTAGGCGAGGTTGAACCGGAAGTCCGGCGCGAGGGCGTTCCGGAGCGCCGTCCGGCAGAGGATCGCCTGGCCGTCCCAACTGCAGTCGCGCAACACGCGGTCCGAGCCCGAACCAGGACCACGAGGGTCGCTCCCAGGCAAGCTGCCGTAGTAGCCGCTTGAATACCAATCCCAACACCACTCCCAAGCATTGGATGTTCAAGTTTGATTGCGGAGCACGGATCGTTCAAAGGCTGGTCCCCAGCCGGAGCATTGACAAAACCAGAGAACTATCGAAAGTGGCGTGGACATGAGCCTAGCACTTTCAGCGGAGCCTCGCTGGCGAGCGGTGGGTCTGGTGATTGACCAAAACACGCGCGACTTACTGTCCAATCGGTATGGCTTGATTCACGAGACGATAAGCTGGTTCAAAGCCATCGAACTCTTCCGCGGCGCGGAGACGGAGCGCATGATTGAACGGGAGCCCAGCCCGGCAGATTTGCGCCAGCACAAGACCTGGTTGCTGCAATTGATTGCCGAAGGCGAACGGTTGCTCACCGAAATCCGGGCCAGCGGCGGCCTTCCTCGAAATCCGGCCCGCATCAAATTTTCCGACGTCGAGGCTACGGTAGAAGAACTTTGCTCGACACAGGCCCAATGGCACGGTCGCATGACCAAGGCACGGAAGGCCGAACTTTGGGAGAAAGTCTTTCATGTCTCGCCACCCCGAGGTTGAAGCGATCCTGCAAGCCTGGTACGACCTGGAAACTGCCGCAGGCCATGAGAAGACCGAACGATTGCGCGCATTTCACGAAATGCTGGACGCATCCATCGCCAAGGCAGATTTGTCCGATGATTTTTCTTATGGCGTGTGTCTTGAGCATCGGGACGGCCAACGCCGCCCAGCCTCGGATGCAGGTCGTGAAATCATCTCAAGCGCAACCCGAGTTGCTGCGCAACGGCGCTTTCGAAGATGCGAAAGACACAAAGCTTGTGGATTGGAAGCAAGCGCCACAGGGATTCCGCTTGGCGGAGGGAGAAGGGCGAAACCGATCGAGCGCGCTGGCCTGCGAAAGCGCGGGCGACGAAAGTTGGTTCGGCGCCAGCCAGAGTATCTCTTTGAACCGCACCAATAGCTTGCCATTGGTCGTCTGCGGTTGGAGCAAAACGGAGAACGTGAGCGGCAGCGCCGACAGCGGGTTTGCGCTCTATGCGGACGTCACGTACAACGACAATACGCCGCTTTGGGGACAGACAGCCAGCTTCCGGTGCGGCACGCACGATTGGGAATTCCGTGAGTTCGTCATTTGGCCCGAAAAACCGGTCAAGACGCTGACGCTGCATTGTCTATTCCGCCGGCATTCTGGCAAGGTCTGGTTCGATGACCTTTCTGTCAGGGAGATTCGAACCGAACCGGAAGCCGTCCTCTTCCATGGCGCGCCCGTCCGCCCGGTTCGCGACACCGGCGAAAAATCGGGCGCTCGCGCGGATTACGTCGAGTCGCAGGACGGTTTGCGATTCGCGCTGCAAGACCACGCCGTGACGTCGCTCCGACTCGACGAGCAGGAACTGCGGACGGACGCGCCCTCGGGCTTTCTCGTCAGGGATGTGGCGGCGGACTCGGACTTTTTCAGCTTTAGCAACGGCCGTTGTTCCGAACTCGACCTTAAGTTGAGCGCTCAATTTTCCGCCGCCACGAACCATCTTGCCCTCGAGGGCCGCCTTCAAGACACCACCTCAAAAGATCGGGCCATCACTTTGGTGTTCGCGCTGCCGTTGGACGCTGTCGGTTGGCGTTGGGGCGATGACATCCGGCGCAGCCGAACCATCCAAGGCCAAGGAGAATTCTCCAACCAGATCATCGTGCGCTGCGGCGCCACCGGCGCGATGACTCTCTATCCAGTGGCGCCGATTTTCAATGACCGCTTCGGCCTGGCTCTCGCGCTGGATCTGGGCCGGCCCGCGCAGTGCCGAATGGGTTATCACGCGGGAACGCGGCAGCTCTTCATCGCCTACGACTTTGGTCTGGTGAAAGAGTCTGAGCGTTTTCCGAGCAGCGCTGACTTTCGCTTCGTGATTTTCCGTTTCGATCCGCGCTTGGGTTTTCGTGCCGCGTTTAAGAAGTACATGGACATTTTCCCGGATTACTTCCGGGTGCGCTCCAGAGACCAAGGAATCTGGATGCCGTTCACCGACATCGCGACCGTGCCGGACTGGCAGGACTTCGGATTCAAGTACCACGAGGGCAATAACAATGTCCCGTTCGATGACCGGAGCGGGATCCTGAGTTTCCGCTATACCGAGCCGATGACCTGGTGGATGCCGATGAAAAAAGACGCGCCGCGCACGCTGGAAGAGGCCTTGCGGGTCCGCGATGCAATGGTGAACAACGGCAGCGAGTCTGCCCGCCGCATGGCCAGAGCGTCTCAGATTGCCGGCATGCAGGATGAGGCGGGGCAGCCTTGTCTGCTTTTCCGAAATGAACCTTGGTGCAACGGGGCCGTCTGGAGCCTCAACCCGAATCCCCGCCTTCCGTCTGCATTCGGCGGAGGGTCCGCGGACAACTCCGCGGAGGCCGCCGCTCGGCCGCCTGGAGCCCAGGCATTCAACGCGGCGGAGGTCCACTGGAATGACGCGCTCAAAGAGAGGCTTTACGGAGCAAGCGCGAAAGGCCAACTGGACGGAGAGTACCTCGATTCGCTGGAAGGTTACGTGACCGCCGATCTGAATTTCCGCCGGGAACATTTTCGCTATACCACCGTTCCGCTCACGTTCTCCTCGGACAACAAACGCCCCGCGCTTTTCAAAGGTTTGGCTGTGTTCGAGTTCACGAAGTGGATTTGCGAGGATGTGCACCGGCTCGGCAAACTCACCTTTGCCAACGGAGTTCCGTATCGGTTTTCGTTTCTTTGCCCGTGGCTGGATGTGATGGGGACGGAGACTGACTGGCTGCGGGGCGGCAGATACCAACCCGCTTCCCACACGCAAATGAGTTTGTGGCGGACCATGGCCGGTCAGAAACCCTACTTGCTCTTGATGAACACGGATTACAACGCGCTCGCTCCGGAGCTCGTGGAAAAATATTTTCAGCGCTGCCTCTTCTACGGAATGTTTCCCAGCATGTTCAGTCACAACGCAGCGGAAAACCCGTACTGGCGCAACCCCAAATGGTATGAGCGCGACCGGCCTCTGTTCAAAAAGTACATCCCAATCATCAAACAGGTGGCGGAAGCCGGCTGGCAGCCGATCACGAACGCAGAGTGCGACAACAAACAAATCCTGGTCGAACGCTTCGGCCCCAGTCCCGATGACATGGCCTATCTCACGGTATTCAACGACACCGACCAACCCCAAACCGGCCTTCTGCGCTTGACCAGTGAAGCGATCAGCCTGACCGGACGCCTCGGCCTGAAAGAGATGATTTCAGGAAAGGACTTGCCGCAGGAAGACTCTGGCTGGAGAATCTCGCTTCGCCCGCAGGAGGCTCAAGTCGTGCGCTTGAAAGCCGAGAGATGAATTCCGGATCACTAAATCCGTGGTTGCTGATTGAGTCGGGCCATCCGCCCAAACTCAGGTGCATGTGAGCGGCGAGGGAGTAAAAAATCCCGAGGCACGAGATCGGAAGCAACACGGCCAAGAGCATGCCTTTACGGGATAATGTCGTCATCGGTCGAACGCTGTCAGTATGTCGCTTCTTTCGTCTGAAGCCCGGCCACTCACGGTCACTCACAGATTAGCAAGGGCGATGGCAACAGGCGCTTAATTTCACCGACCCGGTAGCCAAAGCCAGGTCCTGAAATTGTGGACAAGTCAATCTGTCCCGCGCGGCGTTGATAGATCGCCGGGTGGATGGCCGCTTCGGGTTTGGAGGCCTCTGGATAAAACTGCATCGCGTTGGTTTCGACGCCCATGATGGTTCCGGCGTGCGCGGCGAGCAGGACGTGCGGGATCTGAGCAAGCATCGGATTGGTCAAGTCCTGAACCATCAAAGTCATCCCGTGCGCCTTGGCCCAGCAGAGGCTCAGCAGCGCGCCGGTCTGGGTTTTGCACGTCTTCAATGCCACACCACTCCAGCCGAGCCCGCGCCCCAGTCTGATCAACTGCCAGTCGTGCGCGCTCTCGTCCATGAACAGCGGTTTCCGGGCGGAGACGCTGTGGACATCGATCTGATTTTGTTCGAGGTCGTAAGGGAACGGTTGCTCCACGTACAGGATCATCGCGTAAATCCTGGGATGTTCGACGAGCAATCGGTCGAGCATGACGTTCACGTAGGCGGGGTCGCTGACCGTGCAATTGAAGTCGGCGGTGAGCCAGAGGACTTCGTGCTGCAAACTGATTTTCCCGACTTCCACCAGCCTCTGGTAATCCCAAGCGCCGTCGTTCCCGCGCAGCTTGACCTTCAAGCAAGTCAGACCGTCGCGCTGAATCCAGTCTGTGAGCAAGAGGGGATACCCATCGTTCGGTTCCGTTCCCGTGAGTTCATCGGCGCGCAGCAGATCTTTGCCGCCGATTAAGTGCCAAGCCGGCAGCCGGTCTCGGCGCGGCTTGATGAAGTAATCCTCCGGATATTGTCCGGAGAAGGAAATGCGGACTCCCTCAGCGGGCGTGACAAAGTTCGCCAAGTCCATGTTCATGAAGCCGGCGTTGTAAGTGTTATAGACTGGAACCTGATGGAGCATCCCGTAGGCGTCGTGGAGAGCGATGTCGAAGGCCGAGCAGCAGACAAGCGCCGCGAGCCACGGCATGGGCTCGGGAGAGGGCCCCGTGGGCAACCCCGGGCCGAGTCCGGTCTCGGAATGGGCTGGCGTCGGTAGCCGTGAGCTCGGAGTGATTGTTGATTTCTGATTTCTGATTTCTGAATTGGGAGTCGGATGCTGCTGGCTTCCAGAGGCACTCCGTGCGTTCGACCCAAGCTCCGTGTTGAATTCCCTCCACAAGCTTGAGAGGCGCTCTTGAAGGAAGGCGTCCCCGATCTCGATGGGATGGCCGCTCGTCTGAAACTTGGGCCAGGCTTCTGTGAGAACACGACAGAATTCCTGCAAAGTTTTTTCGCGGCTGTCGTAAGACAATAAGCTCGGCCAGACCCAAGAGGCGCTGAGCGGCGTCTCGCCCCAACCTTCGGCAGCTTGCCCTTTGGCGTTGGCCACGCGCAGGCAAACGCGCGCGCAGGTGACTGAGGTTACAGTCTCCGGGCCAAATTTGAGTGGAATCCGCAACTGCAACGGGAGCAAATAGAGCCGGGCGCCGATGCAGCGAATGTCGGTAGCTTTAGGCATGGGAGATTATTAGCAGCGATGTGGAAAGGTTTCAAAGGTTCCTGGCATGGCCTCTGACTTCCAAGGCTCGTTGGATTTTCAATCGACCGGCGCGCGCATTTTGAAGGTAGGGATGGCGCGCCTGCGCCGTCCCCGCCGCGTGCAGCGGCGGAACAGCGTGTGGTCACAGTGAGAATGTCATCGCACCCTCTCATAAGAGTTCCGCGTCTGCACGGCACGGGGACGCCGCGGCGCTGCGTCCCGACCTTTCTCCGTGTGTGAATCATTCCCGTTCGGCGGCGACACCGCTTTCAATGGTCGGCCAATGGTGCCGAAGCCGCGTCGCGCTTGGCTTCTGGGCTTCCCGCCGCAGTCGGAATTTGATATTGCCAAGGCCATGGCCGAGTGCCACGCTCTCGGCCCGACCTGCACGGATGAACGGACTGAAGGCAAGTGGAACGCAGTTCAATTCGATCATTATGAAACGAAAAGTCTCTCTCTTTTTCTTAGGGCTCGCCGGTTGTATCTTGTTGAATGGGTGTGTGGCCATCCCGCCGTTGATCAATGTCCAACACCGCGAGGTGCCGTCGGAAACAGGCAAGAAACTCGACGACATCGACCATCGGCTGAAACGACTTGAAGACAAGTTGGACAAGATGGAGAAGAGGTAGTCTTTGGCTGGCTCTTGCAATGACAGGCTGTCCGAGGATTCGATGTTCTGTAGCAGCCGAGGCGATGAGGCTCAAATTCCACCGGCCAAGACCGTTCGCGGCCAAAGTCAGAGCCTCCTTACGTCGGCTGCTGCAAGTTTCCAAGCAGGCTCTTCGAGTCGGCGCTTACCGACCTATTCGAGATGCGGCCACAGACCGAGTGCTAATCAGCCTGGATACCTCTCGTGCGCCGGTTCCCCTTTGGCTCCTTTCATGGGCAAGCTTGCTCCTGCTTGGAGGCTGTTCCACCATCCCGCCGCACCAACAAAGGCTCGTATCGAAGCCCAACATGGTGTTCAATGATTCTGGCGCCTTTGTTTACCAGTGCAGAATGTGGAGCCAGACCGAGCCCGGTTCGATGTTCTCGGGTGGGGCCCAGGCCGTTGGATGCTCCGCGTGCAGCCCATAGAGCGTGCTTTTATTGATGAGTTCAGAAGTTGATAGACACCCCTCACCCCACACCGATTTTTGACGCGTTCCGGCAGCCAAGTCTATTCTGACTAGAGCGTGACAAGATCTGGCTTATTGCAACAGTTGAGGACACTCTTGCGCCTGGCTGGAATCGGCGCTCTCTTTGCCCTCGAACTGCTGATTTCTCAAGGCGCCGAGACCGAGTCCTCGCCGGAATCGATCGTGTCATCAGGTCCCGCCAGACATTCGGTCGAAGCTGCTTCTGAGGCGCTGTGGACGTCAGGGATCATCGTGACGGACGAATCGGCGGGTTACCAATTCAGAGGATCGCAATGGGACCTGAGCCTGAGTGTTTCGTACAGCACCCTTGATCTGACGTATCAACCTGCGGACTTCGACATCATCAGCCGACCGATGGAACTCAATCAACGTCGAGTCGCGTTGCAGGGAGGGTTGAAGCGGAAACTCGCACCTTCACTGACATTGCTCGGCTCCGGCGGCGTTTACGACGGATACACGAGTTACCGGACGCTTTGGGTCACGGAATACTACCGGCAATATTATTTCGAGGTTCCGGGATACCAAAAGACGGAGCCTAGAGGACTTAACCTCTCCGCCGGAGTCCGGTGGGAATACCGGCCCGCCTCCGGTTTTCTGCAAGTCGATGGGATCTACAGCCGAGACGACATCCCCTCAGGCTATGAGATCGTCGTGCTGCCGCCGCCGCGCATTGGCACAGCGCTGTTGTCCAGCCCAAATCGGCTCCACACGGTCGGAGCACGATTATCTTTGGAAAACGTGCTTTCACGACGGTTGCGGGCCCTGAACGAATTTCAAATCGCCGATACGACTGCCCGCAATCCGAGGTTGTCTTATCAAGGCTCGTTGAACTGGGCGCTCGGTGAGCGATGGGTATTCAGACCTGTCGTCGGAGCTTCGTTGGAGGAACCGAATTTCAACTCCGTCTCGTTCGCCGCCAGCCTGGAATACGACTGGGAGCAACGGTGGTTTCTCGGCTTGATCGGACGGTTCTACCGGGACAGCGGCGAGATTGCCAATCCGCAACTGTTCAACGTCGCTGCGCCGGCTCTTGAAACTTTCCAAGTCGGCGTGGGCCTGCGCTGGCAAGGGGATCGTTGGTCGGCCAAACTGACGGCGGGCCCGTACTTCACCCGTTACGACGCCGTGGAAGCGGACATTAAGCCGTTCGAGAAGTTGTATCGCAGCCGCGATTGGGGTTTGGCGCAAGTGACTCTAAGCTGCGCGTTCTGAGCCCCGGCCTCTCAGTCCAATCCGTACTTCTCGATCCACGCCTGCGGCAAAGTACCGAAGCTCAGCAGCCAGTCATTGAAGCGCTGCAAACTCCACCCGCGCCCGACGATGAGCCGACGACGCAGCCGCTCATTTTCCAGCCGGCCCAACCAGTAGCTCATGGGCACACCGGGCTGGCTGGTGTACCAGTTCACGTCCGCTTCCGCGCGCGCCGTTGTGAAACCCAAGTGCCGCCGCAAGTGGGCCGCGGCTTGCGCGTAGTTGTAACGGCCCGTCTGCAATCGAACATCTACCAGTATCCGCTGGCAGCGCCACAGTGCGTCATGGAATTGTTGGACTTGGAGCCAAGGAGATTCGTCGATCCTCAGATCCACCATCATTTGCTCGCACCACAACGTCCATCCTTCGTAGAAGACCGCATGCGCGAAAAGCCGCCGCCACTTCCGCGGATGCCGGTTGGCCGTGACAAATTGCAAATGATGACCGGGGTAAGCTTCGTGCGCGCAAGTCAGGCTCAGACCGAAATGCTGGGCCAGTTCGGCTTGCTTCTCGGCGTCTGACTTCTTGGTCACGCTGAGGTCGTTAACCCAGAAAATGCCGCGCTGACGTTTCTCGAAGGCGCCGGGCTGCGTGTACGCCGCCGTCGGAAACAAGTGCCGCATGAACTCCGGGACGAGCCGCACCTCGAGGGTCTCTCGGGGCGGGAAGGTCACGGCTTTCGCGCTTCGGAATGCGCGAACGAGCGCTTGAGTTTGGTCGCGATAGACGGCGACAAGATCCGTCTTGGGACGCCACTGCGAACGGGCCTCTTCGATGATCTGCGCGGGCCGCTTTCTCGCCCCGAATCTTCGGCAGGCCTTTTGCAGTAACGCGCCCACGCGCGTGATTTCCGAAGCAGCCAAGGTTTCAATCTCGCCGAGCGTATCATCGAGCCCCAATTCATCGCGGACACGCCGTTGAAGCGTGAGAACTCCTACGGCAAAGGCGCCTTCCGTTGCCAGGGGACGAGCCATGACCGATTCTCGGTACGCCGCGAATGCTTTCTGAATCGCGAGGATTCGCGGGGCATCTCTGGTCTCCGGGGAAACTCGACGCAGAAAGGACTGCACGGCTTCGAATAAAGCCGGTGCTCCGCTCGCGGTCTGGTCCATGATCCTGCGCCAAACAGGTTCGGGCCGGTCAATCAGGGTAACTGCTTCGTCGAGGTACCCGGACGCTTTGTCCAGAAGCGAGCGCAGATTGCGCGCCGCGCGTGCGGGCTCGTCTTCCCCGCGGATGAGTTCGTGGAGGAGAACATTCAAGAGGTGATCCAGCGCATTTGGATCGAGACGATGACGGCCCCGCTGGAAATCCTCGCATTCGCGGAGGAGCCGGGCGCGGAGCGCGAGGCGATCCAGATGCTGCTCGTTCGAGAGATCGCGAGGGGAAACGGCGTCCAGCGCCGCCAGCGTTCGCCGCCGTCGCCGTTCCTGTTTGAGCTCGAAGTCGAGTCCAGCTCTGCCAACTTTTCCCTCGCCGTCCTTCAGACCCACCAAGGTCGCATAGGTCGGATTTTCCCGAAGGACAGATTCAAAATATTCGTCCAGCATTCCTTCGAATTTAGTGTTCATGACGGCCTATTCCAATTTGCATTCGAAGCTCGAGTAAAGCGGATTCTCTCTGTCTCTGCCTGGAAAAGCGGCGCTCAAGCGCGCGAAGTCCAAACTCTGGCGCGTCGTGGCGAACCTCTCGCGCAAAGGATCAGGCACAGCTTCAAGTGTCATTGTAGCGCTAGGTTGGTTCGTCGGAAGCAATCGCTGGCCAGCGGTGCAATGGACGAGAACGCAAGCGCAATCCTGATTTCCATTGCTTCGCTGAAAACCGCGCTTCTATACTTCCAGCTCAAAATTATGAATACAAATCCTATTCGGGTAGCGGTGACAGGGGCGGCGGGTCAAATTGGCTACGCGCTGGTTTTTCGGATTGCTTCGGGCGCCATGTTCGGGCCGAACCAACCGGTGATTCTGCACTTGATCGAAATTGAACCGGTCTTGCCGGCGCTGAGCGGGGTCGTCATGGAGTTGGACGATTGCGCGTTTCCGCTCTTGAAGGGAGTCGTGCCGACCGCAAACCTTGAAGAAGGCTTTCGGGGCGTCAACTGGGCGCTGCTCGTGGGAAGCATTCCGCGCAAAGCCGGCATGGAACGCAAGGACCTTCTGGGGATCAACGGGAAGATCTTCATCGGCCAAGGCCAAGCGATTCAGAAACACGCGGCCCGAGACGTGCGCATCCTGGTCGTGGGAAACCCCTGCAATACGAATTGCCTGATCGGCATGTGCAATGCGCCGGATGTGCCAAAGGACCGCTGGCATGCGATGACTCGCCTGGACGAAAATCGCGCCAAATCCCAGTTGGCGCGGAAAGCCGGAGTCGATGTCACGGCCGTCACCAACGTGACGATTTGGGGCAACCATTCTTCCACACAGTTTCCCGATTTCTACAATGCGCGCATCCAAGGCAGACCCGCCACGGAATTGATCAAGGACGAGGCTTGGTTGAAGGGGGAATTCATTAGCACGGTCCAACAGCGTGGCGCGGCGATCATCAAGGCGCGCGGCGCCTCCAGCGCGGCCAGCGCCGCGAACGCGGTGATCGACTGCGTCAATTCCATCCTGACTCCAACGCCGGCCGGAGACTGGCACAGTGTCTGTGTGTGTTCGGACGGCAGCTATGGAGTCGAGCCCGGCCTGATTTCCTCGTTCCCGATCCGGAGTAACGGCCAAAAGCTCGAAGTCGTGCCGAACCTGCCCGTGAATGAATTCGCGCGCGCGAAGATCGACGCGACGGTGAAAGAACTGAAAGAGGAGCGGGCCATGGTGGCGGACCTGCTGCCCAAATCCTGATCCACATCAAAGCGCTAATATTCGTTTTCAAAATGCGGCGAATCCCCCTCACCCCAATCGATGGGGAGAGGGTGTCCGAGTTGTCCGCCGTCGCCTCGGCGAAGGAGGCAGGATGGGGGAGGTGCCATTTAAATTTACGCTTTCACGTTGATTAATCTCACCTTGGCTTCAAAGCCGAATAGAGTCCTTCCTCGAAGTGAAATTGCCCACGAGTCCGCTGGAGCTAGCCGGTTATATCGAGCACACGCTGCTCAGAGCCGATGCCACGCATGCAGCCATCGAGCGGCTCTGCGAGGAGGCACGGTGCCACCACTTCCGCTGCGTGTGCGTCAACGGCTCTTGGGTAAGCCTCGCCCGAGAGTTGTTGAGCGAGAGCGCCGTGAAAGTCGTCACGGTCGTGGGCTTCCCGCTTGGCGCCATGGATGCGGACGCAAAACGCTACGAAACCGAGGTGGCCATCGACTGCGGGGCGCACGAAATCGACGTTGTGTTGAACATCGGCCGTTTGAAGGACGGCAACCATGCGTTCGTGCTCCGGGAATTGCGGGACGTTGTCGAGGCTGCGGACGAGCGCCTCGTCAAAGTCATCCTCGAGACCTGCTGCCTCACCCGAGCTGAGAAGGAGGAGGCTTGCCGGCTCGTGCTCGATTCGGGGGCGCAGTTCGTGAAGACGTCCACAGGTTTCGGTCCGTCCGGGGCCACGATCGATGACGTGCGGTTGCTCCGGCAATTGGTTGGCGATAAATTTGGGCTGAAGGCTGCCGGAGGGATTCGCGACGCGGAGACAGCCTGCGCGATGATCGAAGCCGGCGCCAATCGGATTGGCACTTCGTCGGGGGTTGCCATCGTTGTGGGCCTCTCGGGCAAGACGACGGACGCATCTTGACACTGCCACCAAATCGCCAATGGCGTAACTCCCTCTCTTCCACGAAGTGGAGGAGAGGGCCGGGGAGAGGAGGGGCGCTTCATCCTAGCACATCTGGACACGGTCACCACACGAGATTGCCCTCTCCCCGACCCTCTCCCACTCCTGCGTCGTGGGAGAGGGAGAAAA
>JACQWK010000411.1 GCA_016209525.1 Verrucomicrobiota bacterium
ATGCCGAGCGCGAGCGTGAGCACGGCCACGGCGGTGAAGCCGGGGTTCTTCAGCAATTGGCGGAAGGCGAATTTGAGGTCGAGAAGCAGAGTTTGCATAGTTCAGTTCATCTCTGTAGGAATGCGTGTCGAAGTGCAGAGAGACGGTTGCTGAAGCCAAGACCATGAAGCCCGTTTATTTCAGTCATCACGTTTCGCAGCGGATGACCGAACGCGGAACCGACCGGCAAGAGGTGGAGGACGCCATCCGCCGCGGTCGGCAGGTCCCCGCAGAAAAGGGCCGCATTGCTTTCCGGCTTAACTTGCGGTTTGAAGGGACCTGGAAAGGCAAATACTATGGAACCAAGCAAGTGATGCCTATCGTGTCGGAAAAGCCCGACCGTTATGTGGTGGTCACGGTCTTGACGTTCTACTTTTAGACAGACCTTATGAAAATTACCTACGATCCCGAGGTGGACGCGGCTTACATCTACCTGACCGAAAAGCGTGGCGAAGTCACAACGGTCAAGGCCAACGAACACGTTTTTCTCGACTACGGTGCTGCCGACGAATTGATCGGCATCGAGATTCTGGACGCCTCGCAAGTCTTGGGTTTCGACCGCGACCATCCTGAAATCAAGATCGATAAGGCGCTGGCCGTCCGCCCGGCCTGATGAAGTGGTTGCCGCAGTCGTGTTCGCTCCAATGCCGAGCGCGAGCGTGAGCACGGCCACGGCCCGTCCTCCGTAGCTGTACTGCCGAAGGCGTCCCGGTTTACTGGAGCAGCACTGCGGGAACTGGGCCTGGTCTGGGCGGCAGCACTGCGGAGGGTGGACGGTGAACCCGGGGTTCTTCAGCAGTTGGCGGAAGGTGAATTTCATGTCGTTCATAGTTCGTCTAAGCGTGGAGCGTCAGAGCGTCGGAGCATGGGAGCGTTGGCAGAACGGAACCGAACGGAAAAAGAACTTGGTTGATTTTCGGCCTTACGCTTCCACGCTCTGACGCTCTGACGCTCTGACGCTCTGACGGCTTATTCATATCTCAGCGCCTCCATGGGATCGACTCGGGCGGCACGCCAGGCGGGCAGCCAGCAAGCGAGCAATGCCACCACAGCCAGCAGCACGGGAATAATGGCAAACGTGAGCGGATCGGTCGGTGCGACGCCAAAGAGGAGGCTGCGAATAAAGTTTGTCAGCGCGAATGCACCACCCAGGCCGATGAGAATGCCGAGACCCGCCAGTTTCATCCCTTGGCGAAGAACGAGTCCGATTACATCGGGGCGTTGGGCGCCCAGGGCTGTGCGAATGCCAATCTCCCGGGTGCGTTGCGTCACGCTGTAGGCGAGCACGCCGTAAAGACCAATCGCCGCCAGCAGCAACGCCACTACCGCAAATCCACTCAGCAATCGCACTGAAAGCTTTCGTTGCGCGACCGATGACTCCACGAGCTGCGTCATCGTGCGGACGTTCTCGAGCGGCAGATCCTTGTCCAACTGGTCGAGTTCAACACGGACGGCGCGAGTCACGTCCGACAGGTCGCGTTGCGTGCGGATCACCAGCGTCATCTGCCCACGGCAAAACTGCTTGTAGGTGCGATACATCGCGCTGCGTGCCGGGGTGAAGATGTCGTTGCCCTTGATGTCTTTCACCACACCGATGATCTCGGATTCCCTGCGCCGACTATCGCTGATCTTAAGTCGCCGGCCCAGGACATTGGTGCCGAGGTTGAATTGGCGGATGAACGTTTCGTTCACGATCAGAGTCAGTGGCGCGTTGGTGGTATCAAGCTCGGTGAAATCTCTGCCTTGCAGCAGCGGGATGTTCATCGCCGCGAAGTAACCGGGACTCACCTGCGCGTAGTCGGCGGTCAATAACTCGCCCGGCTTCAGCGGCGGCGCGCCCACGAGTTCCAAGTCCTGGCCCTCAATCGAGCCGCTCAGGGGCAGCCCAAACACACCGCCCGACGCTTTCACACCAGGGAGCGCGCGCACTTTGGCGAGCAATTGATCGAACAACTGCCGCTTAGCCGCCTCATTTGGATACTTCTTGTTCGGGAGGTTGATGTGCATGGTGGCAACCTGCTCAGGATTGAACCCGAAATCTTGAGTCAGCAGTCTGCCAAAGCTGCGGATCATCAATCCTGCTCCGATGAGGAGGACCACTGAGAGCGCGACCTCGGCGACCACCAGGCCGTTGCGCAACCGTCCGCGACGGATGCCAGCGGTGCAGCGCGCGCTTTCAGTCAGCTCCCGGGCGAGCGCGGGATTCGAGCCTTGCAATGCCGGCATAATTCCAAACAACAGACCCGTTATTAGCGTCAACAAGGCCGTGAATCCAAGGGCGGTTCCGTCGAGATGAATCCCCTCCCAGATGCGGGGCAAATCCGGCGGACTGAGGCGGATCAAACCTGCCAGCCCCACCGCCGCCAGCAACCCGCCACTCAATCCGCCTATCGCGCATAACAACAAACTCTCGGTGAGCAACTGTCGGATCAACTGACCGCGTCCGGCTCCAAGCGCGGTGCGGACAGCGAATTCACGGATGCGGGCTGCTGCGCGAGTGAGCAGCAGGTTGGCAATATTGGCGCAGCCGATGAGCAGCACCAATCCCACAGCTCCAAGGAGAACCAACAGCACGCGTTGCACATCGCCCACCATGATGCCTTTGAGGTCGTGGACTTCGGCGCTCCAGCCTTTGTTTTCCGCATCGGCCTCTGCCAGTCGCCCGGCAATGAGTTTTATTTCTTGGTTGGCCTGCGCAATCGACGTTCCTGGCTTCAGCTTGCCGACCACCAGATAATTGTGGGCGTGCCGGAATCGCATTTCCCAAGGTTCAAAGGCCAGCGGCACCCAAACTTGCGTGTTGCCCTGCGGGAATTGAGTTCGCGGCGGCATGATTCCAATCACGGTTTTCGGCTCGGAATTCAAGGTGATGCTTCGACCAAGCATGTTGGTGTCACCGCCAAAACGGTTCCGCCAGAATTCGTGGCTCAAGAGCACGACGTGGTGATTGCCGAAGACTTCCTCTTCCGGGAGGAAATCACGGCCCAGTGCCGGCTTGACTCCCAGCAGTCCAAAGACGTTGGCCGACACCGGCATACCCGTCAGTATCTCCGGCGCCCCGGCGCCGGTCAGAGTGAGGCTGACGCTGGACCACCGTCTTGCGCCCAATCCTTCGAACACCGTGCTCTGTTTCCTCCATACATCGAGCAAAGGCGCAGCCACCGCGGCGTTATTTGCCATATACGTCTCGTGGATCATGACGAGACGGTCCGCGTCCTTGTAGGGCAGTGGGCGCAACAAAATGGCGTTGACGAAACTAAAGATGGCGGTGTTGGCCCCGATGCCGAGCGCGAGCGTGAGCACGGCCGCGGCGGTGAAGCCCGGGTTCTTCAGGAGTTGGCGGAAGGCGAATTTGAGATCATTCATAACGCAACGCCTCCATCGGATCGATCCTCGCCGCCCGCCGCGCGGGCAGCCAGCAAGCCAAAAAAACCACGCCTACAAGCATCAACGGAACAGCCAGAAATGTCAGCGGATCGGTCGGTTTGACTTCGTAGAGTAGAGTGACCAGAACACGGGTCAACGCAAACGCGACTGCGAGGCCGATCACGATGCCAAGACCCGCAATGGCCGCTCCCTGTCGAAGCACCAGGCTGATTACGTCGCGGCGCTGCGCTCCAAGCGCGACGCGAAGGCCCAGTTCGTGGGTGCGTTGAGCGACCGAGAACGCCATCACGGCGTAAATGCCGATCGCCGCCATCATCAACGCGATAGCGGCGAAGGCGCCGAGCAAAGCTGTCCGAAACCTCGGTTGCGCCACCGAATCGGACAGTCGCGCCTCCATCGTGCGGACATCAAAAAGCGGCAGCTCCGGGTCAAAGCCGGCAACGGCGCTGCGAAGAGCGCCTCCGACACTGGAAGGTTCGAGCTGCGTGCGGACTGCCAGGTTCAGCGTCATGTCGGGAACCTGGCTCCAGGGCACGAACATTTCCGGCTCCGGTTCGCGCTCGCGCGCCTCGTGCCGCACACTGCCGACGATGCCGACGATCTCGCGCCAGACAGGTTCATTGGATGTCTCCTGGATGCGCTGGCCGATGGGATCGGCGTTCGGCCAATACTTCTTCGCCATCGTTTCGTTGATGAGAGTAACCATCGGCGCACGCTCGTGGTCGGAGTTCGAGAATTCCCGGCCTTTCAGGAGCGGAATTCCCATGACGCGCAAATACTCCGAGGTAATCGAACGAAAATGTGCATTGGGCATGTTTCCTTCCGATTCCGCTTTTCTATCGATCGTGATGCCGAATGACTGGTTGCCCCACGCAAACGGCAATTGAGACGTCAGCGCTGCCTCTCGCAATCCCGGCTGGCGGCGTACTTCTTCGAGTAATCGTTGCGCGAAGTTCAGCCGCTGTTGAGCGTTGGTATACGTGGAAGACGGCAGCGTGACTCGTGCCGTCAGCAGTTGCTCAGACCGAAATCCCAGTGGCGTATTCTGCAGCCGCACAAAGCTTTTAATCAGCAGGCCGGCTCCCGTCAGCAGCACCATCGTCAATGCCACCTGCGACACGACGAGCAATGCGCGCATTCGCTGCTGGCCAAAGCCGCTGCTCGCTGTATGGCTGCCGGATTTCAACGCGTCGGTCAGCGTGGTTTGCGAAGCTCGCCAGGCTGGGAGCGTTCCGAACAAGAATCCAGCTAACAGGGCCAGCGCCGTGGTAAATCCCAATACTCGTCCGTCCAAGCCAATCTCCCCGATGCGTAGTAAATTTGCGGGCAACCATGAGTTGATCAGCGCGATCGCTGAATAGGCGAGAAACAAGCCCGCGAACTCGCCCAGAATCGCCAGCAGGAGGCTCTCCGTAAGGAACTGTTCGATGACCCGGCGGCGGGTCGCGCCGAGGCTCAATCGGACGGCGATTTCCTTCTGACGCCGGGTGGCTGAAGCCAACAGCAGATTCGCCAGATTCGCGCAGGCGATCAGCACGACGAACCCCACGGCGCTCATTAACACCACCATCATCTTACGCACGTTACCCACCATCGCTTCATGCACGCCGACCAGCCGCACGCTCCAAGTCTTCCGAAAATCGGGAAAGCTTCCGGGATCAGCAAAATCCGGCCGCTCACGCCGGATAATCGTGCGTAGTTCGGCGTCAGCCTGTGACGGGCTCACGTCAGGCTTTAGGCGAGCGAGGACCGTGAACGAATACATACCGTAGCTATTCAGCTCGGAAGGGCTTAGAGCCAAAGGCATGAACAGTTCCTTGTTCGGAGGGAAATTGAAGCTAGGAGGTAGTACGCCGACCACCGTGTGACTTACTCCATCGAGTTTCACGGTGCGCCCGACAATTCCTTCGTCCGCGCCAAACTTTCGCTGCCACAAACCGTAACTCAAAAGAACGACCTTTTCCCCGCCATCCCGGTCCTCTTCCCCGGTGAAATTTCGGCCGCGAACCGGTTGCACGCCCAGGGTTGGCAAGAGAGTGGCCGAGACGCGCGCGGCACTGACCCGGTCCGGCTCTTTCCCACCGGACAAGTTGAACGTCGCATTTCCGAAAAAGGCCGCGAGATGAGAAAACGAGCGGCTTTGGGTGTTCACGTCATTAAAATCGCCGCCTGAAACGACCCTCCAATCCTTCCCTTCAACAAACATCAGCCGTTCAGGGTCGGTGAACGGCAATGGGCGCAGCAAGACAGCGTTGACCACGCTGAACATGGCGGTGTTTGCACCGATGCCGAGCGCGAGCGTGAGCACGGCCACGGCGGTGAAGCCGGGATTCTTCAGCAACTGGCGGAACGCGAATTTGAGATCGTTCATAGTATTGAGGATTGAATGTTAAGGATTATGGAATGAGTTGTTGCGTGAACTGAGCAGACCTTGACCGAGCGGGTACCCCATCCTACGCTGCTGGTCATGAAGTCGCTGGAACTGGAATTGCCGGATCGAGTCGCGGCAGAGCTGGACGAGTTGGTGAAGGCTGGGCTGTACCACAACGCCCAGGAGGCCGTGCGTCACGCGCTGAACGAGTTTCTTCGCCACCATGCCAGCGCCCTCGCAGAGAAGCATCAGCGCGAGGACATTGCCTGGGCGCTGCGTGAGGCTCGGAGCGAATGAGACCGGAGACCGTCGTTTGCGACACGGGTCCAGTTCTTCACCTGCAAGAGGCTGAAGCGCTCGATCTGCTCTCGTTGATCGACTCCGTCTATGTTCCGTGGGCAGTTGATCGAGAGTTAATGCGGCTGGTCGGAGACTGGCCCGCGCATCGCCCCCGCCAATTGCAGGTTGTCGAATTGGAGACGGGATCGGCCGAGCAAGCGGCCCATTGGACCGCAGCCGGCCTCTTGCACAGAGCCGAATCCGAGGCCCTGGCGTTGGCCCATCACGTGAAAGCCCACTGGTATCTGACCGACGACACGGCGGCGAGAGAACTGGCGAAATCGCTTGGGGTCGAGGCGCACGGTTCGCTCGGTCTCGTTCTTTGGGCTGCGGCTCATGGACATCTGAGCCGGCTGCGGAGCGCGGCTCGGCTGGAAGCGCTCTTTGGCTCGTCCCTTTGGGTGTCCCCTTCGATTCGAGAGCAAGCCCGGGATGCGTTGAAAAGAATTCACTCTCCTTCATAAGCGCGAGAAGATGGCTGTGTTCGCGCCGATGCCGAG
>JACQWK010000412.1 GCA_016209525.1 Verrucomicrobiota bacterium
GAGCCGCTGCGGCCTGGAAGGCCGCGCGCCGTTTTGGTTGCGGCTGTGCCGCGTTGCACTGCATCGCAGAATTGCATTCTGCGACCTGCCGGCAAATTCGCGCGGTCAGGAACTTGCCGACGCTCTGCCGACTGCAAGTCGGCGATACGGCAGATTGAAAATCTGCGCCACTCCCAACGCCTCCGGCAGCCTCACGGAAAGATCTGAGATGCGCCCACACACGCCAATTTCGCTTGAGGCGACTGCGCGGCTTCTGCATATTGAGATTGGATGTGGCGACTCTGTCGCCCTTTCAGCAGCGTTGCAGCTTTCCATCCGCTTCGCTGGGGTTTGCCGCGTTGAGTGACGCTCGGTCTGGATTGGGCACAGGAATCCCCGGATGGAACCGCTCGACTTCCCGCAAAACCGAGAAATAGTCATATGAGTCTCCGATACCTTATGGCGCCGCCGATGCCGACCACCGCGTTTTCCCTGATTGCAGTCCTGGCCATCAACGGCCTGGCTGCAGAAACGAACACCGCGCAGCCCCGCGTCAAGCCCGGTCAAGAAATGACGCTGGATCAATGCCTCACTGCCGCGGTGCAAAACAATCGCCGCCGGCCAGCGTCCCGGTTCGCCGTCGCGATGGCCGAGGCCCAGCATCGCCAGGCCCTCGCGGCCTATTGGCCCAACGTCACTCTGCGGGCTGCAGTCGAGCGGCTTGACGAAAATCCCAATTTCATTTTTCCCTCCAGGTCCATCCCGGTCCCGGCGCAAAACATCACCATCCCGTTCGGCGGGTCGCTCCCGATCACGATCCCAGGCCTCGGAACGATCCCATTGAGCACATTTCAAATCCCCGAACAAAGCATCACAGTACCCGCGCAGGAAGTGATCCTGCAGGATCGGGATTCAGCTTACGCATCGCTGGGCGCGACGTGGCTGCTTTATGACGGAGGCATGCGGAAGGGATACCGCGAACAAGGGAAAGGATTGGTGGATTTGCGGAAGGAAGAAGCCCGGCGCACGGACCTGGAGATCGCGGATAGCGTCAAACGATTCTACTACGGTTCGGTCCTGGCGGCGCAGGTCCATCAAGTCGGAAAAGACACGCTGGCACGGATGGAAGCCACTCTCCATCTGACCGAAACCATGTACAAGGAAGGCAGCGGCCGGGTGAAGAAAACCGACTGGCTGGAGAACAAAGTCATGGTGGAATCCCTGCGCTCGATGGTGGCCTTGCTGGAAAAGAATGAAGCGATGGCCCGGGCTGCCCTGGCCAACACCATGGGATTGCCGTGGAACGAGGCCGTCAAACCTGCCGACAAGGAAATGCCTTACAAGCCTTACGCAGAAAACCTGGACAGCTTGGTCAGCACGGCTTACCAATTCAGCCCCGATTGGAGCCGGTTCGAAGCGGCCCTGCGAGCGGTCGAAGGCGCCGCACGCACCGCCCAAAGCGGCCATCACCCCAAACTGGCCGTGACGGGCGGCCTCCACCGGTGGTGGAACGCCTCCGATGGCGGCATGGCGACGGAAGCAAACAGGGAAGGTTGGACCGTTGGAGTCGGCCTCGAAATCCCGCTTTTCGACGGCTTCCTGACGCGCAACCGAGTGGCTGAAGCTCGCGCGCAACTGGCCAAGATGAAGGAAGAGAAAATTCTGCTCAAAGAAGGGATTGCCCTCCAGATCAAAGACACCTTCCTGAGCTTGGACACCGCGCAGAAAGCGCACGCGGCGACGCTCGAGGCGATGAACGCCGCCGTCGAGAATCGCGATCTCAACACGCGCGCCTACCAGAACGACCTCGTCGAAACCGAGAAGGTCATCCGCGCGCAGTTGATGGAGGCCTTGATGTCCGCCACGCATTACAAAGCGCGTTACGACCACATCGCCCTTCAATCTCAAATCGCGCTCCTCGTCGGGACAGAACTCATTAACCGAATTGAAGGCGCACGCTGAGGCAATGAGATCGTCGAATTCCTCACCGCCCCGGAGGCCGCGAAGCGTTTGGAGTGCGGTCGATTTATCGCCGCTAGGGAGCGGGCGAAGGACGCAGACATTGCCGAGAATCCTAGGAATGCCGGGGAAAAGCGGTGCTCAAGCACGCGCACTCCAAACGCTCCGCGAATTCGGGCGCTCTCGGCTGGCGCGATGCGCTTTGGAGCGCGGCTGTGGTCGAAAACCCAGCCGCCGTCCGTTTCGATTGCGGCGCAACTGCAACCAAAACCGCTGGGACGAGATTCCGTCGAGCCCTGACTTCTTGGCCCGAGCAAAGGCCAGGGCTCGACAGGAGTCTCGCCCCACCCAGATTGATTGCGGTTTTGCCGCGCCGTGCCGGTTGGCGCTCACACTCGTGTTTTTCGCCGTTTGCGCTCTCTCCTTTTCAGCCGTTGGCGCGGAGAAGCCGCTCATCCGCACGCGGCTGAAAGTGGGCGTCAACCAATCCAATTTCGTCAATGTGAACCGCAATGACGCCGAGGCGGCGGTCAAAACCTTCGCCGAAACCGTCGGGCGAAGACGGGGCTATGTTGTGGCGCCCGAGATCGAGGTTTACGACTCCGCGGCGGAATTCGCCAAAGGGATTGCGGAGCGAGGGGTGCAATTGGCGGTCATCGACTGCTGGGATTACCTGTCCTTCGATCTGCTGGGCGTGATGGAACCAATGTTTGTCTTCGAAGAACCCGGCGGACCCTTGGAGCCCTACGTGCTGTTGACCCCTCGGGAGAAGGGCGGGCAATCCTTGGCGGAGCTGCGCGGCCAGGAGATCGTGATCTTGCAGAATACCAACGCCAATCTCTCCTGGCAGTGGCTGGAGACGATGCTCCTGGAGCAGAACTTGGGAGCTCTGCCCGAATTCTTTAGAAAAGCCGAGATCGTGAATAAACCTTCGGCGGCGGTGCTGCCGGTTTTTTTTGGACAGCGCGCGGCGTGTGTCGTGGACCAGTCGGCTTTCCAGCTCATGAGCGAGTTGAATCCGCAAGTGGGCAAGCGGTTGCGCGCCATCGCGACGTCCAAGCCTTATCTCGACACGATTCTCTGTCTGCGGAAGGAGGGCTGGCAATCCGAACAAGAAAAGAAAGACTTGATTGCCAGTCTCGAGGACCTGCACAAGCAGCCCGAGGGGCAACAGATTCTCACCGTTTTCAAAGTGAGCAAGCTGGAGCCCTTCAAGGAAGAACTCTTGGATACGGTCCGAGAGCTTAAGGCCACGCACAACCGATTGACCAGCCTCGCCAAAGGCAGCGCGAACGCTTCAAAACCCTCGTCCGGCCACGGGAAGGATTTGCCGTGAACTCAGCGATGAATTGGGTCTGGCCGTGGCTGCTCGCCGCCGTCCTCGCGCGGAGTGACCCAGCCCAGACAGCTCAAAGTCTTTCCAATCGCACCCAGGCGGATCTCACCGTGGGATTCGCCAAGAAGGCATTCGCCGGGATGAACCGGAACGATGTGGAGGCGTCGTTCAAAGCCTTCCTCGTGACCGTGGGCCGGCGGCGTGGATTTGATCTTGTCGTGCGAACTCTGGTTTTCGAGGACAGTCTGGACTTCGAGGCCGCAATCCGGAGCGCCAAGGTCCACATCGGAATCGTCCCTTCCTGGGATTACGTGACCATGCACCTTAGCGGTTTCGCCGATCCAGGCTTTGTGGCGGTAGATCAGCAGGGCATTTTGTCGGAATATCTCGTGTTGGCGCGGAGAGAGGGCGGACCGCGTTCTTTGGCCGATCTTCGGGGTCAAAGCATCGTGGTCTTGGAAAGCGTCAATACTTACTCCTCTTGGCCGTGGCTCCAGACACTGTTACTCGAACGGCAATTCGGGACGCCGGAGACATTTTTTGGCACGGTTGAAAAAGTGGCAAAGCCATCCGGGGCCGTTTTGCCGGTTTTTTTCGGTAATCACGCGGCCTGCATCGTGGACCGGGCGGCCTTTGACATTATGAATGAATTGAATCCGCAGATCGGCCAGCGGCTTCAAGTGGTCCTCGTTTCACCGCCCTTGTTGGACGCGGTCATCTGCTTGAACAGGTCAGGCTGGATTGCTCCGGAACATCGGGAAGCCGCGAGCCTCGGCTTGGCGGAATTCGACGCCGAACCGCAGGGCCAGCAGATTCTGGCGCTGTTCAAAGTGCACAAATTTGTGCCGTTCAAGCCGGAGTATTTGGACAACATGAGGAAGTTGAGAGCCGAATACGACCGGCTGGCCAAACCCGCGGCGCACGACAGTGACCGCTCCTCCCGGCCATCGAACGACAGGAGGAGTGCGCCGTGACTTGGGGGCGTTTAGCGGGAGTTCTCGTCGGCGGGATGGTGGCCGGTTGGACGGCCGAGTCCCCCAGGGAGAATTCAGGGATTCCATTCCGCTTTGGCTTCACGACGCGAATGTTCAGGGGCATCAATGAAAACGACGGCCGCGCCGCGATCAAGCTCTATATCGAAGCGGTTGGCAAAGAGCGGGGGGTTGTCTTGGAATCGATGACGACGTTCGACGGCGTTCGGGACGTGGGAAAGGCGCTGCGGAACGGCGAGTTGGACGCCGTCAGCGTGACCACCGACGATTATCTCAGAATCAGCGGCGACGTGGCCAGCGTTCATGTGTTCGATGAGCCCAACCGCTCCGAACCGGGAGAAGAATATGTGCTCCTGATACACCGCAGCAGCACCGTGACCAATCTGGCCGGCTTGGAGGGCCGCGTGTTGATGGAATACGACAATCTGCGGACCAGCCTGGCTCGGATGTGGCTGGACGTGCTGTTTTTGGAGCAGGGGCTGCCCCGCGCGGAAAACCTGTTCGCGAAAGTGATCCCGGAAAGGAAGCTCTCCCTGACCGTGTTGCCCGTCTTCTTCGGCAAAGCCCAGGCCTGTCTTGTGACTCGTCGAGGATTTGCCACCATGGTGGAGCTGAATCCGCAACTCGGCAAGGACCTGCGCGAGCTCGCCGTTTCGCCGGCGTACGTGGTGACGGTGATGTGCTTTGGACCGAAGGCGAGCTCAACGGCCAAGGCCATGGTCTTGGAGGGAATCCTGAGGCTTCACGAGCAGCCCCGAGGACAGCAGCTCCTCACTATTTTTCAGGGAGGCGAGCGGTTGATCGATTATCCGGTGTCGTTTTTGGAACGGGCCAGAACCCTGAGGCAGAGGCATGCGGAACTTCTCAAGAAAGCTCCCATCCTCAAATCGAGCCGCCAAACGGCCCTGCCAACGGAGGGCGGCAGATGAAGCTTAGGTGGAGCGCCGGTCTTCGACCCGGCATCATGCATCACCTTCGGCGCGCCGGAGCAGCAGAACGGCGCTTCGCTTCCCGGTTTCTGGAGAGCCTCCAAGCGGTTCTCGCGCTGATCGGGACCATGAACCGTAGCCGCCGACGTGAGGAGGCGGATCTCGGATTCAACAACAGTGTCCGCCTCCTTACGTCGGCGGCTACGAACGGGAGGTTCCTGGAAAGCCCCCACGCCAAATTTGGCGCGCATTGGGACCATGAACCGAGAATTGGCCCGGAGCGCGGGCGGCTCGCCCGCACTTTCGGACCAGGGCGAGAAACTCGCGGGCGAGCCGCCCGCGCTCCAATCAGGCGGTTCATGGAGAGCC
>JACQWK010000413.1 GCA_016209525.1 Verrucomicrobiota bacterium
GAGGCCATCTCCGTGGACGTGCGCCTCATCGCCGCCACCCATCGCAATCTGGAAGCGATGATTCGGGATGAAAAATTCCGGGAAGACCTTTTCCACCGGCTCAACGTGGTTTGCATCCAACTCCCGCCGCTGCGCGAACGCCGTGAGGACATTCCCATGCTCGTTCAGCATTTCCTCCACAAATACGCCGCCGACTTCGGTGTCGAGTCTCCGACCATTTCTTCAGACGCCCTCGCCGCTCTGCAAGCGGACGCGTGGCCCGGCAACGTCCGCGAACTGGAGAACATCACCCGCCGCCTGTTGCTCGCCGCGCCCGGACTTTCCATCGGCGGCGACGCGGTTCGTCAAACGCTCGCGGCCCGCGCGACGGAAGCGGCGCCTTCCGGCAACGCCTTCGCCACCTTCGCCGCCGACCTGCTCGCCCGCGCGCAGAAAGGTGAATTCAGCGACTCGCACGCGCGGATGCTCGCCCACGCCGAGCGCGAAGTGCTGACCCAGGCCATCATCCTGGCCGGAGGCAACCAGGCCAAAGCCGACCGCTGGCTCGGCCTCTCCCGCCTCACCGTGCGGGAGAAGCTCAAACAACTCGGCCTGCATCCTGGTGGCCAAGGAAATCCTGCCGGTTGATCCGCGCCGCCGCGTTCGTCAGGATGATGGGCAGCGCCAATCCGCCCGGCGAAACCAGCTACTTGGGCTGCCAAACCGGGTCGAGTTGGTGTTTGAACTGCCGCAGGCCTTGGAAACTATGGAATTCTTCGCCGATTTTCACGGCGTTGAAACCGGCATCCACGCACCACGAAAGATGTTCGCCGTCCACTTGGGAGAAGACCGCCCATTCGTCGTACCCATCGACCATTTCCCGCGGTCGCAGGATCAACCCCGGCGCAGCTTCGGGCGGCTCGACCGAGTCGCCGAGCGCCACCCAACTGCGCCCTTTGACTGCGAACATCACGGATTCTGGGGCACGCGTGGCGTTAACTTCATCTACCCCGTCCACGGCAATTGTCTGGGTCAGGCCCGGAGCACCACGCGGCTCGCCTTTGGCAAGCATCGGTTCTACCACTGCCTCCGCTCAAAACGAACTTCGTTCCGAGCGGCCAAACCGGAAATCAAGACGGAGCTCCCGCTCTGGGAGGACGCCAGACGAAGAAGAAGAAAACTTCGTGGCCGAAGCGTTTTTCCTATTGACCTCGCGGGCTTGACGGGTGTTCGGCCTTCTGTGAATGAGACCAATGCTCTACGGCTGCGCTCACCTCGCGCGGTCGCGACGGCCAATCGTGCAACGTCGCCGGATCGAAATCAGAGCCATTAGGCCAAATCAGCGTATGCACCTCACGGTCGAGTGCCACTTGCTCAAAAAGGCGCAAGTCACGGAGCGGCCCGTAAAGCTCCCCCTGGAGGATTGGTCTGAAATCAATCCGTCGAGACGGTCCGTCGTCAAAGCTCACACTCAACTCATAAGGTCCAACAATCGCAAACGACTCCAAGAATCAATCTACAAACCACACGCGCGGCCGGCAAGCGCGCTTCCGGGCCGAACGACCCAAGCTCAGCGACCGGCGCTGGCAACGCGCATCCGGCGAAGCCGATGATGCTGTAAAACCAGTGACTCACAAAACTGAATCGCATGGCGCCGGTTCGCCGCATCTGTTAGGCGCATGGGGCACGATTTCCATGCGATATCCGGCACACGCCACATCTTGCTCAATAGCCAGGCATGAACCTCAGGGATACGGCGAAGGTGGAGTGTAAAGATGATCATCGCCAGGCAGAAGCCGAGCCTCGAGACCGGAGATTTTACTGGCCAGCCACTTTGTGTGCGAAATCGGAACCATGGGGTCTTGCTCGCCATGCATGAGCAGAACAGGAATTCGAATCTGACTCAGTTCGAAACCCCAGAGCTTGACCAAGGCGATCTCGTCGTCAACCCAGCCATCCCTTCTCCCCGCATCCCTCATGAAGGCTGCGCAGCGCGAAATTGGCAAAGTCTGTGGTTATGGGTGACCTGCGGGCAACTCCCGCCTCAACACGGCTGCGGGGCTGGCCTTGATCTCTGGCGGCCCTTTAAGATAACCAAGCGAGGCGAGGAACTCGTCAGCCTTGCGCAGAGTAGCCTCGTGCCACGGCGGTCGGTTGAAGAAACCGTGACTCATCTTCTCCGCTGTCCACAATTCACCGCGGCTCCCTTGCGCCTCCGCCTTGCGGCAGAATTCGCGACTCACCTCCAGAAACTGTCGATCTTCCGTGCCAAAGAAGAAGATCGCTGGCGGCTCGTTCTTCTCCGGCGTATTCAAGGCCGCGATCTGCGCATTCACCAGGGCCTGAGCTTCACCGCCGCGCCCGATTATGCCCAGTTCTATTTCCCCTATGGCGGGATTGAACAAGATCGTGGCGCATGGTCGGGGCGAAATACGGGCGTCGTCGTCTTTGGCGTCGGGTCCTTTCTCACGCGCCACCAGCAGCGCCAATGTGCCGCCCGCCGACCCGCCTGAGGCGATCACTTTCTCCGGGTCAATCCCGATCTCGGTCGCATGGCCCTTAATCCAACGCATTGCACTACGAGCGTCTTCGGCGCATTTGTCAACGAGCGTGCCGTGGGTGTTCTTGACGCGATACTCCGCGGAGGCACAGACCAATCCGCGCGAAGCAAAATACTCTGCCTTTGCGTAAAATTGCGTGGGGGAGCCGAACGCAAACACCCCGCCGTGCCAAAAGATGATGGCTGGTCGCTTGTCCCGCGGGGACCAACCCTTCGGGAAATAAAAATGCAACTTTAGTTCACCCTGGGGCGTCGTTTTGAAAACCGATACCTTGTCTGGCGAAGCGGGAGCCGAGTTCCGGTTCAGTTCATCGGCGGCGTGGACCGTTAGCAAAACCATTCCCGCTAACCCGGCACCAACTAGAGCCGCAATTCCATTCCTGATTGTCATAATGTGTCTCCGATTTTTGTCCTGCGTTCTCATGCATCTTCGCTCTGCCACACGACCACCTTGCGCACGTCGGCCTAACGATGAAGCTCAGGAACGCCGGACCAGGGACGCAGGACGACCAGACCTGCTCCAACCGGCGTTGCTTGGAGCGATTGGTTGGGCGGTCCTTCATCTGATCTGCTCCAGAAACTGCTCCTCGTTGATGTCTGCATCCCGCAGAGCACCTCGGAGAGTGTGGCGATCAACCTCGGCGTGATAAGGAAAAACGATCCGTCGTCCATCAGCGTGCTCCATCTTGACGTGGCTTCCCTTCCGGTGGATGTCCGCAAAACCAAGTCTCTCCAAGGCGGCGTAAATCTCTCTCCCTGAGAGAAGCGGCAACTTCATGAGAGCTCGACCACCTCATGCCGCTCGTCATCAGGTAACTGGCTGGGATCAGGCTCCAAATACAACTCCACCGCCTCGCGGATGCCATGGAGCGCCTCTTCCCGCGTCTTACCCTGCGACCAACATGACCGCAGTGAAGGACAATGGGCCACGTAGTAGCCATCCTCGCCTTGCTCTAAAATCACTTTGACCTTCATGGCTGCAAGATACCGGAGAGAGCCGCCGAGTCAACGCCGCCGCCGAACGACCAAGCTCAGTCACGCCGGGCCTGCGAGCCAAGACGACTCGACCCGCGCCAACCGGCGTTGCCCGGAGCGCATGTTAGGCGGCATGGGATTACCGGCAGCTTGGCCCGATGCCCTGCTTCCGTAACTTTAGAATCTCTCTCAAGATGCTCTCGACGACGCCCAAATTCAGGTCGGCGATGCGCTTGAAGCGGATGCAGCCCTTGCCGCAACTCACCTTGCCCAACTGCGCGAGGTGAGCCTTCACGATGTCACTCTCGCAGACATACAGCGCCATGTAATGCTTCTGCGATGCCAGGGCGCACAGCTCGCCGAACGCCGGCAGCCCGTAGTTCATGCCCTCAACCGTCTTAGGTGCGACTCGGTGGATAAGGGCGCGTAACTCGCTCAAGGCGGCCCGACGGTCGGGTGGAAGCTCCTCCAAGTATTCGCTGATGGTGGCGGCTTTGGAAGTCATGGCGTCTCCTATTTGCGTTCGGGAACCGATGGTGTCGCGTTTGCCTGTCGGCGGTAGCCGACGAGGTAAAACTGTGTGCCCTTCGGTGCCTTGAACTCCTTCGGAAACTCCGTGCCCGACAGGTCGTAACAGACCCGCATCGAGTTGGCGTCCTTCATCTCGTAAATGCCAAGGAAGGTCTTGCCCTTGTTCGCTCCCTCCGTGCTCTTGATGGTGATGCGCTTGGGTGTCGTGGTGGTGTCGAGCGTGCGGGTGCCTTTGTCCGAATGCTGCTCCCCTTCGACGGTGACTTCGTAATTCGTGCCGGAAACCCTCAGTGTGATGGCATCCAAGGCTGGCTTGGGCAGCTTCGCGCCGCCAAGGACTGCGGCGATGGGCTTCCAAACGCCGTCCTGCGGATGAGCGTCCGATTTCGGGTTGGTGCCCTTGTCTGCGGCGTTGGCGAGAAGTGCAAACGCTGCGATCAAGAGTGTGATGATAGCGTGTTTCATGACGTGTCCTTTCAGTTCAGGTTTGATGTCGATTGCATGATGCGCGTGCTGCCGCCTAGACCAAGCCGACCGACAGCCATGAGCGCCGCCACGGACCAGGAATCTGCAATACGCTTAAGCTCGGCACTCATGGCTGTTCGGTCGAGCGCCTTGTTCGCTCTTCATCGATAGGCCTCCCGCCGATGGCGCACTCGATCAATCGAAACCATCCTCGCCTCATCATCAACCGTGTAAACCACCCGGTAATCTCCAACTCGTATGCGGAAAGTCTGCTCCGAACCCGCAAGCTTTCTCGTTCCCGAAGGTCGCGGCTCCTCCGCCAACCCACGAATCGCCTCCATGATCCGAGGCACCATCAGCGGATCGATACGCCGCAACTCTCGCTCCGCAGACCCACGAAACTCAACCCGGTAGGAGGCCATCTGCTTTCAGGCGTCGCTCGACTTCTTCCAGAGAAACCTTTGGCTCATGGCGTCGCTCTGCAACCATCGCGAGATCATTCAGATCCTCTAGTAACTCCTCGTACTCGTCCATCGGAATCACCGCTGCGATCTTCTCGCCATTGGCGTCGGTCAGAAACTGCATTCCCACACTCATGACCAAAATCTATCGATCAACCAAGGAATGTCGAGATTGGAGCGAACGACCAAGCTGACCGACAGCCGTGAGCGCCGCAGTGGGCCAAGACTTTGCAGTGAGCTCAGACACGGCGCTCATGGCTGTTCGGTCGAGCGCATTGTTCGCCGTATTCAGCAGTGACCATAGCATAGTGTTCGCGAACCTCTCCACGATTTCAAAACGGCTGATCGAGGCCGCTCCACGGTGAAATGCTTCTCATTAAAAGCTAGAACCTTGTCAGCAATGGTCTGCCACTCGTCGTCACCAATCCGACTCGCATGAAGAAGAACACCTCCAGCACATGCACGCTTGATGACGGCGCCATAATCCTCAATCAGAGGTAATGCCAGTCGAGCAAACTCCTCGAACCGATCCATCGCTTTGTCTGTATAGAAATCCGTGAACATTACCAAGTCCAGGACTGCGACCTGGTCCTTCGTCAAAATCTCCCAGACCTCCATCCAAGGGTGCTCTCGGGGCAGATTACCAAACTCCTCGGTGCAACGCTTAATCTCAGGCGAGGTCCAGGCTCTCGTTCCGTGTATGTCGGTAGCCATGAGATGGTGTCCCCTCTTCCACGCGATATCAAATTGCTGCTCGACGAACTCGACCGGGAAAGAGGTCAAAAGCATTTCCTTCACGTGGACAGTAGTCTCTTCTCCTGTCCTCGGACTCGGATAGTTCCGAGTCGTAAATGGCGGAGTGAAGATCGCTTCCATGTTTACGTCCCGGCTCACCGACGCCGAGCCAATGATGTCCAATTGTCAACCGAGACGCGATCCCGGCGTTCGGTGCAGCCGGCTTGTTCGGCCTTCTTCATCAACCGCTCAAAAGCCCTGCCGCTCTCCGGTGACCGGCATCCCGGAATAATGGACATGCACGATGCGCCAACCTTGTTCAGTCTTCCTGAGCACCTGTGTTTCTCGCCCTCTCGTGTTGAGTGCCGACCCATCGGCCTTCATCTTCGCGGCGAACGCCCAGTAGAACTCCGCCCAAGCGGCGTCGCCACTGACTTGAACCACCAGGTCGCGGATCGTCAGCTTCCGCTCCGAAAAGCGCTCGCCCATTGTTTTTTGATAGAAATTTGTCTTCACCTGCTCCCAGCCTCGCTCGTGACCGCGGGGATGAATGAAAGACACACTACTCTCCGTGAGCCAAATCTGTGACGCCAACGTGACATCTGCCGCGTCAATGGACTTCGCATACGTTTCGATCACGGTCTTCACCTCCGCCACTTCAACAGTTTCTGAGGTGTCCGCGTGACTCCAGGCAACCGTGCTTGCCAGCGTCAGCATGCAGAGCATCAGCCGGAGCAATAGGCTGGTTCGGTTGTGATAACGCCCCGTGCTCGGGTTGTTCGTGTCATGTTTCATTTTGTTCCTTTGTGAATGTGTGTTTCGCCGAACGACCAAGCTCAGGCACGCCGGGCCTGCGAGCCAAGCCGACAAGACAGGCGCTAACCGGCGTTGGCTCCAGCGTCTTGATAGGGGTTCGGCGTCCAAACCCTCTGTCTGTCGGTCCTCATCTGGTTTTTTGGCGAATCAACCAAGCCAACCACACGAAAAAGTCATAAAACGCGAAAACCGATAGTGCGCCGCCACAGATGATCAGCAGAATACCACAACGTTTCATGAATCGGATCCGTTTCTGGATTGCTTCAGGAGGCCCGTCAACACCGGCCATATGATAAGGCTTAAAGTACGCCGCCATGCCGAAACCCAGCATGAACAGTGCTCCTGCGAACTCTCCTAAACGCTCAAACATCAAATTGCAGGACCTGAAACTTCGCCGAACGACAAGCTCACCGACAGCCGCCCGGCGGTGAACGCCGGCGGACAATCCGACGTTCGACAACCCGAACGCA
>JACQWK010000414.1 GCA_016209525.1 Verrucomicrobiota bacterium
GTGAGGGAGAGCTTGGAAAGACCGCGACCTCCCGCGTTCTTTGCATTCCCCGGTTGAACAAAGCCGCCCGCCCGTGCAGCGCGAGTGGGTCGAGCGATCAGGGGTTCAAATCGTGGAGCCCGGGCAGCCCTTGCGGAAAGTATTGCAGCGGCGGGCTTGGAGGGTCCAAGAAGTGAGGCCAGGAAACCTCGATCCGATGGAACAAGACGCTACACCGAACCATAGGCCAGTTTTTCCACTTCGATCAGGTTGTTGCCTCTGTCGGGTCCGTCAACCCAATACCCGGGTATGATGATCACGTCGAAGGTGTAGCGTGTGCCGTCTTTCAGAATCAGATGGCCGCCCGGTTTGGCTACCAATCCATCGGGAAGGTATTCCACGTCTTTGCCAAAGATGACCGCGTGCACAAAGCGCCTTCACAGCTTGCCCGCCGGGGAACGGTGAAGGCACTGCCCCGGCGGGGCTTCCCCGGCTGATCGGGCCGGGGCGAATCACGTTTTCAATGTGGCTGGCCAATCGGCCCAGTCAACTTGCAGCGGCACCTGGCTTCGCCCTTGCCAGTACGCGACGCCGCCCGTGTGGATGCGGACAACTGTGCCCATGCGCTGACGGCGAGTGCGGAAAGAGGGATGCCGCAGAAAACGGCGGATGAAGAAAGCGGCCTGGTCGGGTCGCACATTCAACTAGGCCAGACAGTAGCGCGGATGGCAGAAGTGCGGTTTGAAAAAATCGAAATCGCGCGTGAAGAAGGTTGGCTGCTTCAATCGCAGAAGCAGCGGGAGAATCTGCGGGTCTTCGGCGCCCTGGCCGGCCAGTTCAACGCCTATCTGCCGAAAAGGAATGCGCCATTGCCGAAGTTGGGTTCGCTGGCCGGCGATGATGTTTTCGTCCAGGACGATCATGCCTTGCCGCAGGCAGTGGCCCATCCCTGGACACTTTGCGGGTTTTCGGCGAAGAATTTGCGGCCAAGCTCAAGGGCTTCGCGGGCTGCTTCCAGGCTGACGCGGCCTGGAAAATGTTTGGGAAAATCCTCCAATGGCTCGCCCAAAGCCAGATGTTCGAACAACTGCCAAACCATGATGCGCGTGCCCTTGAAGGTCGGCTTGCCGTGGCAGATCTTCGGATCGGCCACGATGAACCGGCCCAGTTCGATGCGTTTCACTTTCCTGTTGGGCTTCATGCCAGTTCCATGATGCGGTCAATTGTTCGCTTTTTCTGCCGGTGGTCGGCGTTGCGATGACATCACGCCACTGCCAGAAGCCCGGCAGCCGGCTGGATCGTCTTCTCGATCGTCTTTTCGCTGGCGAGCCGCGCCGTATCCAGTTCGTAGCGCGATTGCAGATTGAGCCAGAATTGCGGCGTGGTGTTGAAATAACGAGCCAGGCGCAGCGCGGTGTCCGCGGAGATGCCGCGCCGTTCCAGGACGATTTCGTTCACTCGACGCAAGGGAACGTGAATGTCGTGGGCCAGCCGGTACTGGGAGATGCCCAGCGGCTTCAAGAAATCTTCCAACAGGATTTCCCCCGGATGCACCGGATTCAAAGCGCGGTCTTTCATGCGATCCTTTTCGTTCAATGGTAGTCCACAATTTCGACGTTCCAGGCGTGGTTGTCGCGCCATTCAAAACATATCCGCCACTGGTCGTTGATGCGGATGCTGTGCTGCCCAAGCCGGTCACCGCGCAGCTTTTCGAGGCGATTGGCCGGAGGACTGCGCAAGTCCAGCAAGTTCGTGGCCGAGTCCAGGGCGTATAGCCGGCGCAGAGCGGCTCTGCGAACGGGTTCGCTCCAAGCCAAGGTGCGCTGGTAGTTGAACACTTTTTCGGTGTCCGCGCACTTGAAGCTCCGAATCACAAAGAAATGCTAACCGAAAAGGTTACTACGTCAAGAGAGCCAACAGTTCGGTGCGCTTGGTTTTCCAGTTCTTGGCGGTGATCCTCTCAGCGATATGGCGGGCTTTGAGCAGAATGGCGTTCCCATCGCTCTCATCGTTGGCGACTGGTTTGCCATTGCCAATGACCGATGGCAAAGCGGCCACGGCCTGGCCAGCGGCCAATTCGCCAACGTGGGTGCAGTGCCGGGTCATGGCCGGGTTGCTGTGGCCAACGATGGCTTCGACTACGGCCAGCGGCGCGTTGCTCGCGCGGCAGAGTGAAACAAACGTGTGGCGAAGAGAGTGGAAGCCGACTTCGACAACCGCCCGCTTGCCATCCTTTCCGGTGCCAGGCTTGTGGGGTTTGATACCGCAAGTGATGAAATGGCGTTGAACCATGTCCGTGACCAAGTCACTGCGCCGATTGTAGAGCGCGGCCGTTTCGGGCAAAACCCAATCTCCTCGCTTGTCGGCCGGCGTTGCGGCGAGCATTTCGCGCAAGACCGGATGAATCGGCACGATCACGGGCTTGGGGTTTCGTCTGGCAGTCTTGTTCGGGATGCGGCGAATCATGCAGCGTGGCAAATCCACTTCGCCCCACCGGAGCGTCGCGCAATCGCCAAGACGCAGACCGGAGTAAACGCCCAAGCCCAGAAGAGTCTGCAACTCGCCGGTCGCGGCTTGGCAGACCTTTTTGAGTTCATCAATCGTAAGCTCGCGTCGGCTGTGCGTGGCGATTCGCTTGCGTTGAATGTCTTCCCAGGGATTGCTGATCAGCCTGGCCCTATGCTTCACGACGCGGAAGACCAGTGTCAGCAAGTTCAGATGCTTGTTGTAGGTGTTCGGGCTGAGGCGTCCGCCGTTCAAGCTCGCTGCGTAATCTTCGGCGATTTCCTTTGTCACGTTGCGCAAAGCCAGCGCTTCGGCGTGCTTCTCCTTCATCCACTCAACGAACGCGGAGAACTGACACTCGTATTGATACAAGGTTTCCTCGCCACTGTCCGGGCGATTGGGCGAGGCGAGAAAAGCGGTCCACGCCTGGCTGATCGGCACCGGCGGATTCTGTTCGTCTTGCAGTTTGGCCAATTCAGCCTTCCGCCCTTCCAGCTCCTACCACCACCCTTCGCTTTTGTCACCGGTCGCGGCTGCTCTGGAGCCGTTCGTCGAGCGCTTGCAGCACAGGCTGCCACGCCTGGGCGCCGTCCGCAGCGTAACTCCGCACCAGCGCGAGCGAGTCGTTCCAACAATGCGAAAGCGGTGGAATCAACGCGTCGTTCAATTCGGCGGGCTCCGGCAAACGGCTTTCCACAGCCAGGGCGCAGCCCAGCCCAAGAATCGCCTCCAAAATCGCGCCGCGGGCTTCGTCGAATAATTCGCCTTCCCCCAGCAAGCGGCCCATCTTCAACTTGCGGGCCGCGTGCGCGCGGTGCGCTTCCGCCTTGGCTCGCTCTTGATCCGACAAGGGCGGAGGGCCTGCCTCTGCTTCTTGAGGAAAGAGAGGCCGGCTGGCACGCGTGGCATTGCTGATCAGTCCGGCAGCCATCAGACGTTCCAAAGTTTCGTGCGTCGCGCGGTCAATCACTTCCAGTTGCACCGGCGCGAGCGGATCGCTGCGGCCAGGACCGAAATACTCCTGATGAAGCGCCGACAACTTTTCCCGGCAAACTCCCGCATCACGTTCCACCACGACCATGAGCACGGAATGCGCGCCTTCTTTGGGATAACGCTCCTCGCACCGGAGCAGGACGGCCCCAACCTGCTCCCTCGCTTCTTGGCTGAATGCAAGCGCCCGGTCAGCGGGGAGGACTTTCGGTTTAGCCGCCAGCTCCGGCTTTGCCTCGGAGGGTGTCGCCGCCATCAGTTGTTGCAGCTTGGCCAGGAAGACTTGGCGGCCCCCCCGCATCTTGATTTGCTTCAGGTCCCCCTTCAAATCGAGCACTCCATCGGCCAAGGCCTGTTTGTTGGCGAGGGTTTCCAGCATGCGGTGTTCAATGGTGTTCTCGGAGACCAAATGGACCACCGTGACCGGGCGGGTCTGGTGTTTGCGCCAGGCGCGCGCGATCCGCTGCTCCAGCCTGGCCGGATTCCAGGGCAAATCGCAGTTAATCACCACGCTCGCGGCTTGCAGGTTCAGGCCTGTGCTGCCGGAGTCTGTGCTGAGAAAGACGCGGCAATTGGGATCGGCCTTGAAGGCATTGATTTCAGCGCGGCGGCGGCGCTGTGGAACGCTGCCCGTGTGCCACGCATAACCGAGCCTCGCCCGTTCGCAAAGCTCGCGGACGAGTTCCAGCATCCGTTCCCATTCCGAAAAAACGATGGCCTTCGCATCGTTCTCGCGGCATTCGTCGAGGATTTTTTCCAATTCGCCGAGTTTGGGACACGCGCGGTCCTCGGGGTCGAGAATGTAGTTCGTGTCGCACGTCATGCGCATCATCGCGAGTTCGCGGTGGAGTTTCTCCTGTTCCTGCTGGCTGAGCGGGCGCCGGGCGGCGATGTTGACCAGGCGCAGGACCTGCCGGGCGTGGTCCGAATAGCGATTCTGTTGCTCGTCGCTGAGCGGAACGAAGTAGGTCCGGTCCGTCCGCTCCGGCAGCTCGGTTTCCACGTCCGCTTTGCGCCGGCGAAGCATGCTCGGTTTGATCCGGGCGTGGAGCTGGTCGAGGTTCCGGTAGCCGCTCGGCCGGCCGCGGTCATCCAACTCGTAGAAGTCTCGATTGAACCGGAACAACGGGCCGAGCACAGCCGGATTGAGAAAATCCATCAGCGAGTGCAGCTCGTCGATGCGATTCTCGATGGGCGTGCCTGTGAGGACGAAGGCGTAACGGCTGCGCAGGCGTTTGATCGCCTGGCTCGTCTTGGTGTTCCAGTTTTTGATGCGCTGCGCCTCGTCAAGCACCACCACGTCGGGCCGCAGGCGGGCGTTCACGTCCAGCGCGTCGATCAGCATTTGTTCGTAGTTCACGATGGTAAAGAAGGGCGGAGCGTCGTAGGCGTCGAGGCGGCGCGGCCGGTTGCCGAAAACGAGTTGGTAGGGCAACTCCGTGAACCGCTGGATTTGCTCCTCCCATTCCGTCTTGAGGGACGCGGGAGTCACGACTAGCACGCGCTGGGCCTGGCCGAGCCGGTGCAGCAAAGCGCAAGCGGAGATGGCTTGGATGGTTTTGCCGAGGCCCATTTCATCCGCCAAGAGCGCGCGTTCGGTGAAAGCCAGATGGAGCATCCCCTCGCGTTGATAGGGGAACAGAGGCACTTTCGTTTCGTGGGCGGGCCATTCGCCGCTCTGCACCTTCAATTCGTATGCATGGCGAAGCTGCTTCCGCTCCGCGACACGCCGGAGTTCTTCCAGCCACGGCTGCACCTCCTGAGAAATGCGCAGTTGGGGCAGGTCCGACCGGCGCAATTCCTCCAAGGCCTTCACGGTTTCCTCAGGGGTTCCATTCTTCAGCCAGCCCTTGGAATCGAAGCAGTCTCGGAGGACCCGTGGAAGTCGGCCGTTTCCATTCAGAAGCCGCAGAGTGCTCCGCCCTGTGTCGGGGACCAAATCGACGCGGTTGGAGCCTTCGTTGACGGCGGCTTTGAAGAGGCGCCTGAACCGCGCTTCCAAATGCAGCAAGACGGCCTCGACGTGTTTGCAGGTGCTGAGGCCGTTGATGCGGAAATCGACGCACTCACAGGCAAACTGGCGATTCCGCACGTCTCGAACCTCCACCGAATAGCTCATCCCGCTTCCCGATTTCACTTTGAAATTCGAGAAGATCGGAAAGCGCGGTTCGAGGTTAGTAATCGAGAACGACTCCGACCGAGCGCGGAAACGGCGGCGGTCGATTTCGTCTGCATCCGTGGTCCGCCAGTTGTGGGGCGAGGGGAGTTTGAGTTCCGAATTTGCTTGTTTGGCCATGCTCGCCATCATCCGGGCCGCCGGCTTGGAGTCAATTCACAGTTGTCCCCAGCTTATTGGCCGGATGTTCACAACCTCGGCGCCTGGGGAGCGTGCGCGCGCTGGCTCCAGCTCCCTTGAGGGAGAGGAGCAAGGTGAGGGTGAAACGCGGCGGAAACCGGAGACGCTGGGATTTGCCGACGATTCTCCCTCACCCCGGCCCTCTCCCGCTGGGAGAGGGAGGTCCACAATTAGAGCCGCAGTCCGGCAACCGATTTGCTTACTAGAAACAGCGTTCCAGGAACGGGCAAATGCACACGCGTTACACGTTAGCGGCAAATTATCGGCACATTGCTTCGTCGTTTTGGAGGAAGTCCAAGACCGGCAAGGACTTCGACGCGCCCGTTCCAAGCTCGCCGGCGGATGCGCGGCGCTTTGGAAGGAGTCGATCAGGCCTCGCGTTTGTGGTCGGCAACTTTGCGGTGTCGCGGTATTGGACAAGCCCTGCTTAAAAATGAGACACTACGACGGAGGACCAATGATTCACGTTAGGAGGAGGAAATTCTATGGCTATCGCCCCTGAACACTTCAATTACCTCAGAAACTTGGCTGCCACTCGTTCCGGAGTGCTCCTTGAACCAAGGGCGGCTTATTTGGCTGAAGGAAGATTGCTCCCTTTAGCGCAAGAAAAGGGAATGGCTTCCGTCATGGAACTGATCGAGGAGCTGGAGCGTGCGGCTGACAATGGAATCCACCAAGCTGCCGTGGAAGCGTTGCTGCCGAGCGACACTGCGTTCTTTCGGGACATGCATCCGTTTCTGGCCCTCCGAACGCAGATTTTCAAAACGCTCGAGATGAAACGTGGCGGAGAACGGCGGCTGGCCATCTGGTGCGCCGGCTGCGCGAGCGGTCAGGAAGCCTATTCCGTGGCGATGCTCATCCACTTCTACTTCCCGGAATTCTTGAAATGGGATCTGCATTTGATCGCGACGGATCTTTCCCAGGAGGCGCTCAACCGCGCCAAGGAGGGACGGTACAACGACATTGAAACGCACCGAGGCTTGCCGGCCATGCTCCTGCGCCAGTATCTCCGCCAAGACGGACGCAACTACCTCATCAAGGAGGACGTTGCCCGGTTGGTCCAATTCGAGGAACTGAACCTGGTCGGAGAGTGGCCAAGTCTGCCGGCGTTGGATGTCGTCCTGTTGCGCAACGTGGTGGGGCATTTTGCGCCCGAGTCCAGGAAGACGGTTCTCGCCAAAGTCGGTCAATTGCTCAAACAGGACGGTTTTCTGTTGCTCGGAGCGCGCGAGACGACGATTGATGTCGATGCGCCTTTCAATCTGGTTCCCGCCGAGAACGCGTATTTTTTCCAGCCGTGCCCGAAGCCCGCCGACCAGTGAGAGCTGATGCTTAGCGTCCGCGCAAAAACAAAATCCGACTTTCTGGCGTAATTCTAACCTCTGGCCCACGGACCTTTTGGGTCACGACAAATCCGAAGCTCGAAATCCGAAATCCGAAACAAACTCAAGAGCCGAAAGCTCCAAGGCCCAAAACGGCGCGCTGCCACACGGTTTTGAGATTCGGATTTCGGTCGTTGGGGTTTGTTTCGGATTTCGAGTTTCGGATTTCGGATTTGCATGATTTCCGCAGCCTGACAGAATCCCCGTTCTCAGAGCCTCGTCGCTCGGGCTCCGGCGGTAAGGACGGAGCTGTAAAACGGGTTCAAGCATGTATCTCATCAATCCGGACGAACTGATCGACCGGGCGGAGTCATTGCAGCCGATTCCGGCCAGCACGGCCCGCTTGATCTCGCTGATTAATAAGGGGGATTGCGACGTGGACGAGATCGCGAACGTGATCGCCCTTGATCAAGCGTTGACTCTGAGGCTCCTGCGGGACGCAAATTCTGCCTTTAGCGCCAGTTACCTGACGATTTCCACGGTCGGTGAGGCCGTCTCTCGATTGGGCACTGCGCGGGTCGTGTCGCTAGCTCTCTCCTCCCACGCCAAGCCGCTCTTGCACCAGCGGCTTCCCGAATATGATCTCGCCGAGGGCCAACTCTGGCGTCATTCCGTGCTGGCTTCACTGGCTGCGGACGCCGCCGTCCGGTTTTGCCGCACGGAGATACCGCCGGCGTCCTCCACGGCGGCGTTGCTCCACGATATCGGGAAATTGGTCATGGCCCAGTTCCTGAAGCCGCAAATTCTGGAACTGCTCCAGCGAGCCAAGACCGAAGGCGGCCTGAGTCCGCTCGAAGCCGAGGCGACCCTGCTTCAGGTCAACCACGCGGAGTTGGGCGGGTTGATCGGCCGTCGCTGGAAACTGCCGGACAACATTGTTCTGGGGATTATGCACCATCACGCGCCTGCGGAAGGCGCCGATGTGATTTGCGACGTGGTCTATCTGGCGAACCTCGCCGCCAAAAAAATTGAGGCCGGCCTGTCCGGCAAACAGCTTGATTTCAAAGTGGACGCCGGTGTGGCTCAGCGGCTCGGGACCGACATTCGCCAATTCCCGGACCTGTGCAATCAAGGCGCGCAGATGTTCCAGAAAGTCGCGGCGCTCTATGGCGTGAAATAACTACGCCAAATCGAGAACGGCTTGCACCAATTTGTTGATGCCGGCTTCGGCTTCAGTGATGCGGTGGGCCAGCATATACGCGGGTGTGGTGATGATTTTCAAGCGGCGGTCCACGACGGCATTGAAGACATTGCAGGGAACGTGTTTGCCGCCGGCGGGCTCGAGCGCCTTGGCCATGGCTGCATCTGTGCCGATGGTGAATTCCACTTTTTCCGATCCGAACAACTTCGCCGCAATCGCCGGCGCGATGCACACAAAGCCAATCGGTTTGCCGGCGCGATGCGCGGCCTGGCAGACGCGGGCCACGTCGGGATTCACCTCAAACTTCTCGCCGGTCAGCGCGAAAGTGCAAAGGTTTTTGGCCGCGCCGTAGCCGCCTGGAAGGATAAGCGCGTCCACTTCATCCAGACTGAGCTGGCTCAACGGGACGATGTTGCCGCGGGCAATCCGCGCAGACTCGGCCAGCACGTTACGCGTCTCACCGGGAACCGGCTTTTGCGTGAGGTGATCGACCACATGATGCTGCGCCACGTCCGGCGCCGCACAAGTGATTCTGGCATTCGCACGGTCGAGCGCCAGCAGCACCAGCACGGATTCATGGATTTCGGAACCATCGAACACCCCGCAGCCCGAGAGAATAACAGCGACTCGTTTCATGAGGGCAGCATATGAATTGTCTGGCATCGCCGCAAGCGTGGGGCGTCTGCGCGACTAAGGCAGGCTGTACGCATAGGCCATTGATTACAGCAAGCCGCCGCATCTTCCGCTCCGAGCCGAGGAAGCAGAATGAGCGAAAGAGATTCCGACCGCGAAATGAGAACCGCGTTGCTCCAAGGCGCGAAGCTTGGTGGCAAGAGCGGGAATTGAACCGGCGGCACAAGGATTTTCAGTTCTTTTCTAGACAGTTCCTAAATGTTCGCCTAAACGCGCTTTTGTTCAATAACGACGCGGGTTTCGCGCAGTATTTACAGGCAGAATCCCAATCGACGAAAGAACAGTTTATGACAATTCAGAACAGCCAAAGTGGAACAGAAGTGGAACAGAGTGGAACAGAGAAAGTCCGGCGCGTGGGCCAGTCGCACGTGGACTATTGGACCCCGCGACTGAAAAAACGCGCCTACACTTGGGAGGGCAAAAGCGTCGAGATTCCCGAATGGCAGGTTCGGTTAGCTCATTTGGGAAGGCGGGAATGGTTCAACACCGGCACACCGAACAAAGCCGCTGCCGCAGACAAGGCGCGCAAAATCTATCATTCGCTCATCTCCAAAGGCTGGCCGGCGACGCTTCACGAGTTCAAACCTGACATGCAAGTGTCAAAGGACGGCTGCACCGTAGGCGAGTTTCTGGCCCAGGTCAAAGCTGTTTGCGGATTGAAGCCGGTCACGTTTGAGATTTACGCCAAGAAATTCCGCTCCCTTGTTGCCGGAGCGTTCAAGATCGATGGCGGCAAGGCCAAACATGATTACGTCAATGGCGGCTACAAGGAATGGCTCGACAGAATTCGCGCGGTCCGTTTGGAGAAACTCACGCCGGAGAGAATCAATGAGTGGAAAGTCCGGCAGTTGAAAGCCGCGAGCAACAATCCGGTTCGGCTGAAGCGCGCGAGCGTGACGCTGCGAAGTATTCTGTTATCGAGCAGAGCGCTGTTCACTCCCGAAATCCGAAAACATCTCACGCTGACTCTGCCCTCCCCGCTTCCCTTTGAAGGCGTCGCGCTCCCGGAAGCGGGCAAGTGTCGGCACAAATCGGAAATCAATCCCTCCGTAATCTTGACGGTGGCCAAGCGAGAACTTGCCGAAGGAATCCAAGGCGAAGACCAGCCCGCGAATCCCCGGCCCGAACTGTTCAAGATCGTCCTGCTGGCGCTCGGCGCCGGTTTGCGGCGCGACGAAATCGACAAGCTGCAATGGAAGCAAATCAAGTGGGATCGAAACGTGATCCGCGTTGAAGTGACCGAACATGGCAGCACGAAATCCGCTGATTCCGAGGCTGACGTTGACGTTGACCCCGGCCTGCTCGAAATCCTGAAAACCTACCTGCCCAAACCAGGCCACAGCTCCCCCTTTGTCATTGCTTCGCCGATCCAGCCCCGGCCGGAGTCCGCCCGCAACCACCATTACCGCTGCAATCGTTTGTTCAAGGAAGCGGTCGAGTGGCTGCGCGGCAAAGGACTCACGGCGCGAAACGCCCTGCATTCCTTGCGGAAAGAATTCGGCTCGCAGATTTGCGCCCAAGCCGGGATTTACGCGGCCAGCGTGGCCTTGCGTCACAGCAGCATCACCCTCACCCGCGAGTTTTACATCGACAAGAAACAGCCGACTTTCCTCGCCATCTCAAGAATGATGCAGGACCAAGCGGAAGCGGAACAACAGCCCGGCGAGGCCGCACACAACGCAGCCTGAAACGGCTGCCACAAAGTGGAACGATTGCGGCAAAAGCGAGTGCAGGAAACAC
>JACQWK010000432.1 GCA_016209525.1 Verrucomicrobiota bacterium
ACGGAAACGTTGCAACAGGTGCTGACGACCGATCCCGTGCCGCCGCGCTTGCTGAATCCGAGCATTCCGCACGATCTCGAGACGATTTGCCTCAAGTGTTTGGAGAAGGAACCGGCGCGCCGGTATGCGTCCGCACAGGCGCTGGCGGATGAACTCGGGTGTTTCCTCCGCGATGAGCCGATCCGAGCTCGACCGGTCGGCGCGCCGGAAAAACTGTGGCGCTGGTGCCGACGCAAACCAGCGCTTGCGGCTTCCCTGGTCGCCCTGATTTTTGTCTTCGTATCGGGCTTCGCCGGTGTGCTGTGGCAATTTGCGGGCAAACAACGCGCCTTTACCCAAACCCGGTACAACCTTTACGCCGCGCGGATGAATTTGGCCTGGTCCAAATGGGAAAGCGGCAGCCTCACTGAAGCCAGGGATTTGCTCGAAAGCCTCCGTCCACAACCCGGCGAGGAAGACCTGCGCGGTTTTGAGTGGCGTTATCTCCGGCCACGGTGTCGAAGCGAAGAAATTTTCAGTTTGGCTGGACACCAGGCTTACGTTCAATCGGTGGCCATCTCCCCGGACGGAACAACCCTGGCCTCGGGCAGCGGCGATCAGACCATCAAGCTGTGGGATGTCGCGACCCGACGCGAACTGGCCACTCTTCGCGGGCATACGAGCTTTGTCCGTTCAGTGGTTTTTTTTCCCGATGGTAAGAGGCTCTTGTCCGTGAGCCACCTGGGCGGCGTCAGTCGCAACATTAGAATCTGGAACCTGGAAACTCGAACAGAAGCGGTTGCTGCGATAGCTTTCGGTGCCAATGCCGAGCGCGCCGCCATTTCACGAGACGGCAGATACTTCGCTGTGGCGGCCTACAATGCCCCTTTCGTGAAGCTTTGGGAGACGGACTCACTCCACGAGTTGGCCAGCATTCCAGTCATGGCATACGTACGAGGGTGCGTAGCTTTTTCGCCCGATGGCAATCTGCTCGCCTATGGGAGCGGCGACAAAACCGTCCGGGTTTGGGATGTCGCCGGTGGCCGCGAGCTCGGAGTGCTTGGCGAGCATGAGGACCAGCCGTCTGCTCTGTGCTTTTCACCCGATGACCGGATGCTCGCTACCGGCAGCTTCCAGGGGACTGTAAGGCTTTGGGACATCGCGGGAGGTCGTGGACTCGCGACGTTTCGCGGTCATGAGGCGGTGGTTACGTCCGTCGAATTCTCGCCCGATGGCGAGAGCCTCGCCAGTGCCGGCGCGGACGCGACCCTCCGATTGTGGGAGGTGAAGTCGCAGCGCGCCCGGCGACCGCTTAAAGGGCACGATGGTTTCGTGAACAACATCGTCTTTTTTCCAGACGGTAAGCGGCTGGCCAGCTCGAGTGATGATCTGACCGTAAAGGTCTGGACCCTTCCGAGCCCAATCGAGGACAGGCTTTCTGCTGGGGCCACAAACGTTGTCGTCGGGGACTGGCAGCCTTTCACCAGCGGCTTTTACAGAACCAGGATTGGACTGCGAGGAGGATGGCGGCTTTCACCGAACGGAAAATACTTCGCCTCCTATGGGCCGGACAGATTCGAGCTCTGGGATTTGCCCAGGAGTCGCCAAAGCACCCCATGGGAACTGACAAACCAATTGGTCATCAGTGCGGCCTTTTCCGGGGACAGCAAATGGCTGGCCTCTCTCGGCCACACGGATCCAGCGGCTCATACCCGAAACCTCCGCCTGTGGGATCTGGACCAAGAACGCCTGCTGACAAGCGTCCCAACCGATAAAGCGGTTGAGAACCCGATCCTCTTTTCGCCGGATGGCCGGTTCCTGGCTTGCGGCGGCGCGGACAACACGGTTCGTTTGTTTGACTTGCCCGCACTGCGGCCGGCAGGTGACCTCGGAAATTCAAGCAATGATCTGCATTATCCTCTGCTTTTTCCTCCCGGTGGAAAGACCTTGATCACTCAAAAAGGGACCCGCGCCGTCTGCGTCTGGGACCTCGCCCGGCGCGGCGAGTTGTTGAACATTTCCACGACGTCAAGAGGTTTCATGCGGCGAATCGTGTCGCCGGATGGGAAATACATGGCGACGGTGGAGCAAGCCACGGAGCCACCTCATTTCGACGAACTCGTGGTCAGGCTGTGGGACCTGACTGATGGGCGGTTGGTGGCCACTCTCTCCGGCCATACTCAATGGATCCAGGCGTTGGCCTTTTCACCGGACTCAGCGTGGCTGGCGACGGGCGGCGCGGATTCGACCATCAAGCTTTGGGACGTCCGTCGCCAGCGGCTTAAGACCACTTTCCGCGGTCACCTGGGCTGGGTGGCGGACGTGGCGTTCTCGCCGGATGGAAGGACCCTCGCCTCTTCCGGGAGCGACGGCAAGCTCAAGCTTTGGAACCTTGCGATTCAGCAAGACGTCGGGGCGCTCCCGGGTCAGGTCGCTCCGAACACCCTCCTGAGTTTCACCGGAGATGGCACTGCCATCATTGCTCTGGGGGAAGACCGGCAATTTAGGATTTGGCGCATCGCCGATGACAAGGCGAGTGCCCGCGCCAACGAAGCTGAGTGATCCAACCGTCGCCGCTGCAGAATCGCCACCCGCTCGCGTGCCAGAAATTCAGGACTTCTGACACCACGGGCAGAATTTTGCATCTGGGGAATCTACAGTAGCCCTCGCGAACGGGGCAAGGATGATTCCACAACGTCAGGAACGGCCTCCGCTGGATTGAAGATTCCACTTGAGAGCGCCACACGCTATAAAGAAGGAAAACAGCGTCTTCAATGACCATCTCGCGGAAATGTGCACGGTGCGGCGTAGAATTGATGATCGATGCACCCGCTGGCCACTGCCCGAATTGCCTGCTCCAGTGCCTCGCGCCTGATCGGGCCGATGCGCAAACGGATGCCGCACCCCGTACTCCATATTCCTCACTCGATTCGCCTTGTTCCTTTGGCGATTACGAATTGCTCGAGGAAATTGGCCGCGGCGGCATGGGCGTCGTCTATCGGGCCCGGCAAAAAAGCCTGAACCGGGTCGTCGGGGTGAAGATGATCCTGGCCGGCCCGTTCGCCAGCCAAGAATCAGTGCGGCGCTTTCGAGCAGAGGCTGAAGCTGCGGCGCAGTTGCAGCACCCGAACATCGTCGCGATCCATGAAGTGGGAGAATTTGAAGGCCGGCCATACTTCTCGATGGACTATGTCGAGGGAAGAAATCTCGCGGAGATGGTCCGCGAGAATCCTTTGCCCGCCAGGCGTGCCGCCAGCTACCTCAAGACGATTGCCGAGGCCATCCAGTATGCGCACGAGCGCGGCATTCTGCATCGCGATCTCAAGCCGTCGAACGTGCTGATCGAAGCCAACGACCAGCCGCGGGTAACGGACTTTGGGTTGGCGAAGCGGCTGGTAGGGTCGCGTTCCACCGCGACCCAAACTGAAGAAGGAGAGGTCAGGGACGGAGTGGAATCCGTCCTTACCGAGTTGACGCTGACCGGCCAGGTGCTTGGGTCGCCCAACTACCTGCCGCCGGAACAGGCTGGCGCGAAGCAGGAGGGCGGAAGAGCGTGGAGCGTGGGAGCGTGCAGCGATGTGTATGGTCTGGGAGCCGTGCTCTACCATCTGTTGACCGGCCGTCCGCCTTTCCACGCGGAAACGCCAGCGGAGACGTTGCACCAGGTGCTGACGAGCGATCCAGTGTCGCCGCGCTTATTGAATCCAAGCGTGCCGCGTGACCTGGAGACGATTTGTTTGAAGTGTTTGGAGAAGGAGCCGGCGCGACGGTATGCGTCGGCGCAGGCGCTGGCGGATGAACTGGGACGCTTCCTTCGCGATGAGCCGATTCAAGCGCGACCGGTTCGCGCACCGGAAAAATTGTGGCGCTGGTGCGGACGGAAGCCAGCCCTGGCGAGTTCACTGGCGGCGCTCGTTATGGTGTTCACCTTCGGCTTCATCGGCGTGTTATGGCAATCGGCCGCGCGAGAGAAGGCTTTGGATCAAACGCGGTACAACCTCTACGCGGCCCAGATCAATCTCGCCCATCAATACTGGGAGAATGGCAACCTGGCG
>JACQWK010000416.1 GCA_016209525.1 Verrucomicrobiota bacterium
GTTCATGGGTGCTATGAGCGCACTTGTTCTGGGAATTCTCACCCCGGCCCTCTCCCGAGGGGAGAGGGAGAAGCGTTTGCAGCGCGCGGAAACGGTCGGCGGCCCATCGAGACATTCGCGCCAGTCCGAGGTTCATTTATGCGGGTGTTCTTCGTAGTGCTTTTTCAGCACGTCATCGCCGAAGTCGTTTTGCAGATCGCGCCAGACGGCGTGGATGTGATTGGCGTCATTCTGGGTGTTATCGTACTCCACGAGGAAGGTCGGGCCTTGGATCCGGTAATAATGGCCTTTGCCCCGCTCGGTCGGGCCGGCCCAAGCGAAATAGACCTTGTCCAAGCCGGCTTGTTGGATTCGTTCCAGGTCTTTGTCCGCTAGTTCGGCACGGTTGCGGCGGACATATTCCTGCAGCAGATCCCAGAGAATTTCGCACTGGGCTTTGGTCATTTTGTTCATCGCCAGCCCCTCCGGTTGCAGCAAGCGGGCTTTGCGATCGGTGGCCGTGATAATGTCTCTGGGCGCGACGTTCGTGTAGATGGCGACCTTCTTCTGCTCGTCGGTCAAAGTGAGCACGAGCTGCCGGGCAACATCTTCTTCATGAGCGAGCGTTCGCAGGCCTTTCCGCGGCCCATTTCTCACCTCGGCAGGATTCGAGCCGAAGAAGGATGGGGTAACGGAGATTGGTTTTCCGGGAACGAGCGTGAAGTTGAGCGCGAGATGATGGCCTTCGACCCTCCAGCCCCAGACTTCTTTTGTGTCCGGTTTTCCGAAAAGGCTGAGAAAATAAAGTTCGGGGTCCCGCGTCGGGCCTTTGCCTTGCTCGAGTTCCTTAAGAATCTGTTCCAGGCTCATGATGGTGGCGGCTTTCATGTAGCCGCGCTGGCTGAGGGCGCTGCCGAGCAGGGCATGGGCGAGCGGACGCTGTTCGGGAGTCATTTCTTTCCAAGGAAGCCCTTTGCGAGCCCTGGGAATGAAATGCCAGTTGAAGCGTTCGTCGGAATTGACCTCGAAGATCGCTTTGGCCCGCTGCTCGGACGAGAGCGAAGCGAGGAAGTTGTTCGCGGCGCCGGCCATCTCCTCGGCGGGTGAATGCGCCGGAATTCGGAGGGCTAAGTGCGGGAGGAGACCACAAATCAAGAGGGTGCGAAGGAACGGGAATTTCTTCATAGGCGGAGAGTCAAAACCATCGGACCAGAAAGGCAACTGGAAAATGCGCTGGCGCGGAACCGGTCGGTTTGGCCCGACCATTGAGCAGTGATTTCGTAGCGCAGATTTGTAATCTGCCGTATCGCAGAATTGCATTCTGCGGTCGCCTCGAATTTCCGATCTCCCCTTCGGTCTCGAACGGAGAGCCGAGTGCAACTCGGCGATACAGCGCAGCGCGGCGAAGCCGCAACCAAAACGGCGCGCGGCCTTCCAGGCCGCAGCGGCTCCGGATGACCGAGGCGCCCGAGAATCTCCGAGCCTCCCCGTCCGGGTGCGGCCGCGGCGGCCTGGAAGGCCGCGCGCCGGAAACATCGTCGCGGCTTACGACGATTTCGGCAGATACTGGCAGATTGAAAATCTGTATAGCTACGCCCGGCAAGACCGAGGGCCTTGCTCTAACGTGGGCCTGCCAGCTTCCAGTTGTCTTCGGTGAATTTGATGGGACCGCCTACGCCTTTCACTTGGGTCTTCTGGACGAGCCAGAAAGCGAGATACTGGTCCTGGTTTCGCAGGATCAGATCGCTTTGGCCGTCAGCGTCCATGTCGCCTGCGCCCAGCAACTGCCAGCCCGCGGGCACACCGTAAGAAATAATTCCTTGGGAAATGCTCGTCCCGTTCATGAGCCAGAAGGCGACGTGTCCTTCGCCATTCACAAGGACAATGTCACTCTGCGAATCCCCATCGAAGTCGCCGAAGCCGGCGATCTGCCACCCGATGGGCACTGTCAGTGGCACGACGCCGGCCTTGATTGCCGTGCCGTCCATCAGCCAAAAGGCGAGCGAGGAATCGGAATGCGCGAGAACAATATCCGGGTGTCCGTCCGCGTTAAACTCGCCCGTGCCTATGATCTTCCAGCCGTCGGGCACCTTGTAAGGGATGACCCCGCTGGCGATGGCCGTGCCGGTCATAAACCAAAAGGCCACCGAACCGTCGGAATGCACCAACACCATGTCCGCGTACCCATCGCGATTGAAGTCCGCCGTCGCGACGATCTCCCAGCCCGCCGGGACGGTGAATGGCGTTAGCCCATAGCTCGCGGATGTGCCTTCCATGATGTAGAACGCCAGAAATCCATTCGCTCCTTGCCAGACAAGGTCCGTGAGGCCGTCCCCGTTGAAATCACTGAATGCGCCGGCGCTGTGTCTGGCGGAAGCTTCGCCAGAGGAGGCAAGCGCCGCGAGTTTGGACTCGATGAGGGGCTGGCCGGCATGAAGGCCGGGATCACCGAATGTGAAGACGCTGGCTATTAGGAGGGAACTCTGAAGAAGGCGATGTTTCATGAGACGCATCATTGTGTCACGCTGTTTTGTGAAATATCGCGGCTGCCGCCAATTCCTGGCAGCGCAGACTGATGGGGTCGGCCGAGGTTGTCAACAGCCTTTTCCTTGCCAGGAGGCGCTTGGCGCCTACTCTCAGCTTGGTGAAAATACTGTTTATCGGCGACGTCGTGGGCCGGCCGGGGAGACGGGCGGTGGCCAGTTTGGTTCCGGGTCTGCGCCAACAGCATCAACTCGCTCTCGTCATCGCCAATGGCGAAAATTCGGCGGGTGGGTCCGGCATCACCATGGAAACCGCGTCGGAACTTTTCCAAGCGGGCGTGGACATCATTACCACCGGGGATCATCTCTGGGACCAGAAAGAAGTGAGCAACTTGTTGGTCAACGAGGCGCGTTTTCTTCGTCCGTTGAATTACCCCCCGAACACGGTGGGGCAGGGAAGCACGGTATTCCAAGGCGACGGTCTGCCGCCGGTCGGCATCGTGAATCTTCAGGGACGAACATTCATGCCGGACCTGGAGAATCCGTTTTGGTGCGTCCAAGCGGAAGTCCGGCGACTGCGGGAGATCACCCCGATCATCGTGGTCGATTTTCATGCCGAAGCCACTTCGGAAAAAATCGCGCTGGGCCGTTACCTCGACGGACAAGTCAGCGCGGTCATTGGGACGCATACGCACGTGCAAACCGCCGACGAACAGATTTTTCCCGGCGGAACGGCCTTTCTGTGCGACGCAGGATTTACAGGTCCGCACGAGAGTGTGCTCGGCCGGGAGATCGAGCCCATTGTGAGAAGATTCCTGACGAGCCAGCCGCAGCGATTCGGTGTTGCCTCGCAGCGAATCTTCCTGCAAGGGGCTCTGCTGGAGATCGAGCCGACCACAGGGAACGCTTTGAAAATCGAGCGCGTTTCTCTCCCGCTGGCAGGGCCGGCCGGCTCTCCAGAGAGGCATGCTTGAGTCATGGCCAAACCGCTGAAATCCCAATGGGACTTCGGAGAGCTGTTCGCACCGGAAGCTTTCCGCCGAATTTTGACCGTGAGCCAGTTGACGGCGTCGGTCAAACGCCTTCTGGAACAGGAAATCGGCCAGGTCTGGGTGACCGGCGAGATTACGAATTTGCGAGTCCAGAGCTCCGGCCATGCTTACTTCTCCCTGAAGGACGCGAGCGCGCAACTGAGTTGCGTTCTATTCCGCGGCGAGGCGCCGGGCTTCAGCCGCGATTTGTTGAACGACGGACAGAAGGTTATTCTGCAGGGTGATCTCACGGTTTATGAGGTCCGCGGACAGTATCAGCTTCGCGTGACCACAGTCGAACTGCAAGGCGTGGGGGCCCTGCAAGTCGCGTTCGAGAAACTTAAACAAAAGCTCAGCGCCGAAGGCCTCTTCGCCGCGGAGCGCAAACGGCCCCTTCCTCCTTACCCGCGACGAGTCGGCGTCGTCACTTCGCCGACGGGCGCGGCTCTGCGCGACGTGATCCACGTGGTTGAGCGAAGAAACCCGAGCTTGGAATTAATCCTGGCTCCTTGCCGCGTGCAAGGCCAAGGCGCGAGTGATGAGGTGGCCGCTGCGATTCGCCTGCTGAATGAGTGGGCGTCCGTCCCGTTGGAGGGACTAACGTCATCCGCAGCGGTTGGTGCCGAAAGGCAGCCGCAGCAGAAGCAACCGCGCCTGGACTTGATTCTCGTGACCCGTGGAGGCGGAAGCCTGGAAGATCTGTGGGCGTTTAACGAAGAAGTTGTGGCCCGTGCCATTTTTGAGTCGGCGTTGCCGGTTGTTTCAGCCGTGGGACATGAAATCGATTTTACCATCAGTGATTTTGTCGCGGACTTGCGGGCGGCCACGCCGAGTGTGGCGGCCGAACTGATCACCGAGGGCGTCTTCTCCAGCCGCGAGTTCGTCGCCAATGCATTCGCGCGACTGAGGGACTTGGTCCAGGACAGGGTCGAGGCGGAGCGGGAAAACGTCAGGCAGTTGCGGCAACGCCTCGGGCGAGCCCACCCGCGCCGACGCCTGCAAGAGCAAAGCCAGCGTCTGGATGATCTGCAAACCACGATGTTTCGGTGCGCGAAATTTGCCTTCCGGGAGCGCCTGATCGTTTGGCAAGCCGTCCGGCAACGGCTGCTTCGGCTCAAGCCTTCGACGATCATCGATCGTCGGCGCGAACAGTTGGGCCAACTCCGGGCGCGTGGAGCCGATCAAGCGCGCGCGCGTTTGGTATCGATCCGGTCAAGGCTGGAGAACGCGCTAGCGCGGCTGCGATTACTCTCTCCGGATAATGTCTTGGAGCGTGGATACTCGATCACCATGGACGCGGCGTCAGGAAAGGTGATTCGCGCGGCGGCCGAGGTTCGATCCGGTCAGCCGTTGCGCACACGGCTGAAGTCCGGCGAAGTTCGGAGTGTCGTCGAAAAGTAGCCGCCGGAGTGAGGAGGCGGACCGCAATCACCCTGGAAAAAGCAGTTCAACCACAGAGAAGACGAAACCACGGAGGTTGGCTTCGCAGTGGACAACCGGCGGTCAATCGGCATTGGCTGCAAACGGTCCTGCTTCCGGACTCAAATCGAGCCGGCGCTTCACCACGCGACGGACTTCTTCCAATTGACCGTTGATGGTGCCCAGCAACTCGCGAGTTTCGGACATCCGGCCTGCCTTGGCTGCTGACTCCAAGTTCTCCAGGCTGACGGCGAGAGGACACATCCCGCAAGTTGAACAGGCGCCTCGGAACCTGTGCGCGAGCTGTTCGACTTCGGTCGATGCCCCAGATTGAATGGCCGCCGTCAGCCCGTTGGTTACGCGATCTGCTTCAGCCCAGAAAAGCCGGATCAGCTCATGGAGTTGCCAGGAATCGTTGTTGCACATGTCGGCCAATCGATCCAGGTCAACCGGCGGCGCTTCGGCCGGCCAAGGCATGGGAGCGATTGTCGAGGATGCGTCGCCGAGGCGCTCCGGGGCGTGGCGTTGGGGCGGTTGGCGGGAGGAAAGGGCCGTTGCCGTTGAAGCGCGCGAGCCAGCCTGGTTCCATCGTTCCAAGGCCGCCTTCAGTTCGTGTGTTTGCACCGGTTTGGTGATGTAATCGTTCATGCCTGCGTGGAGACATTTCTCCCGATCCCCTTGCATGGCGTGGGCAGTCATCGCGATGATGAACGGTTGAGAAGCGGGAGAGGAGGGTTGCGAGAGGGACCACGTCCGGATGTGCCGGGTGGTTTCGTAACCGTCGAGCTCAGGCATCTGGCAGTCCATCAGGACGATGTCGTAGGGAATCCGCCGCAACGCCTCCAGGACCTTTTTGCCGTTGCTCACGACGTCGGCGGCATAGCCGAGTTTCTGCAGTTGACCCAGAGCGACTTTCTGATTGATAGGGTTGTCTTCCGCCAGAAGGATGCGGGGGCCGGCTGAGCGTGAGCTAGGGGAGGAGGCCGATGAAGTGGAGGGGCGCGAGGCCTCGTCGATGCGGATGTCCAGGGGCCGGACCTCGCCGAGCGCGTTCACAAGACAATCATAGAGTTGAGATTGCTTGACCGGCTTCGATAGGGAAGCCGCGACTCCCGCTCTCGCGAGGGTCGCCTCGTCAACGGGGTCGCGCAGCGAGGTGAGAACGATGAGTCGAGTCTCCGCGATGAGCGGTTCCGATTTTATGGATCGGGCAAGCGTCAACCCATCCATCGCGGGCATGAGCATGTCGAGGATCGCCAGATCGTACGCGTCCCCTGCCGATGCAGCCCGGCGCAACTCCGCCAAGGCTTCCGCTCCGCTGGCCGCGCTGACAGGGCGCATCCTCCAGGCTGTCGTCTGCTGGATCAGGATGCGACGATTGGCTTCGTTGTCATCCACGATCAAAACTCGGCGGTTGGCCAACTCGCCCGTGCCGCGCGCGAATCCTGCGGGAGCGGCGTCCGGCTTCTCCAGCCAAGCCGTGAACCAAAACCGCGATCCGTGGCCCGATTCGCTTTCAAAGCCCATCTCCCCTTGCATCCTTTCCGCCAATTGTTTCGAGATGGCCAAGCCCAAGCCTGTTCCGCCGAAGCGGCGGGTCGTGGAGCTGTCGGCTTGACTGAACGCACTGAACAGCCGCGATTGCGCTTCGGGCGGGATGCCAATTCCCGTGTCTTTGACTTCAAAGCGCAGGCGGACGCGGGTTCCGTCCTCGCCAAGCTTTTCGACGCGTACGATCACCTCGCCGTGCTCGGTGAATTTGATCGCATTGCTGATCAGATTCGTCAGGATCTGCCGCAGCCGTCCCGGATCGCCGCGCAAACCGCTGGGCACGTCGGCTTGCACAAGACCGGCGAGTTCAATTCCCTTAGTCTGCGCTCGTTCGGCCAGCAGGCCGAGAGTATCTTCGACGACCTTGAGCAAGTCGAAGTCGAGCGATTCAAAGCTGAGTTTTCCCGCCTCGATTTTGGAAAAATCGAGGATGTCGTTGAGGAGGGCCAAGAGCGCGTCGGCGCTGGCGCGAATCGTTGACGCGTACTCGCGTTGCCGCGAATCGAGCTCGGTGTCGAGCAAGAGGTCTGTCATGCCCATGACGCCATTCATGGGCGTGCGGATCTCATGGCTCATGTTGGCCAAAAACTCCGCCTTCAGGCGCGCTGACTCCAACGCCGCATCTCGGGCTCTGGCCAGCTCCGCTTCCAACCGTTTCCTCTCCGTATGGTCGAAGATCGTCGAGCGGCTGGCTACGAAGTTACCTTCGGCATCTTTGATCGCCGTGGCGCTTAGGACCACGGGCAAAATGCTCCCGTCCTTGCGGACTATTTCGAATTGAAGATCTTTGATCCAGCCTTGGTGTTTGAAGCGGTGAAAAGTTTCTTCGAATCCCGACCGGCATTCCGGTGTGATCAGATCGGAAAACCTCTTGTGGCCCACCAGTTCTTCCCTCGTGTATCCGAGCCACGCTAATTCGGTGTCGTTGACCGTCACGTAGAAGCCGTCCTGGTTCAAGGAATGGTAGCCGCAGGGGGAATTATTATAGAGATCTCGAATCCGGTCGGCGGCTTCCTGGCGTTCAGCCTCCACGGCCTGCCGCTCGTTCCGATCCCGCTCATAGATAATCAAACACAGGGCCAAACCCAAAAGGACAAAGGCCACCGCCGCGTTCAACGCCATGGGAATTTGCTCTCCTTCAGGCCGCTGCGGGTCCGCGAAGAGATAGCCAAAAGCGAAAGCCAGGCCGATAAAAACCACTCCCGGCGATAATGCTTTCGCGACGGCCACGCACCAGCGGCGACGTAGCAACAGACTCAGGAAAACTAAGGCCAGGCTGGCAAACAAAAAATTCAGGGCGGTAAAAAAACCCATGCGGCCAACGGGCGCCAAGCCGAGTTTTTCGCTGGGCACGCTCAAGATCCATTGGTCAACCGCCAAATCCCAACTCGTAGCGTACTCGGTCAACCGGAGCAGCGAGATACCGCCGGCGACCGCCGCGCTGAAGCCAACGGTCCAGTCTCGCCAGCGACTTGGAAAGTTGAACAGAAACAGCGTGGCGCCCAAGAGTGCAAACGCGAGCGCCGAATTCGGAGCCACAGGAACATAGCCCGCGCGGACGTCGCTCAGTCTGTTCCATCCGGTTAACCAGCCCAGCAGAGCCAGGATTCCGATCGCGAAAACCGAGAGTCCGCAAGAATGAACACACCGGGGAAGAAACCGTGTTGTCTGGAAACGCCATCGCATACGATTTGCGGCTAGGTTGCGCTTCGATGACCGATCGAGGGCCATGTATTCGAGCTGCGCCGAGACAATTCACTCATACAGAAAGTTTGAGACAAAAGCAATGAGACGCCGCGGCCATCCAGCAATTCTCATTTTGACGACAGGCATGACCTGCGACCCGCTTGTAGTCCCGGCTTTAGCCGGTTTTCTCGCGCTGGCCGGCTAAAGCCGGGACTACATACGGGTCATAATGAGAATTGCTGGCGGAGCGCCGGTCTCCGAACCCGCAAGTTGGAAGCGTTCGTTAGCAGCCGCCGAGGTAACGAGGCGGACGTTTTCAATTTGGATTTCTGGCTTCTTTCGGCGTTCAGGATTCGGGATTCGGCATTGGGCGTTCCGGATTCCACTGAAAGCGGCAAAGAACCTCTTTCGCAAGGCTCGACAACAAAAGCCCAGCATTTGCCAAATTTAGTGGAGCCTGTTCGCAATGCGGCTGGGACGTGGTTTATATTGTCCGCTTTTATGCGTTTGAACCTTCAACCAAAAGCGAGGGAGAAAAACTTATGAGCAAGGATTCTTTGACAATCACCGACAATCGAACAGGCCGTCAGTACGACATTCCTATTTTCCAAGGGACGTATCCCACTTACGGCGCCGCCATCAGCACCTCGGCCCTTCGATCGATTAAGACCGGCCCGGAAGATTTCGGCCTCATGAGCTACGACCCCGGCTTCACCAACACCGCCCTGTGCAAGAGCCGGATCACGTTCATCGACGGCGAGCGCGGCATTCTGCGGCATCGCGGTTATCCCATCGACGAACTGGCCGAGAATTGCAGATTCCTGGAAGTCGCCTACCTCGTTCTTTATGGAGAATTGCCGGCGCCGGTTCAGTTCGAGGAGTGGAGCCGCCAGGTGCTCGACCATATGTTGCTTCACGAAAACACCAAGAAATTCATGGAGGGCTTCCACCACGACGCGCATCCCATGGGCATGTTGGTGAGCACCGTCGCCGCGTTATCGACCTTTTATCCCGACGCCAAAAACATCCATGACCAGGCCTCCCGCCGCCTCCAAACGTATCGGCTGGTGGGCAAGATGCCGACGATCGCGGCCTATGCCTATCGGCACAACCGGGGCTTGCCCTACATCTATCCGAGCCCCGATTTGAGTTACACCGGCAATTTCCTGCGCATGATGTTCCAACGGACCGAAGCGCATTATCAGCCCAACCCTGTGCTTGAAAAAGCGCTGGACGTGCTGTTCGTGCTTCACGCCGACCACGAACAGAATTGCAGCACGAACGCGATGCGGAGCGTGGGCAGTTCGCACTCCGACCCCTACATGGCGCTGACGGCTGCCGCGGCTGCTCTGTATGGCCCGTTGCACGGCGGGGCCAACGAGCAAGTGCTTCACATGTTGAGAGAAATCGGCTCCAAAGATAAAGTCCCCGAGTACATCAAACGGATCAAAACGAAGGAAGTCCGGCTCATGGGATTCGGGCACCGGGTCTATAAGAACTACGATCCGCGCGCCAAGATCATCAAGCGGATTGCCGATCAAGTGTTCGAAGTCACCGGGAAGAATCCGCTCTTGGACATCGCGCTGGAATTGGAGCGGATTGCGCTCGCCGACGACTACTTCATCTCCCATAAACTGTATCCAAACGTGGATTTCTATTCCGGCATCATTTATCAAGCGTTGGGCTTCCCCGTGGAGCTGTTCCCGGTCCTGTTCGCCATTCCGCGAACCTGCGGATGGATTGCCCAATGGGAAGAATCACTTCTGGACACTGACCAGAAAATCGCCCGGCCGCAGCAGGTCTATACCGGCGAGGATCTCAGGCACGTGCACCCTCTCGCTGAAGCGGCGTGAAAAGTCAGGCAAACCCGGCTCTGCACGCGTCCTGAACAGAACAAGCAAAAAGGAATTTAGAGAACGCGGGAGGAGGCCAATCGAGGGGTTGAGAACCTGCTAAGGTGTCAGTTCCTAGTCTGTTCAACTTTCATACTCCGTCTTCTTGCGGTGCTCATACAGGCCTTTGTTGAAATGCGTCCCGGCTCCCATCTTCAGCCGTTGGGCAATCCATTTGAGCGTCATCGCGGTTTCCTCATGCCTACTCCGCTCGCCGCCAAGCGTTAGAAACCAGGACCCGTTCATGGCGCAAGAAGTTGTCGGTGCAACGGCGGGCGTTCCTCGGTGCGGACGAGCATCGCTCGTGTCAAAAAGTAAGCTTTTTGGCGGGAGAAGAGTTTTGTTTGTTGACACGAACCTTTAATGGATGACCCCTTTCCGGAGAATCGGCGTCGAA
>JACQWK010000417.1 GCA_016209525.1 Verrucomicrobiota bacterium
CCGGTTGTCGGTAGCGCGGGCGTCTCGCCTGCGAGTTCGCCGAGCGTCCCGCTCGGACGCGGCCCGGCGGCGAGACGCCGCTCGAACTCGCAGCCGAGGACGGCTGCGCTACGATCACCGACAACTTCGGGATGCACCGGCCCTTTTTTGGCTTGCCCGAACGCACTCCGCGCGTATCGACTTGGGCCGATGAAATCTGAGCGGCGCATTCGCAAACGTCCGGCAGGACCCTCTCGGGGCTTGGGCGATACCATCGCGAAGATCACTCATGCCACTTATCTGGACGCGTTGGTTGAGGTTTACACGGAGGTTCTGGGGCGGCCTTGCCGCTGCGAAGAACGCCGCAAGTTACTGAACCGGCTCCTGCCCTATCGCCGGAAATGACTGTGCGCAGCGGGCATCCTGAAATTGTTGGCGACGCTCTACGGCAGGCGAGACGCCTGCCACTGCCGTGGCCACGGGGACGCAGGGCTGGGCACCCCGCTCTTGAGCGACCGACGCCAAAAGGAGATCACCAACTTACGGTGAGCATTGGGCAAAATGGGTGGGGTATTCCGCTCTCGGTCGAACTAGTAAGGGTCTTGACGAGAGCAAAACAGACATCAGCCGGGCTGACCGTGCAGCGCGGTCGCGGTCCGAGAAAGCGATGGCCGCTCCGAACGCGGGCTTTGACCGGGAGCGTGATGGGTGTTGGCCGCGCGGCTGTGAACGGTCGCACGCGGAAGCGGCCAGTCTTGGCGCAGGCGGAAGTGCCGGACGACAGCCCTGCCGGGTCGGCTTGTGAAGTGAAGCCAGTGCATCCCTATTGCGATGACACCTGACTGGAAGTCTTCCCGGTCGTGTCCACCGGGCATCAACCAAAGGGCAAAGGGCGGGCCGTGAAGAAGTGCTGACGGTTCCAAGACGCGCGTTGACTTGGAATATTGGCCTCACTATAAGAAGTCCGCACGACCTGATTGAACACACCTACCTAGAGTTAACAGCATATGAGCGAAACCAAACGAACCCTCCGCGTGGCATTGATTGGCTGCGGTTTCATGGGAAAGGCCCACTCCAATGCCTGGCGTCAGGCCATGCACTTCTTCCCGCTGAAGGCGGATGTGGAGCTGAACACGATCTGCGGCTGCAAAGGTGAGGAGAAAACCATCTTGCCAACAGCGGTGGCTAAGTGGGGTTTCAACAAGGGTTCAATCAATTGGCGCGAAGTCGTGGCTTCGCCGGATATTGATATCGTCGATATCGTCGCGCCGAATCATGTCCACGCGGAAATTGCCATCGCCGCCGCCAAAGCGGGCAAGAACGTCATCTGCGAAAAACCTCTGGCGCTCACCAGCAAACAGTGCGGCGAGATGTACGCCGCCGTGAAAAAGGCCAAAGTCGTCCACATGGTCAGCCATAATTATCGGCGCATTCCGGCCGTGGCCATGGCCAAACGGCTGATTGAGGACGGCTCCATCGGGACGATTTACCATTACCGCGCCCGATATGCGCAGGATTGGATCACCGATCCTGATTTTCCATTGGTCTGGCGTTTGCGCAAGGAAGTGAGCGGCAGCGGCGCGCACGGAGACATCAACGCTCATATTATCGATCTGGCTCGTTACCTCGTTGGCGAATTCAGCGAGGTTTGCGGCCTGATGCACACCTTCATCAAGAGACGTCCGCTCCTGGGCGAGAGAAAGGAAGGCTTGGGCGCCAAGGCGGCGAAGAAGATGGGAACCGTAACGGTGGACGATGCCGCGCTGTTTATCGGGCGCTTCCAGAATGGCGCGCTGGCAAGTCTCGAAGGCACTCGCTTCGCTTTGGGCCGAAAAAACCAAATTACTCTGGAGATCAACGGTTCAAAAGGCAGCCTTGCCTTCGACCTCGAAGACATGAACCGCCTCCACTTCTTCGACAACACCAACGCGCCCGATCGGCAAGGCTTTCGCGACATTCTGGTGACGCAGCCCGGCGACATTCATCCGTTTGTCGGGAAATGGTGGCCGCCCGGCCACATCATTGGCTACGAACATACCTTCGTGCATACCGTCGCGGACTTCGTCAACGCCTGCGTTGATGGAAGGCCCGTGCAACCCACCTTCGAAGACGGCTGGCGGAATCAGCGCGTGCTTGAGGCGGTTGAAGCGTCGGCCAAGAAACGACGGTGGGTGAAGGTGTAAGCATCAGGTTCGAAAGCCCTCTCCCGGCAGGCAGCACAGACCGAGACCCAGAAACGAGCTGGCCGATTCTCCCTCACTCCGGCCCTCTCCCGCTGGGAGAGGGAGTCCTCCGCTTCTTCACTGGAGAACGCAATGGACTTGGTTCGACCTGCGGGCAGGCATCGGTTCACCCTCTCCCAGCGGGAGAGGGCCGGGGTGAGGGAGAATAGCTCGGACGTTAAGTGCGTCATCCACATTCCACGATGTCTGGAGTCCTGAGGCCGAGTCCGGAAATCAGGCGCCGCAACGAAGGAAAGCGAAAGCGAGAGATTTCGCCGGAAGCAGCGTGGATCGACCGACGCCTGCGGCCTGCAGAACACGCTTGAACAACGCGCAGAGTCTTGTCTTTGTCCGCCCACCCGACATACTCGCCCGTCAACTCAAAATATGGATTGAACGATGGAAAAGATCGGCATTGCGATTATCGGCTGCGGCGGCATCACGCTGCAAAATCATCTGCCCGGCCTGGCGCTTTGTCCGCAAACGCGCATCGTGGCGCTTTGCGACAGCGATCCAGCGACCCTGCAACGGGCCAGCCAGCAGTGCGGGGTCGCCGCCTGTTACACGGATTACACGGAGGTTCTCAAGCGCGACGACTTGAACGCCGTCGTCATCGCAACCCCCAACGTCCTTCATGCTCCCATCGCGCTGGCCGCCATCAAAGCGGGCAAGCACGTCCTTTGCGAAAAACCGCTGGCCATGAATTCTGGCGAAGCGCTTGAGATGTACCGCGCCGCGGAAACGGCCGGCGTCCGGCACATGACGGCCTTCACTTATCGCTTTGTGCCGGCGTTCCGCTACATGGCGCATTTGGTCAAGTCCGGCGCGATCGGCCAGCCTTATCACCTGCGCGTGCAACGTTTTCAGGACTGGGGCCAGCGCAGCCTCGGATGGCGGCAAGTAGCCCGGATGGCGGGCTCCGGCGAACTGGGCGATATGCTCTCGCACCGGCTCGACTACGCGCACTTGCTCGTGGGACAAATGCGGTCGTTGGTCGGCGATCTTCATCGGTTCCATGACGCGCGGGGTGGCCAAGCCTCGGACCTCGAAGATTGGACAGCCATTATCGCGCGGTTTGCGAACGCGGCAACGGGAGTCTTCGAAAGCAGCAAGTTGGTGACGGGTCGTGGTGAAAGCGCCCGCAGTCATGACTACTGCGAAATCAATGGAAGCGAAGCCACGATCGTCTATCAGATGAGCGCAACGCCGGAGCTTCACATGGGCCGTCCCGGTTCCGGCAACCTGGAGACCGTCCCTGTGCCGCGGGAATTCCTGACCTGGCCCGGATCGCCGCGAGATCCGAGCCAAGGAGACCCCTTATTCAACTTTCGTTACGACCAGAATTTTGAATTCGTCGATGCCATCGTGAAGCAACGGCCTTGCGTCCCTTCCTTTCTCGACGGCGCGCGCGTTCAGGAAGTTATGGACACTGCGATCCAATCCGCGCGCGAAAGGCGCTGGCTGGATGTGCGGTATGCGGTGCCGTGGAAATGAACGAGCCGAGTTGGCAGGGAGTTATTAGTCGTTGGAATCAACCATGAACAAAGTCGCCGTCGTCACTGGGGCCGGGAGCGGAGTCGGCCGCGCGGTTACCCTCGCGCTGGCCCAGGAGAACTGGAAGCTCGCCGTAGTCGGCCGTCGCGAGGCGCTCCTCAAAGAAACCGCCCAGCGAGCGCGCCAATACGATTCCGACAACTGGCTGATTTGTCCCTGTGACATCGGTGACCGCGATGCCGTTGAAAAAATGGCCGAACGAGTCGTTGAAAAGTTTGGTCCAGTCGAGGTGCTGGTGAATGCTGCTGGCACGAACGTCCCGCAGCGCAGTCTCAAGGTTTTGGCCTTGAAAGATTACAACCGGATGATCGAGACCAACCTGCACGGGGCTTATTACTGCATCCAGGCGTTTCTGCCTTCCATGCGGCAGGGGCGCACCGGCACCATCGTGAATATCGGGTCTGATGCCGGCATTCAAGCCAGCGCGAAATCCGGCCCTGCCTACGTGATTTCCAAGTTCGGCCTTCGTGGCCTTACCCAGTCGATTAATGCGGAAGAAAGAGGAAACGGCGTCCGTGCGTGCTCGATCTTGCCTGGAGACATCGACACCCCGCTGCTCGAACAACGCCCCAGCCCGCCCACGGCCGAAGCACGTCAGAGGATGCTCCAGCCCGAGGACGTGGCCCGGTGCGTTCTCCTGGCGATTAACCTCCCGCCGCGCGCGATACTTGAAGAGATCTTGATCCGGCCAAGGTGAAGAATTGAATTCTGCGGACGCCCGGAATGACTCGGCGCTCGCGTCGCATCGAACGCCAGGCCGAGTGCAACTCGGCGATACAGCGCAGCGCGGCGAAGCCGCAACCAATCTGGGTGGGCCGAGACTCTGTCGAGCCCTGGGATCTTTACTGGCAAAGTAGTCAGGACTCGACGGGAGTCTCGCCCCAACAACAAATCTGCACGGATTGCGAAGATTTCGGGCGATACTGATAGGGCGAAGGGAGAGTTTTACAAATGCTTAACAATTTCTCCGATCCTGGTTCACAATTGCTTTACGCTTCTCCGCCAGACTTCGCGCCGGCGTCGAAGCAGTTCTGCCAAAAGCCGAAAGTGACTTCCGCGAAACATGAATTCCTTCTGAACGGGAAGGGAAACTCTTGCACCGGCACCTCGCGCTGTTCCGCCGCTGCACGCGGCGGGGACGGTGCGGGCGCGCCGTCCCGACCTTTAAAATGCTTCTCCGGCAAAAGAAGGTGTGAAATATTCGGGCTAGGGAGAGGCTCTCTTTTCACCCCATGAGCGGCATCACTGACACCATGCCTGGAGCCCTCCAAGCTGCAAGACCTCTCGATGCCCCGGCTTCGGTCGCCGTTGCTCCGGCTTTCCGCGCTTCTATCGTGATCCCTGTCTTCAACGAGCGAGACGCCATCGCGGCCACACTGCGTGAGCTTCAACGGCGCGGACTCCAGGAGCGGCATGAAATCATCGTCGTCGATGATGGTTCCACCGACGGTTCGGCCAAAGCCGTGGAAGGGTTCGCGTTTGCGCGTCTGGTGAGGCACACGACGAACCGTGGTTACGGTGCGGCCTTGAAAACAGGGCTGCGCCAGGCGCGCACCGAAAAGGTGGTGTTCATGGACGGCGACGGCCAGCATTCTCCCGATGGCATCGAGGAAATCGTCCGCCTCCTGGATGAATACCCGATGGTCATCGGCGAACGCGGGCCCGATTCGCGTCAGGATCGGAGCCGGCTTTTGGGCAAGTGGCTCGTGCGGATCGTGGGAGAGTATCTTCTGGGCCAGAAGCTCCCGGATTTCAATTCGGGTTTTCGCGGCTTCAGGAAGAGCGCTCTGTTGTCTGTCCTCGGTCTGTTGCCGAGCGGATTCTCCTTCAGCACCACATCGACCCTGGCCTTTATCAAGCACGGTTACGAATACGCCACGATCCCGATCCACGTCTCGCCCCGCCTTGGAAGGCCGAGCAACGTGCGATTCTTCCGTGATGGACTCAAGACGGCTCTGCTGGTTCTCCGGATCACGATGCTCTTTAATCCGCTCAAGATATTTTGTCCGGCGAGCTTGTTGTTCGGAATTCTTGGCGTGGGATGGGGGCTGTATGGGATCGCGGCGGCCGGACGCGTGCCGAACAGCGCCGTCCTCATGGTGGTCCTAGGCATGTTTTTGTTCTTCATCGGGCTGCTGGCCGATCAAATCTCTCTGTTGCACTTTGCTTCAGACGAAAGGGCCTATGTCTCGCGGTGAAGACATTGTTACGAGATTGCTTCCGAGATGAACGAGTGCCCTTCTCCCCATCCCCAGTGCTGTTGAATTAAGAATGAATTCGATTCTGTCCCGAGCAGGTCTTGCTCTTACTCTTACTCGTAATCTTAATCTCTCCAGGGAGTTCCAGAGTAAGAGCAAGAGTAAGAGCACGATTAAGAGCAAGCAACGGCCGGTTGACCTTAATTCAACAGCAGTGCTCCCCATCCCTCTCCCCATCCAACGGGTAGAGGGTGTCCGCAGGACGGGAGAGGGGAATCTGCCTCGCAAAGCGGAGTGATGGCGATGAATCCCTGGACTGACGCGGACGTCGAGCGCCACTGGGATTTGGTGGCGGACATCTACGTGCAGGAGAACGAGCGCGTGCACGAGGCCCACGTGCAAAGGTTCGAAATCGCGGTGGGACGGCTCGAACTTTTTTCGGGAGCAAAGCTGCTGAATGTCTCGAGCCGCGATGCGCGGGCTGAGGATTATTTGCGGAGCGGTTGTCCCGACATCGAAGTGGTCCACGCGGAGATCTCGCGCGCCCTCATGGACGTGGCCCGGTCTCTTCATCCGCAGGCCGTGCAGTTCAAACTCAGCTCCTACTCCCGTCTGCCGTTCGAGGACGCGTCGTTTGATCGAATCCTGAGCCTCGAGACCTTGGAGCACGTTTCCAATCCGCCGGCTTTCCTGTCGGAGCTCCGCCGAGTGGCGCGTCCAGGGGCCATTTTGGTTTTGAGCTGTCCTCCCGCGACCTCGGAGCTGCCTTATCGCATTTACACGGCATTGTTCGGCGGACACGGCGAAGGACCTCATCGATTTCTGAGCTCGCGCGAGGTGCGCCATCTCCTGGAGGCGGCCGGCTGGGAGGTGGCCTGGCACCGTGGGACACTGCTTGTGCCCGTGGGACCGCGCTGGCTGCGCCGCTTCGGAGAGCAGCTCATCGGACGTTGCCGGGGAGGATTCATCGCGGAACTCGGCATCCGGCAATTCTATGTCGCAAGGCGCTCGTGAGAATCTCCGGAAGGCCATGACAGAAGGCCTCTGCACGCGCTGCGGCACTTGTGTCGGGCTCGGCGGCGGCCGCGTGGTCTTCGAGGATCGAGCCGGCCGCCACTTGCCCCGAGCCGTGGAGGAACTCGCCGATCAACAAGTGGAGCGCATCTGGGCCGGGTGCAGCGCGCAGAATGTATCTTTTCCGACGCTCGATGAGTCCATTTTCGGAAAAGGCGCTCACCGTGATCCCTACTTGGGCCACGCCAAGCTCCTCGCCATCGGGCACTGCACGGACGAAGATGTCCGCAATCGGGGGTCCAGCGGCGGCATTCTCACCGCGCTGCTCCTGTGGCTCCTGGAAACGGGCGAGATCCAAGGCGCGGTGGTGACCGGAATGGACCGCGTGGAGCCCTGGCGGCCGAAGACATTCATCGCGACAACGTCCCAAGAGATCATCGAGGCCGCGCAGAGCAAGTACATCATCACGTCAGTGAATGAGATTCTCCCTGAGATGGAGCGCTTCGACGGCGCTCTGGCCTATGTCGGATTGCCCTGCCAGGTTCATTCCATCCGCAAGCTCCAAGGTGCCGGAGATTCATCGGTCCGGCGCGTGCGCTACGTTCTCGGCCCATACTGTGGCAACACTCTCCATTTTTCTTCGATCCGCAGCTTGCTCGCCTCGCACGGGGTGCGGGATTACCGCGAGATCGAGTCCCTGCGCTTTCGCGATGGCGAATGGCCGGGCAACCTGAGGATTCGCTTGCGATCCGGCCGGTTGATCGACATGCCCAAATTCCACGCCAATTACCTCATTCCTTTCCACATCGTGAAGCGCTGCCTCGTCTGCACGGACCTCACGAATGAGCTGACCGACATCTCGGGCGGCGATGCCTGGTCTCCTCTGTATGAAAAACGAGGGAAAGGTTTCTCGATCGTCGTGGGTCGATCGGACAAAGGCGTGGAATGTCTGAAATGCATGGAGGCGGCCGGGCGAATCCGCCTCACCCCAATCGACGCCAGTGAAGCCGTGCGCATGCACACTCACGGCTTCGATCTCAAGAAGCGGGGCGCATTTATCCGAATACGGTTGCGGCGGCGCCTCGGCCGCGAAGTGCCGGATTATGGGTACCGGCTGGGTGGCTTCCCGCCATTGCGTTACGCTTTGGAGCTCGTGATATCGTCGCTCTTCGTCGTCCTCGGTTCCGCGCCGGCGCGCTGGCTGCTCGAGCGCGTCAACCCTCGTCTATTGGGGAAGATATTCGTCCGCTTGAGGACCATTTGGAAGAGAGTGACCCGTGGCATCAAAGTCCATGAACTGCGAAGCTGAAAGGCAGAGCATTGCTCATCGGCAACCTGAGCCCGCCCGTGAAGAGGCACTGGCCCCGGTTCTCCTACCCATGAACCCACCCATCCCCGCCCCCCACTGCTGTCGAATTAAGAATGAATTCA
>JACQWK010000435.1 GCA_016209525.1 Verrucomicrobiota bacterium
AAACTTTTCGCTCATCCCGCGAGCCTAAAAAGTTCCGGACCGTTTGTCCCGCAAAAAGTGATTACATCCTATTGATCAGACAGATGCGCTCCGCGATGCATTCGCCCTGGTAAATCTGCGCTACGAAATGGCCGCTCCACGGCCGGGAATGGCTGACCGATTACGCGCTCCACCGCTCACCCGCTCGGAGCAACTGATAGGATTGTCCAATCGCCCGGGCGGTCTCCACAAATTCGTCGGGACTGGCCGTGTTGAACTCAAACATGTCGTAATGGCAAGGGATGGCGCAGCGGGCGCCGATGACCTTGCCGAGCTCGGCGGCTTCGCGTCCGCTCAGATTCCCGGCCACGCGCCGCTCCGGCGCCCGGCCGTTGATGGGCAGCAAGGCCGCGTCTATCTTCCAACGCCGGAGGTTCTCCACCATGCCTTCGTAGAGCACGGTGTCGCCGCTGTGATAAACGGTCCATGGCCCGAACCGGACGAGGTAGCCGAGAAACCGGCAGCGGCCCGATGGGTCTCTCTCCACCGCTTCATGCGCAGCCGGAATGCCGGCAAATTTGAAATTTCCGCGGGTGACGCTTTGGCCGGCGTCCAGACCAACGGGGAATTCCCTCGCGACGCCGAGGCGTTCGGCCACGAACTCCCGGTTGGCTTCCGGAATGATGAGGCTGGCCGCCGGATTCCGGCGGAGAATCGGAATCAGCGTGTCCGCATCCAAATGGTCCGTGTGGTTATGGCTGGAAGTGACAACGTCGATGAAATCCAGGCGGTCCGGCGCGATCACGCGTTCCGTCATGCGCACGTGCGGCTTGTCGGAGTCCGCGTACTTCTTGGTCAAAGAATCGGAAAGATACGGATCGAGCAAGAGATGGCTTCCTTGCCATTGAAGGAGAAATCCGCTTTGGCCGAGCCACCAAAGATGAAAATGCTCGGAGTCGGAACGGGCGCTTTGAACGTCCGCGAGGAAGGCATCATCCTGGAGCGCCGGTTTGATCATCAGGGGAGCCGCCTATCGGCGGGCTGGGACGTGATTCGCTGGATGGCAGCTCTGGCCGCGTCACTAATCTGGCGGTCGGCATCGTTCACGAAATTGGAGATGGCTGGCAACGCCACGTCCGCGTAATGACCGAACTCACCGAGCGCCCACAGATTCATCCTGATGCTGGAGTCTGGATATCCGTCGGATTGGTTCGTGCTTTGCAGGTTTCGCAGAATGATCGAGACCGCCTCCTCCGGGCGTTTCCGGATTCTCGCCAAAGCCACCGCAGCTACCGCGCGCGCACCTGCGTTTGTCGAATGAAGTTTATCGATGAGAATGGGCACGGCTCCAGCCGCCTTTTCTCCGAATGAACCCAGCGCGGCCATGGCTTCGAATTCATTCCACGTCCCTGGGTCGATGAGTGCATTCGTAAGAGCAAGAATATCCTGCGCTTGCTCAGGGCGGATGAAAGTCAGGGCAAATACGGCCTCGCGAGAGAGCGAGGGATCGCTGAGCAAAGGGATGATCGAAGGCAAGGCCGCCTCAGCTTGCCGCCCGAACCTGATGAATCCGGCAAGCGCGGCCATTCGTTTTTCGTAAGCGCGCAATGGCGTAAAGCTGACTATAGATTGCTTGCGCGTCCACCTAATCCACAAATCTTTCAGCCGCGAGTCTTTGGCTTGGAGCCATTCGATCATGAGCGGCAGAGCATTGGTGCCGAATTTGGGAAGCGCTTCCCAAGCGCGGCTGCGCTCTGGGGAAGGTTGAAATGAGCACACAAGCTCGAAGGGTGGCTGATTGTGCACTTGGGCGCCATCCTTGGCAAAGGCTCTGAGGTATTCACTCAGTTTCTTCCCTTGATAGGTCGGCTCGCGGGGAATGAAGCACCAGACCAGGAGAGAAACAATTACCAGCAGCACGACGAAAGCGATGGTCCTCGTTATTCGACGTAGCACTCGGAAGGCTCCTCCGGATTGGCTAACACCAACCATTTATTTGCGCGTACCGTGGCTATGTCCCCAACCCCAATTCCGATCTCACTTGCTTTACGCCCTCGACCAAGTGCTTCAGCTTCTGTTTCGCCGCCCAGCGCGCCGTCTGGCTCAGCCCGCAATCCGGCGCAAACGAAAGGCGTTCGGCCGGCGCATATTTGAGACAAGCTCGAACGCGCGACGCCACGTCTTCGGGCGTTTCGATGTAGTAGCTTTTGACATCAATGATGCCCACCGCCACATCCATCCTTTTGGCGATGCTGCCAATCAGTTCCAACTCGGCAAACTCGCGGCTGGCCATCTCCACGTGAATTTCGTCCACGTGAAAATCCAAGAACGCCGGAAACATCGGCGCGTAGCGGCGCGGACCGACCGCCCTGCCTTTGTAATTGCCAAAACAGAGGTGGGTCGAAAGCCGGCAGTTGCCGGTGACCGGTTCGACCGTGCGGTTGAAAATCTCGACGAACCGCTTCGGGTTTTCGCGATGCGCGTAGCAGCTCATGGACGGCTCGTCCACGGTAATCTCGCGGCAGCCGGCTTTGACGAGGGCTTCGAGTTCGGCGCGGACGATGGGCACCAACGCTTCAGTCAAAGCATAACGATCGGGGTATTGGGAATTGGGAACGAGGCGGCCGCTCAAAGTGTATGGGCCGGGGACACTGGCCTTGAGAGCGATTGGCGATTGGCGATTGACGGTTGACGATTGAGCCAGCCGCTTGAGTCGTTCGAAGTCAGGGACAGTTCCCAGGCCACGAGGAGCGCGCAGTTCGCCGGTCACTTTGTGTTTGCCGCGCTGATCGTGCGCGGCCGGGCCGAAGCGGCGCTGCGAGGCAGACTCCAGTTCGATGCCTTGAAGGAAGCCGTAGAACGAGAGGTTGAAATCCAGGCGCGTCTGCTCGCCGTCCGTGATGACATCCAAGCCCGCTTCGAGCTGGTCGTGGAGCGCCGCGACGACTGCGTCTTCAATCAGTTCCTCGCGGTCGGCTTCTCCGAATTTGTCGAGATTCTGGCAAGCGAATTCAAGCCAGCCGGGAAAAGGGTCACTGCCTACCACCGTGGTGCGCAAAGGACATTCGGTCATCGAGGAATCGGTTACTTCCGGTATTTGTAGGTGGCGCGCTCTTGGAGCCAGATCAAGTCGCGATTGTCCTTGGTGGTCGTGAATTCTTTCTTGGTTTTCTGCTCGCCAATCTGTTGCGCCGGCCTGGTCCGAGGATCGATCCATTTGTGGATCTCGGCGTGGCCATCGGCGAAGGTGGTGCCTCCGGCGCCGTTGTGGTAGCTCGCCGGGAAGTTGACCATGATCGCCGCCGAGCCCGTGGCCATGTCGATGGCGAAGTAGGCGTCGTCGATGCTGTCGTCGCGTTCGTCGATGAACACCAGCGTTTGGCTCGGACCCGGTTCGGTCATTTCGGCCGTCTTGCGGAAGACTTTGTAGCCTGAGGTCCATTCCCCTGAATTCTTCCAGCCCATCCAGCAGCTCATGGAAACGGTCCGCACCACCGGGTAGCGTCCTTCCCCTTGGCGCGACATGATTTTGCTGGCGATGCAGCGGTAAACACCCGGGCTTTTCGTGTAAGGGCCCAAGGAGGCGTATTTCTCATCGATGAGCAACAGGATATTCGTATTGTCGCGGTTGTTGGCCTGGCGGGGATCGAGCCAGCCGGAAGCCCAATTTCCCGGCTGCTTCGCCGCTTGTTCCTGCCAATTGTTGCCCGGAATGAAATCGTCATAGTCGTGGGCGTAGGTATTCCAGGCCAACTGCAGTTGCTTCAAGCTGTTCATGCAGTGGATGCCCTGGGCTTTGGTCTTGGCCTTGGCCAGCGCAGGCAACAGCATGCCGGCGAGGATGGCGATGATGGCAATGACCACCAGCAGTTCGATCAGGGTGAAACCGCGGCGTTCGATCCGAATGCGCGATTGATGAAGGGAAGGGAAGAATCTTGAAGTGCTCATTTTCAGCGTCTCGGTTCGATGGTTCTGGCGGACCGGATAGAGGATGTATAGGCCGACGTGGTGAAGACGTCAAAGGCTTTCGCGGGAGGATTCACTTCACACCCGCTTTTTGCTCGGGGCCGGGCTCGATTTGCGCCAAGGCCTTGAACACAGCTCGGGAAACGTGAGAATCCTTGTCCTTTGCCGCGTTCACGAGTGAAGGAAGCGCGCTATTCGCCTTTGGGCCGAAGCGGCCGAGGGCTTCGGCGGCAAACGCTCGCACCTCGGAATCCGGATCTCGGAGCCCTTCAATCAGCGCAGGCACCACCACCTCGGGTTCCAAACCGCCTCTGCCTAACCCCCTCGCCGCATAAGCTCGCACATGGCTATCAGCGTCTTTGAGATTTCGGATCAGCGCTGGCACAATAACTTCACCCGCAGGGCCAGTGGCCTCCAGTCCCATTTCGACCTTCTGCCGAATGACGGCGTTCTGGTTGGTCATCGCGTGCAACAATGCCGGCGCTGCATCCGGCCCGAGGTGCGACAAGGCTTGGGCCGCGGTGCCCGCGGTTCCTGGATTCAAGAGATGCCGGCTCAGAGCCGGCACTGCGGCCGATCCCAGGGCCTGAAATCCGGCGATCGCTCGGCGATGGGCCAGTTCCGTTTGACTCATGGAACTCGCCATCTGCCGTTTCGAATAGGAAGGCGCAGACCGCAACATATCGAGAAGGGCCGGAACGATATTTGTTCCCATCTGTCGCACAGCTTCGTTCGCCGAGTTGCGCTTCTCCGCCGGGTGTTTCGCTTCCAACTCGTCCAGCCAGCGCGTCATGGGCTTGCCTTGATATTGAACCTCGCGCGGCCGTTGGAGGTACAGGCCCACACCGATGACCAGAATCACGAGAAAGATCGCTGGAAGCCTCCAATCCATGGGCGGTGTCTTGTTCATCACAGGTTGAGTGTTGGCGAATCTTCGGATTCTGCAAACAGGAATTCTCCGTTTGTTCCGCTAACGCGATCTCCGCGCCCGGAAGCTTTCGAGCGAGTATAATCCAACAAAACGGGCCACCAGCTTAGACGACTGCTGCTGGACCCGCTTTCCCATCGCCAGGACTTCGGCGTGGCTGACCGGCTCCCTGCTCGTTCCGGCGGCGCGATTGGCGATGCAGGAAAGGGCTGCCACTCTCAGTCCGCACTGCCGGGCGACGATAGCCTCCGGCACAGTGCTCATGCCGACCGCATCTGCGCCGAGTTTGGCGAACGCCCGGATCTCCGCCGGCGTTTCGTAGGTAGGGCCGGAAACCGCCGCATAGACGCCCGCGTGCAATCGAACCTTGGCCTGGCGCGCCGCGGCCCGAAGCTGCCGGATCAACGCGCGGTCGTACACCGTGCTCAAATCCAAAAACGGCGCCTCGGACGATGGCCGTTGGCCCCGGAGCGGATTGACGCCCATGAAATTGAGATGGTCGGTCAGGCACATGAAATCACCCGGACGGAAGCGCGGGTTGATCCCGCCGGCGGCGTTGGTCAGCAAGAGCGTTGAGATTCCGAGTTCCGCCAAAACGCGGATCGGAAAAGTGATCTCCGCCATGGTGTGGCCTTCGTAAAAGTGAGCTCGTCCGCAGAGGAGCAGGACCAAAACGCCCTGCACACGTCCGAGCAGGAGTTTCCCGGCATGGCCCTGAATCCGCGGAGTTGGAAAGCCCGGCAAGTCTTCGTAAGAAACCTGCGCGATGGCGGTGATTTGGCCCAGAATTCCGTCGAAGCCGCTGCCCAGCACAATCGCCAAGGGCGGCGGTTCGGGTAACAATCTGCGGATTCTAACCGCAGTTCTGACCGCGGCAGTATTCAAAGTTGCAGAGTGTGTTGGCTGCGACGAGCGCGTAGTTTTGCGCATCCTTGTCCGACGAATACGAGAAGGCCGAGCAGCAGCCGTAGCGCAGACTTGAAGTCTGCGGTACCGCCAGAAATCGTCCCAAGCCGCGTCGATTTTTCCGGCGCGCGGCCTTCCTGGCCGCAGCGTCCGCGCACGGAAGGTGAGGTTCCGTGGTTTTCGGACGCCTCGGGCTTTCGGAGCCGCTGCGGCATGTAAGGCCGCGCGCCGTTTTGGTTGTGGCTCGACCGCGCTGGGCTGTATCGCCGGCTTGCAGTCGGCAGGCCGTCGAACGCTCCGGTGTGTTCAGAGATGTCGAGTCGGCGCAGGCTGCAAGCCTGCGATACGGCAGAGTGCGACTCTGCGCTACGATGGCTGCTTGATTTCCCACAGAGCTCAACTAGGCTCGGCTGAGATAGATTGAGTTATGCAACTTAGCAATGAAGAAATCCGGCGGTATTCCAGGCATTTGATCCTGCCGGAGGTGGGAATGGCCGGCCAGAAGAAGATCTGCTCCACAAGCGTCCTGTGCATCGGCGCGGGCGGTTTGGGATCCCCCATCGCCATGTATCTGGCCGCGGCGGGCATCGGCAAGATCGGCATCGTGGATTTTGATGCCGTGGATTTCTCCAACCTCCAACGTCAGATCATTCACGGCACGGAGGATGTCGGGCGGCCCAAGTGCAAATCAGCCGAAGAAACCATTCACGGCATCAATCCCAACGTCGAAGTCGTCATTCACGAAACGCGCCTGACGAGCGAGAATGCGCTGGAAATCATCAGCCGCTACGACATCGTGGTCGATGGGACCGACAACTTCCCGACGCGGTATTTGACCAACGATGCGTGCGTGCTGCTGAAGAAACCGAACGCGTACGGATCCATCTTCCGCTTTGAAGGCCAGGCGAGCGTTTTTGCGCCGCATCTGGGCGGTCCGTGCTACCGCTGCCTTTACCCGGAGCCACCGCCGCCCGGCATGGTGCCGAGTTGCGCTGAAGGCGGCGTGCTGGGCGTCCTGCCCGGAATCATCGGGTGCATTCAGGCCACCGAAATCCTCAAGCTGGCCTTGGGCAAGGGCAGCTCGCTGATTGGCCGGTTGCTGTTGTTCAACGCACTGGACATGAAGTTTCGCGAACTCAAACTCCGGCGCGACGCGAAATGCCCGTTGTGCGGCGAAAGTCCCACGATCACCAAGTTGATCGATTACGAGCAGTTCTGCGGTATTCCGGCCGAGACAGAATCGCCGGCGGCGAATCCGGACGAGGTGACGGTTCAAGAAATGAAACGCGCGCTGGACGATCCCAAGCTTGGCATCCGGGTGATCGACGTCCGGGATCCCGACGAATATCAGATCGCCCATGTCGCCGGCGTTCCCCTCTTTCCTCTGGGCGAACTGCCGAAACGGTTCACGGAGCTCGACCCGAACCAGCAGTATTATCTTCACTGCAAGAGCGGAGTGCGCTCAATGAAGGCGCTTCGATTTCTCAAGGAACAAGGTTTCAAATACGTCAAGAGCGTCAAAGGAGGCATCAGCGCTTGGGCGGACGAAATCGATCCTGGCGTTCCGAGATACTAAACCGTCAAGTTTCTTCTCATTATCCAGGTCGAAAGCCGCGAATCGATGCGAACCAGAAGGAGAATTTCCGCCTGCTCCCGCTCTCCAGCCCTCCCTCCGATTCCCTTCGCGTGCGTTGGCGTTCCTTCGCGGTGAAGCTGAATAGTTACTTTTTTCCTTTCCAGTTGAGCGGATTCTTCCGCATCTTAGTGCCATGGGAACAAGACGCGAAGCGCGGGAACGCGCGGTGCAATTCCTTTTTCAGTACGACCTGAATCCGCCGGGGAATCTGGATCAGGCGTTGGATCAGTTTTGGCAAAGCCAGCGCGCCTTCGTCCTCGCGGACGAAAAAGGTCCGGCGCGCTGGGGCGAAGCGCTGGAACTGCCTCCGCTGACCGCCGATGAGGCGGCCGTGCGGCTGTTTGCCGATCCCTTGATCCGCGGTGTTTTGGAGCATCGCGAAGCAATCGATGCGCGGATCGTGAAGCACGCGAAAAACTGGGCGCTTCATCGGATGGCCGTGGTGGACCGCAATGTCCTCCGCTTGGCCATCTACGAAATGTTGCACCGCGACGACATTCCGCCCGTGGTCAGCATCAATGAGGCGGTGGATATCGCGAAAAGATTCTCCACGGAGGACAGCGGCAAGTTCGTGAATGGCATCCTGGATCGCATCAAAAACGATTTGATGCGCCCGGCGCGCATTGTGAGGTGACGACCGCCATGTTTGCCGATTTGCATTTGCACACCAGTTTCTCCGACGGCACGTACACGCCGGAGGAGTTGGTTGCGCACGCCCAGCGGCATGGCTTGGCCGCGCTGGCGTTGACCGACCACGACACCGTGGAAGGTTGCGCGCGCATGGCCCTGGCCTGCCAGCGGGCCGGGATCGAATTTATCCCCGGTTCCGAGCTCACGGCGGAGCTGGGAAACGTTGAACTGCATTTGATCGGCTACTTCATCGACACGGAGAACCCCAGGCTGCTCATGGAAATGGCCAAGTTCCAAACCGTCCGCCAGAACCGCATCCGCGAGATGGTAGCCCGATTGAACAAAATGAACATTCCACTGGAGGCCGAAGCTGTCTTCGCTTTGGCGAACTGCCGGTCGCCGGGCCGGCCCCACGTGGGCCGCGCCCTGGTTCAGGGCGGCTTTTGTGCGACGCTGGACGAGGCGTTCGAACGATTCTTGAAGAAGCACCGCCCCGCGTGGGTGCCGAAATTCAAAATCTCCGCCTTCGACGCGATCGCGCTGATCCACGAAGCCGGAGGCGCCGCCGTGATGGCGCATCCCGGTCTCAACCGGAGCGACGATGTGATCCCTCAGCTCGTGGACTCCGGATTGGATGGTCTCGAGTGTTACCACACCAAACACACGCCCTCCACGTGCGAACATTATCTCGCGATGGCTGAGCGGCACCATCTCCTTGTGACAGGCGGCTCGGATTGCCACGGATTGAATAAGGGCAAACCGCTCATCGGCACGATCAAACTGCCGTACGAGCACGTGCGGGATTTAAAATCGAGATCGAACGAAATCCGGCAACAACGGGCCCAGGCGCAGGAACTGGCGACGAGCGTGTCTGACCCGGACGAGCAACCAAGTCGAGACTAATCTTCATCATGGGTTTCTTCGATCGGCTCAAATCAGGTCTTCAGAAAACACACGACAAACTCGTCCACGAAATCAAGCGCATCGTCAGTCGGTCTCCGAAACTGACGGCGACTTCGCTGGAGGAACTGGAGGCCGCTTTGATTGCGGCGGATTTCGGCCTGTCGATGACCGGAGAAATCATCGTCGCTGTCCGCAAAGCATACGAAAGTCAGGGCGGCGCGGGACTGGACGTGATCGAAATCGCGACGCAAGAAGTCACGCGAAGCCTGGCTTCGACCGCATCGGCTTTGCACAAGGAAGCCTCTGGCCTCACCGTCGTCTCGGTCGTGGGCGTCAACGGAACGGGCAAGACCACCACGGCCGCGAAGCTGGCCCATCTGGTGCAACTCCGAGGCGAAACCGCCATGTTGGCGGCGTGCGATACGTTTCGGGCGGCCGCCATTGAGCAACTCAAGCTCTGGGGCCAGCGCCTTCGAGTCCCGGTCATCGCGGGAACGTATGGCGCCGACCCTTCAGCCGTGGCTCATGACGCCATGACCGCGGCCGGATCGAGGCAAATGAACTATCTTTTTGTGGACACCGCCGGCCGGCTGCACACGAAACACAACTTGATGCAGGAATTGCAAAAGTTGCATCGGGTCTTGGGCAAGAAACTTCCGCGCGCGCCGCACGAGACGTTGCTCGTTCTGGATGCCACCACCGGCATGAATGCCTTGAACCAGGCGCGGGAATTCAACAAAGCCGTCCCCCTATCCGGTCTCGTGATCACAAAGCTCGACGGCACGAGCAAAGGCGGCATGGTTGTGGCGATTCACCGGGAGCTGCGGCTGCCGATCAAGTTCATCGGCGTCGGCGAGCAGCCGGAGGATTTGCAGCCGTTTGAGCCCAGAGATTTCGCGGCGGCGCTTTTCTCCGACCGGGAATTGAATCCGGTGTGACGGCTCAGGCTAGCCGGGCGACTCCTGGGCGAGGGAGCCGCACGAAATTCGAAACAAATCCGAAACCCGAAAGTTCGAAATCCCAAACGCCATGATTCCGGTTCATTCCAGTTCGCTTTCACAATGAAACGAATACCCCTCACCCCATCCCTCTGCCCAACCGGTGGGGAGAGGGTGTCCGCAGGACGGGTGAGGGGCAATTGCAGTAGTGTATTCTCACAACAATTCGTCTCATCTTGAATGCAGGTTTGAAATAGACCACTCGAGAATGGGGATTTGGAATTTGTTTCGTGCTTTGGATTTCGGAATGCGGATTTGGCAGATTCTCCCAGCTCGAAAGGATTTTTGCGTGATTTGACGAATGGACTTCCAACCGAAGAACGGATTCAGCGCAGTTGACCGAACATACATGCGCTTGGCCCTCCGTCTGGCCCGGCGCGGCTACGGGACCACCTCGCCGAATCCCATGGTGGGAGCCGTCTTGGTCAGACGCGGCCGAATTATCGGCCAAGGCTGGCATCGGCGGGCGGGAGGGCCCCACGCGGAAGTGGAAGCCATCCGCGACACAGAAGCCAAAAGCTGCCAGGTTGCGGGGGCCACGCTCTACGTGACTCTCGAACCTTGCTCGACTTACGGCCGCACTCCGCCTTGCACTGATGCCATCCGCCGCGCGGGCATCAAACGAATTGTCGCGGCCGCGACGGATCCGAACCCTCGGCACTCGGGGCGCGGGCTGACGCTCTTGCGACGAGCCGGAATCAAAGTGGAGACGGGAGTGTTGGCAGCCGAGGCCGAGAGATTGAATGAGGCTTTTACCCACTGGATCGTCCGCCAAACACCCTTCGTGACCGTGAAGGCCGCGATGACCGTGGACGGCAAAATCGCAACACCCACCGGCGAGTCCAAGTGGATGACGAGCGCGCAGGCACGTCACTGGGCGATGAAGCTGCGGTACGGAGCCGATGCGATCCTGGCCGGGGTGAACACGGTGCTGGCGGACGATCCAAGCCTGACTTACCGCGGCCGCGCGGCGGGGCCAAAACGGTTGCTCCGGATCATTCTTGATTCGAAGGCCCGGACGCCCTTGAACTCCCGCGTGCTCACCGATGAATGGGCTGCGCTGACGACCATCGTGACGACTCGAGACGCGCCGCGCTCACGGGTAGCCCGCTTGGCTGAGCGGGTGTGCGTCTTGGTTGCGCCCTCGAGGCAGGGGAGGATTCATCTGCCATGGTTGCTGGCAAGACTCGGAGCGGAAGAAGTAACCAGTCTTCTGGTAGAAGGCGGAGGCGAAGTGAACGCCTCATTCCTCCTCCAAAGGTTGGCTCAACGCATCGTTTTCTTTTACGCGCCGAAGATCATCGGCGGAGAAATGGCCAAGAAAGCCGTCGCCGGCGAAGGCGCGAGATCCTCGGCTGGAACTTTGCATTTGCGCGAATTGGAGTGGCGCCGCGTGGGCCCGGACTTGATGTTGACCGCGCGAGTGGATTGAATTCTCTGGTATGTTTACCGGCATTGTCGAAGAAGCGGGAACTGTTGACGACATCAAACAGTCCCAAAAAGCGATTGAACTTTCCGTCAAAGCGCGAGTCTGCGGACGCGGCGTGAAGACAGGGGACAGCATCGCCGTGAATGGTTGCTGCTTGACGGTCACGCGGCGCTCGGTTCGTCCCGGCCGCACTCTCCTCCGGTTCGACCTACTCCAAGAGACCTGGCGGCGGACCAACCTCCAGTTTGTGCGGCCCGGAAGCCTGGTCAATCTCGAGAGATCGCTGTGCGCCGGCAGTCCCATGGGAGGCCATTTCGTAACCGGGCATATCGATACCATGGGCAAGATCACGCGCTGGGAACGCAGTGGCACGGACTGGATGTTGGAAATTTCCCCGCCGCCGGAGCTCATGCGGTATGTGGTCTTCAAGGGATCAATCGCCGTGGATGGCATCAGTTTGACGGTCGCAGCGGTGCGCAAGAAAGAGTTCAGGATTTGGATCATCCCGCACACCTATGAAGTGACCGCCTTGCGCGAACGTAGAGTCGGCGACGCCGTGAACCTCGAAGCGGATATGCTGGCGAAATACGTGGAGAAAATCTTGGCGCGTCCTTCCGGAAAGCGGGCGTGACGGCCAGGCGGCCCAATCGGTGCATCCCGGGGTTCCAAGGCGGCGGGAAGTGGCGGCGGGCGTCTCGCCTGCCGTAGAAAGCGCGCGTCTCGCAGCCCGGCGCGAGCCGCAATTTTCACGGTCGTCATC
>JACQWK010000436.1 GCA_016209525.1 Verrucomicrobiota bacterium
CCCCAAAACCCAACCGCCGCTTTACCGTGGCGGCTTTTCATTTCATACGGTGGAAGAAACAATAATTTCAAACCGGCGGTTTTCCCCCGTTTTCACGCCGCCGTTCACAATCTTCCCACCGCCGAGAATCTGCCGTTCTTCCTCCAGCGGATCGGGGCTTATCCACACGCTCTTTTGCAGGTAGCCGAAGCCTTTGTCGCGCAGATAGCGGCGCAGCCTTTCTCGCTGGGCGTTTTGTCCCGTAGGCACGTCGAAGAGCACCAAGCGCCATTGACCATCCCATGATCGAGCCCAGCGTTCCTCCGGGTCACGCCCGCCCAGCACGTGCAACCGCCCCTGCGGCGTGAGCCGATAGAGCCGGTCATCCGGGGAAGCGGCGCCGCGTTCCAACAGTTGTCGCCGCTCCAAACTGGTGGCTTGGCGCAGAAGGCCGTTGCGATAGGCCCAACTTTCGTAGGAGTCCGTCAGGTTGCGAAAGGTCGGGTGCATGAGCCTGTCTGCCGACCAGAGCAAGAGGTTCAGGAATTCCTCGGTCTTCGGTTGCATGGCGGGAGCATGGCGGGATGGCGGAGAAAACACAATGCAATCTTTTGTTGCATATGCAACAAAAGATTGCATTGGCCAGCGGTGGGGAGAACGTGCGTAATCGCTGGCAGGGAGGCCAGCGCACTTCCTGCCCGCCGCAGCGCTTGTTGCCCACGGCAATCGGAAGGCAGTAGCCGGACCTGACGCGGCTGCCTTACACCTACACCGCCTTGCCGGAGGGGCTGATCCCGCGGTTCATCACGCGCACCTACCCGCTGGAGGAGATGGAACTGGAGGGCAAGCCCGGCGAGTGGGTGCGCGTGCAAACGCTGGAAGCCGACGAACGGAAGTAACAACCGTCCGCCGCCGCCACTCGCAAGGGCACGGTGATCGTCGATAACACGAGCGAATTGAACCGCGTGTCCGCGCCCGCCGCGCGCGATCCGGCTCTGCGGAAGCCGAAGCTGTTCATCAGTTACTCCAGCCGGGACGCGCGGCAGCACGACGAGTTGACCGTGCGCCTGAAGCCGCTGCGGAGCGAAGGCTTGGTGGAGACTTGGAGCGACCACTGCTTCGTCGCTGGCGAGGCTTGGGACAAGACCATCCGCCGCGAGTTAGAGGAGGCGGATGTGATCGTGCTGCTGTGGAGCGCCCAGTTCGAAGCGACGGATTACATCCAGGAGGTGGAAGTCCAGCGTGCTGTCGAGTGGGCCAAGGAGGGCGAAGCCGTGGTGGTGTCGATCATCCTGGAGAAGTGCGGATGGGACAGACACGCGGCGGCGGACTACCAGGTGCTGCCACGTAAGGGCCGGCCAGTGCGGGACAGAAAGCCCATCCGGGACGCATGGTACAAAGTGCAGGAAGGATTGCGGAACGTGCTGGAGAAAATGCGGGCCAAGTCCGAATCTCCGTAGCGAGCCGTAATCCGCGCGCGACAACCTGCGCACGGCGGGCACACATACTGAAGCTGCGGCATGTGCCGCATCCGGACCGCGGCTCTGTGAGCCGCAGCGCGTTACTATGTGGACGCGCATAGGTTCTGCGACATCGCTCACATCGACGGAGCCAATTCTCCTTCTGCCACGCAGTGGGGAGAGGGGCTTCCTTTGCAACCGCAACAAACCTCCTCTCCCCGGCGCTCTCCTCCTCTTGAGGAGTACGTGTTTAGCCTCCGGTAGCGCGGCCGACCCGGCTGCGAGTTTCGGCAGCGTCTCGCTGCCGTTCGGGACGAAAGTGGCGCCGAGACGGCGCCAAAACCCGCAGGCGCGGAGGCCTGCGCTACCCACGCCAAACACGTATCTTGAGGAGGAGAGGGAGAAGTCTCTTTGACGCGAAACTTTTGCGCGGACATATAGCAAAGCACGCGTCGAAGTTGTCGAACAGCTCGGTTGCAGGCGAGGTTGCCGCGGGTCACAGGCCCGCGCTCAAGGTTGGACATTTCCGCGGTCGATCAAAGTCCACGGTCCTGCATGGCATGCTTGCGCCCCCACAACAGGACCCTGGTTCAGCCACGGAGTGGCGCCAGATCATAGCCCACAGCGTGAGCTGTGGGACCGCCACGTGCTCTTGGCCGAAAGCCCCGGACGGGGCGACAGATGACAACGTGGGTTCACGCTGTTGGATTCGGTGAGGTGCCACCTTTCAGATTCTGTTGGTTGGGGCTCGAAATCTATCGCCCCTCTGGGGTTGGAGACGCTTTTGGGCTGGATTCCCACGGCTGGCGACGTGGAAAAAGCCTGGGACGGAGTGATGGAGTATTGGGGTTGTGGAGTGTTGAAAATCCCAATACTCCATCACTCCGGTTGGGCTCATGCCGTTTCCATCAGTAAGCAAATATTCCGCATGGGATCAGGCCTTCTGAAATTACAGACCGCGGTTTAGCGGAGTGTGGGATCGCGATGGGCCTCGAAAACCGCTTTAACGATTTGTCGCGCATTGTCGCCCCAGCCGCCGTTGAAACCATTGAAATGGTTTCTCACCTTCACTGCCGCTTCTCACCCCGCTGAAGCAGGGTGTTACAGCGGAGCCCGTGGGATGGACTACCCGCGGAAGGTTTGTAGTCCCGCCTTTAGGCGGCCCGAACCGGCTAACGCCGGGACTACAAACGCCGACCTGTCGTTCATCCAACGGTCTCGTCAATATTGGGAACTCTTTCAAGAGATTTCTTTCCTGCATCCGGCCGCCATTTGCGTTGACAGCTCGTTTTGAGCCGGAATACGGTTCTCGACATCAACCCGACGATCATCAAAGTGTTTCTTGAGAGGAGAATTGAACCGTGGAAAAAGCCAACTTCGGAAAAACTGCGGACGGACAAATTGTCGAAACCTTCACGCTTGCCAACCAACATGGCCTAAAAGCCAAGCTCATCAGCTACGGCGCGTTGTTAACGGAGCTCCACGTTCCGGATCGCCATGGGAGGTCGGAGGATATTGTGCTCGGCTTCGACAATTTGGAAAGCTACCTCAAAGGCCATCCTCATTTCGGTTGCGCAACGGGACGTTACGCCAACCGTATCGCGCGGGGAAAATTCCTGCTCCACGGAAAGGAGTACCAACTCGCTTGCAACAACGGGCCAAATCACCTCCACGGTGGACTGCAGGGAATCGACAAGAAAGTCTGGAAAGCAGCGCCGGGTCAGAGTCCGAAGGGCGAGGCCGTGAAGTTCAGCTATTTCAGCCCCGATGGTGAAGAGGGGTATCCCGGAAATCTCCAAATCGAGATCACGTACCTGCTGACGGGGAACGACGAATTGCAGATCGATTACGCAGCGACCTGTGACAGGGCGACGCCGATCAATTTGACCAATCACTCCTACTTCAATCTCGCGGGTGCGGGGAACGGCGATATCCTCAATCACGAATTGCGGATCAACGCCGGCTTTTACACGCCGGTCGATGACACGAGCATCCCAACGGGAGAGATCCTGCGGGTCGCCGGAACCGTCATGGATTTCACCAACCCGACTCCTATCGGTTCCAGGCTCGGCCAACTTAGAAGCAAACCGGTCGGTTACGACCACAACTACGTGCTCAACAAGCCGCATCCCGGCGAACTCTCTCTGGCTGCGGAAGTCAACGAATCCAAGAGCGGCCGAGTCATGCAGGTTTGGACCACGGAACCGGGGATTCAACTCTACACCGCGAACTACCTCGATGGACGAATCACTGGCAAAGGCGGAAAGGTTTACCGCCAGCACTACGCCTTTTGCCTGGAGTGCCAGCATTTCCCCGATTCACCCAATCGCCCCTATTTCCCGCCGGTGATTCTGAATCCGGGCCAGAAGTACACGCAGACGACGTTGCATAAGTTTGAGGCGAGGTGAGCCAGGACTCCGAAATCCTGAACCCGGAGGTCAATTTCGAACATCACGGGAATCTGACTAGGCTTTCCCCCTCACCCCGGCCCTCTCCCGCCGGGAGAGGGAGGTCACGGTTCGTTGCTCTCGCGGGAACTCTTGAGTTTCTGGAGCGCGCGAGTCGCGGCGGTTCTCACCATGTCATTCGTGTCATGAACTGCTAATCCGAGTTCCGGAATCGCGGACTTCGCCGCCGGACCGACTTCCTCAAGAGCGCGCGCAGCAAGATAACGGATTCCTCCGTCGCTGTCGGCCAATGCGCGCGCCAGAGTCGGAACCGCGGAGGTGGCATCCGGCCCTATGTCTTTCAACGTCTCAAGGGCATCGCGCCGGATCGAAGCGTTGGTGTCCTGCGCCGCGCGGATCAGCGCCTCGACAACTTGTGGACCGCGGAGTTGATATTGCCTGGATAATTCTACGGCTTCGGCATTCGGTCTCTTTGGGCTTAACAAGCCGACTAGCGCTGCGTGCACTTCATCATCCAGATGCCGCAGCTTCCGCAGCGCATTGAGCGCTCTGTCTCGGACCACATGGTCGGGATCGCGAGCCACAAGGAGGAGCGCCGGAACAGCCGGCTTCGCGAGCAATCCCAGCTCGCCCAAAGCAGATACAGCAGAGCGCCGAGTCTCGATGGCGGGCACGGACGGTACCGGCAGATATCGCGTCACTTGGGACGGCAAGTCCGGATAGATCCGCCAGTAGAGTCTGGACAGACCAGAATCCTTTCGTGACACAGCCTTTACCAAATAGGGAATCGAATCGATCCCGATGTCCCGCAAGGCTTGCATCGGCGGTGAACCGCCTGGATTGTAGTTGTAGGGGAGTAGGATGCGGTTCGTGGTTCCCATTTTGAAGGTGACGACGCGAGTCACCGATTGAGTGTTTCCGGCATTCGGATCCACCTGCCGAATCCACGACAGCGGACGCGGACCAGGAGCGAAAGCCAATTCAACCGTGCCGGTTGGCGTGGTCGCTTTGAATGTCTGCGCCACTCTCCCGCTGTTGATGTAACCCAGTTCCTTAATCCACTCCCGAACGCCTTTGCCCCGGTAACGAGGCTCAGGCTTCCGAGTGAGCATGAGCGCGGCAACTCCAGTTGCCAGGGCAACGAAAAGGATCAACCCCATTTTCAAATGCCTTGGCTCAAGTCTCATCGGAAGTCCTCTCGAGTTTGCGTATCATCAATCTGTTGTTCGCGTTGGGCTAGTCATTTTTTTGGGGGGGGACGGTGCCCGGAAATGGTGCGTCCTCAAATTGGCGGTCGAGGAGCGCGGACAGCTTGCCCGCGCCGCTTTGGAGCGGCCTCGCCAATACACCGCGCGGACAAGCTGTCCGCGCTTCTTCTTGAATGAACCGTGAATCAAGGGCGCTCTGGTGCTTCTCACTCGTGATCTTGCTCGTGATCTTGCCCTCGAACCTCCCACGGGGATCAAGCTCACGAGCAGGATCAAGAGTGAGACTTGCCACTCCACTGCCCCATCGTTACGGGAAGTTCGCGCTTGCGCCTCTCGAGGGTTCTGACTCGCATCCGTCGTCCAATTATGCTTACGATCGCGGCATGCTTACCCCTGCGTTTCGTTGCATGCCCCTGATCCGGCTGCTTGGCCTCAGTGCCCTGCTTTGCGCCGGAATCGGTCCGCTGGCCCAAGTGACGCCGCCGTCCCAGTTCCTCGGCCACGAGGTCGGCGCCGACTACAAACTCGCCAAGTGGGACAAGATCGTCGCTTACTTCCGGCACCTCGGCGAAAAGTCCGAGCGCGTCCGCGTGCGTGAACTCGGCCAGACCACGGAAGGCTTGCCAATGATTCTGGCCGAAATCTCGACGCCAGAGACCCTCGGCCAGTTGCCCCAGCATCGAGAGCGTCAGCGAAAACTTGCCGATCCCCGCCTCGTCCGTGACGAAGACGAAGCCCGCCGACTGGTGGCCGACAGCAAAGTGGCGATTCTCGTCAGTTGCGGCCTGCATTCCAGCGAAGTCGCTTCGAGCCAGATGGCGCTGGAATTGGCTTACGAACTGGCGACGGGCAATTCACCTCGAATGCTCGAACTCCTGAATCGGACGATCGTCCTGCTGGCGCCGTCGGCGAATCCGGACGGCCTGAACAGAGTCATCGATTGGTATGAACGAACTCTGGGCAAACCTTGGGAGGGCCGCGGCATGCCTTGGCTCTATCAGAAGTACGCCGGCCACGACAATAACCGCGATTGGTTCATGCTCAATTTGCAGGAGACTCGCTTGCTAACCCGTGTCCTTTATGAGGAATGGTTTCCCACGATCGTCTATGATATCCATCAGATGGGAAACAACAGCGCGCGCTTTTTCGTTCCGCCGTTCCACGATCCAAAGAACGCCAACGTCCACCCGCTCATCGACCAGTCCCTGCTTCTCATTGGCGGCCACATGGCGTCGGAGCTCTCTCGCGAAGGCAAGCTAGGCGTGGTCCACGGCGCCATGTACGACAACTGGTGGGCCGGCGGATTTCGAACGACGCCTTACCGGCACAATATGGTCGGAATTCTCACCGAAGCGGCCGGCGCGCTCATCGCTTCGCCTGTTTTCCAAAACAAAAGCGACTTGCGCGGCGCGCGCGGCCTGCCCAGCTATGCGATGACCACGTCGTTCCCGGAGCCTTGGCCGGGAGGTTGGTGGCGGTTGCGGGACGTCGTCGAATACCAAAAGATTTCCTGCCTGGCCTTGTTCACTTTGGCGGCGCGTTATCACGACTTGTTTCAAGACAATTACCTCCGCATCGGGCGAGAGGCGATCGAACGCGGGCGCCGTGAACCGCCGTTTGCCTGGTTGGTGCCGCCCGATCAGCGCGATCCCCGGAGCGCCGCGCACCTGCTCGAAATCTTGCGCGAAACGGGAATCGAGATCCACCAAGCCGAGGAGGCGTTCACAGCCGACGGAGTGAACTATCCGGCCGGCACACGCATTCTCCACTGCGCCCAGCCGTACCGCGCGCATCTGATCGACATGCTGGAACGCCAGAAATACCCGGATCGCGTCCAATATCCGGGCGGACCGGCGGAGCAACCGTACGACATCGCCGGTTGGACGCTCTCCCTGCAGATGGGCGTGCGCGCGGTCGAAGTGGCCAGCCCTTTTGAAGGCCGGATGCGAAAGCTCGAAAGCATTGCTGCGCCGCCCGCCGAGCTCCGCGGTCCGGAAAACGCGGCGGCCTACCGGCTGGAGGCAGGAAACAACGACAATTACCGGCTGCTCAACCGGCTTCACAAGACCGGAATTGAAGCAAGCATTGTCCATCGTGCCGCAGTTCAAGCGAGCGCGCCCTCGGGCGATGCCGTTCCGGCGACGATCGGGACCATTTACATTCACGAGGGCGAGAAATTCCGTTCCCGCAAAGAGGAGCTGCTGAAGAACCTTTCGTGTATGCCCACTGGAGTTGATAAACCCAACGACGCACTGCAACAGCGGCTGCGACGACTTCGTCCGCCGAGGACAGGACTTTACCAACCGTGGACCGCCAGCATCGATGAAGGCTGGACGCGGCTGGTGCTCGACAATTTTGAATTCTCCTACCGAACCGTGAGAAATGCGGACATCCGCGCCGGCAACTTGCGCGAGCGTTACGACTGCTTGATCCTTCCATCCATCGGCGCGGCGAGCGTGGTGAACGGACATGCTCCGGATACCACCGAACCTCAATACGTGGGCGGCATCGGCGAAGATGGGTTGGTGCAGCTCCAGGATTTTGTCCGCGCCGGGGGCAGCCTGGTATGCCTCGACGCCTCCTGCAACCTCCCGATCGACCATTTCAACATTCCTGTCAAAAATCTGGTCCGGGGCAAGAAAACCCAGGAATTCTTCTGCCCGGGCTCGCTGTTGCGAGTTTCGATCGATCCGGAGCATCCGATAGGCTATGGACTGCCTGAGTGGTTCTCCGGCTATTTCCAGCAATCCCAGGCATTTGAAGTGCTGGAAACGAGAAGCCCGGCGAAAGGCTCGCGCGATCCGGCCGCGCGCTTTCCCGCCCGCGTCGTCGCGCGCTATTCGGACACGGTGCTGCTCGAAAGCGGTTGGATTCGTGGAGGCGACTTGATTGCGGACAAGCCGGCGATTGTGGAAGTGCAGTTCGGCGAGGGAAAGATCGTTCTGTTCGGTTTCCGGATTCAACACCGCGGCCAGCCGCATGGGACGTTTCGCCTCTTGTTCAATGCCATTCAGCAAAGCACGCTGGGCGTGTGACCCCGCATTCAGAGCCTGTCTGAAGGGGCTAGGAGCGTGATTTGAGATTTGGGGTCATTGAGCGAGAGTCCCTCCACGACGGCAGCCACAACCCTTGAGAACCCGTCTTCGGCCAGTCTGGAAAAGGTGTTTTGGGTACTCCCTCAGTCTCGAAAGTTCAGCCGAGTGCAACTCGGCGATACAACTCCCAGCCGAATTCATGGTGCCAAACTTACGCAACCCGCGCTACCAGCCATAAGTCTTGGGCGGCAGATGGGAGCAACGGTCCAAAAAGTTCGCCCAAATTCCTGTCCCGGCGGGTAGTTTTAAGCAGTGGCGAAATCACGCACGGCCCCAGCAAGGTGGTCGATTACCCAGAAGCTTGATTCGAGAGGATAATTTTATCGAGCGCCTGATTGGGCTTTGCCCCGATCCGAGTGCCGAAAACGAAAACAACTAAGATCCGTCCATCCGGGCGCCCAACCGCCTTTTGGAACGATAGGCGTGAGCCGTGGGCTACGTTCTGCTGCCGCTTCGCAGCTATTTGCTTGCCTCTGGAAAAGCTGATTGGCGCCCACCAGATCAGAAGATCACAGGTCAGCGTTGCATAAATTCCGAGGCGGCTTCGAGAATGTCTCATTTCATCCGCGTGATCAGCGGTTGAACCGCCGTTTCCAGGTTCAAAGGTTCCTCTTTTGCGCGAGCTGGCTAAAAGCCGACAGGCGGTGGCGTCGGGAATTCCCTGATTCAGTTAGCTCCTGCACCGGCCGCGGCGATAGGCAATCCTCCGTTCGGCCGCCGCCCAGGCACCTTGCCCGCACGCTTTTAGCCCCTGCGTGAACGCTTTTCATTGAAGCCATCAAAAGATCGAATTTGGGTTCTGAGGCGCGCGGTCTTCGAGTTGCTAAACCGGAGTCGATGCAAAGCGTGCCCCGCATACACCGCATCGGGCTGTTGTCCGGACTGTCCGTCGCGCTGGCGCTCACGGCCACCATCGGTATCGGCTCGCTCGGTCTGAAGCACTTTGACCGCGCCTTCGTTTGGTACGCGGTGGGCTCGGTGCTCGCGGCCTTTGCAGTAGGCTATCGCTTCGCTGTATGGGCACAACGGCCGCCGTCGCGGATGTATTTCTTGCGAGGATTCCAACTGCTCTTCAAACGAACCTGCGCTGGCCTCAATGTTCGCGCTAGACTTGATAAGGTTCACTCTTGGACTCCTCGATGCGCCGATTCCCTTCACCCTGATCCTCTCCCTCAGCGAGAGGGAATACGGCACACCGCAACTCGACAAGGCGCACGTGATCGATTCGCCGAAACGCAGCGATCGATTCCCCCTCTCCCCTGGGGAGAGGGCCGGGGTGAGGGGGAACGGAGCGTGGTTCAACCCGAGGTAACCTCCGAGCCGGCGACGTTGGTGCTGGCAAAATCTCTTGCGACAAATTTTGCGGCTCAAGAATTCATCCGGCGTCGCAGCCTGTATCGCTGGATCATGCACCTGTGCCTGTCCGGCGGCTGCACGCTCGCGTTTGCGATCACCTTCCCGCTTGTGCTCGGATGGGTTCACTTTGAGTCGTTCCCGGACAACGCGGAGAAATATCGCGCTTTCATCTTTGGTTTTGCGGCCGCCTCTTTCGATGTGCACAGCGCCGCCGCGTTCGTCGCGTTCAATCTCCTGAATTTCTCCGCCGTTCTCGTGACTGTGGGGCTGATCATGGCCGCAATTCGCCGCGTCACCGACGCGGGTGAACGCGCCACTCAGAAATTCGCCGAGGACATCCTTCCCTTGCTGCTCATCTTCGCCGTTACCGCCACCGGGTTGATGCTGACGGTGAGCTACAAGTTTCTGGCCGGCCGAGGGCACGCGGTGATCGCCGTAGCTCACCTGCTCAGCGTGCTCGCGCTGCTGGCCTACATTCCGTTCGGCAAGCTCTTTCACATGTTCCAGCGCGCCTGTTCGCTTTGTGTGTCGATCTACAAAAGCGCTGCTGAGTCGGATGCGCGCGCTTCGTGCGGCCGTTGCGGCGAGGATTTCGCGTCGGCCGTGCACGTGGCGGATTTGAAGATTGTGCTCGACCAGCTCGGCTTCGATTACCGCTTTGCGACGCCGCGCGGTGAAATTCATTACCAGGACATTTGCCCCCCGTGCCGCCGTCGGCTGCTGGCGTTGAATCAAGGGCGCACGCTTCACCGTTAGCAACATGAAAGCCGGATTTCTCATTGACATGGACGGCGTGATTTACCGGGAGAAACAGCTCATTCCGGGTGCGGCGGAATTTGTCGAAGCGATGCTGGCGATGGGCACGCCGTTTTTGTTTCTTACTAACAACTCCGCGCCCACGGCGGAAGATCTCGCCGTGAAGTTGAATCACCTCGGCATTCACGGATTGGGACCGCGACACTTTTATACATCGGCGTTGAATACGGCGGACTTCCTGAGTGAAACGCACCCAAACTGCACCGCCTTCATCATCGGTGAAAATGGCCTGGCGACGGCGCTGCACGAAAAGAAAATCGCCAACGACGCCATCCGTCCCAATTACGTCGTGGTTGGTGAGGGCGCCGCCACGACCGACAAGCTCGCTCAGGCCCATGAATTCATCGAGCGCGGCACGCGACTCGTCGCGACCAACCCCGACAACTGGTGTCCCGTGTCCGCTGACAAGACCCGCCCTGCGATGACGAAGTAAAATCATAAATCGCAAATCGTAATTCATAAATCTGCATGGCCATTTTGACACTCCCGGACGAAGCTTACTGCGCGCGCTTCGGCCCGACGCCGAGCTACGCGCCTGTCGGCGGCTGGGACCAGCGCGAGCCGGATCGGCTGGTGAAGACGCACTGCTGCTTCTGCGGCGTGCAGTGCGGCATTCAACTCAAAGTCAAAGACGACCAAGTTATCGGGTTCGAGCCGTGGGAGGAGTTTCCCGTAAATCAAGGCAAGCTTTGTCCGAAGGGCGTGAAGCGTTACTTGCAGAACGGACACCCCGATCGCTTGCTCGCGCCGCTCATCCGCAGTGAATCGGGATTTCGCCAGTCCAGTTGGGACGAAGCTCTGAACAAAACCGTCGAAGCCATCAAAAGCATTCAAGCCAAATATGGCAAAGACGCGTTCGCGTTTCTCGGCGGCGCTTCCATGACGAACGAGAAGGCGTATCTGAACGGCAAATTCGCCCGCGTGGCGCTGGGCACGGCCAACATCGATTACAACGGACGCCTGTGCATGGTCAGCGCCGGCGCGGCCAATCGCATGGCCTTCGGCATCGACCGCGCCGCGAATCCGTGGAGCGACATTCCGCTGGCCAAGGTCATCCTCATCGCCGGCAGCAACGTCGCCGAATGCTTCCCCATTCTGACCGATTACATTTGGCGCGCGCGGGACCAAGGCGCCAAAATCATTATCATCGACCCACGCATCACGCCCCTGGCGCGCACGGCTGATTTGTTCCTCCCCGTCCGCCCAGGCCGTGACAGCGCGCTCGCCCACGGCATCCTGCACGTCCTGATCGAGCGCCGCTGGGTCGATGAGTCTTTCATCGCCGAGCACACGAAAGATTTTGAGAAAGTTCGCGCGCTCGTCAAGACCTACACCCCGGGTGTTACCGAAGGCATCACCGGCGTTCCCGCCGCCAGCATTCTCAAGGCGGCTGAACTATGGGGCCCGGCCGAGTCATCGATGCTCCTCCACGCGCGGGGGATCGAGCACCACACCAAAGGCGTCGAAAATGTCCTGAGTTATATCAACCTCGTGCTCGCCACCGGCCGCATCGGGAAGCCGGGTTGCGGGTATGGCACCATCACGGGTCAAGGCAACGGCCAGGGCGGTCGCGAGCACGGCCAGCGGTGCAATCAACTGCCGGGTGGCCGCGACATCAACCATCCGGACCACCGGCAATTCATCGCCGATTTTTGGGGCGTTCTCGAATCCGAGTTGCCCAGGCAAGGCCTGACGGCGTGCGAGATTTTCGAGGCCATCGAGCAAGGCGAGATCAAAGGCTTGATCACCATCAGCTTTAACCCGCTGGTCTCCATCCCGGAGGCCAATCGCACGCGCGCCGCGCTGGAGAAATTGGAGTTCTATGGCGCGATTGATTTCTTCCTCAATGAAACGGCTCGCCACGCCGATGTCGTGCTCGCCGGCTCGTTGCAGGAAGAAGACGAAGGCACGGTGACGACCGGTGAAGGACGCTGCGTCCGGCTTCGCCAGGCCGTCAAACCACCGGGCCGAGCGCGGGTGGATTGGCATATTATCTGTGACCTGGCCAACCGGCTGGGCAAGGGGGAACTGTTTTGCTACTCGAACGCGGAAGAAATTTTCAACGAACTCACGGCGGCCAGCCAAGGCGGACCCATCGACTACAGCGGGATGACCTACGAGCGCATTGAGAACAGCATGGGCCTCTTCTGGCCATGCCCCGCCCCAGGGCATCCGGGCACGCCACGCCTGTTCGAAGGCGGCAGGTTTTTCCACACGGACAGCAAGGCAAGATTCCATGCCTATGACTACCGCCCGCCCGCGGAGGACGTGGATGCGGAATTCCCAATTTTCTTCACGAGCGGCCGAGTCGTCTCCCAATATCTGAGCGGCACTCAGACGCGCCGCATCGGAAGCTTGGTGGATCAATATCCGGAGCCGCTCTGCGAGATGCATCCGCGCCTTGCAGAAAAGCTCGGCATCGACGATCGCGAGCTGGTCACGGTGATTACCCGACGCGGCGAAATCACGGTGCCGGCACAAATCGTCAAGACGATCCGCCCGGACACGGTCTTTATTCCGTATCATTGGCCGGGGAAAAAGGCGGCCAATCAAATCACCCATCGCGCGCTGGACCCCATTTCCAAAATTCCTGAATTCAAAGTTTGCGCGTGCCGGGTGGAGAAGGCTGCTGGCGCAAATGGGCACGCGAGCATCGTTCTTGAATCTCCGCGCCGCAAATGACGAATGCCGAATTCCCAATGACGAAAGAATTCCTAATGCCGAAACCCGAAGCAATCCATACTCAATCGGCGATCTTAGGCATTGGGACTTCGGGCTTCTCTGGTCATTGGTCATTCGGCCTTCGTCATTCCCACCCAAGCCAGCACTCCGCCGCCGATCGTTGTAACGCTGTAACGCTGTAACGACTCAAACGAATGACCGCGAATTACGAATTCTTCATCGACCCGTCGCGCTGCATCGGATGCCAGGCGTGCGTGCAGGCGTGCGGCGAATGCGAGACGCATCGCGGCCATCCCATGATCCACCTCGACTACGTGGACCGCGCCAACAGCGTGCAGACCGTGCCGGTCGTCTGTATGCACTGTGAAGATCCGACTTGCGCCAAGGTTTGCCCGGCGGAGGCGATTCGGAAGGACGACCACGGCATCGTGCACAGCGCTTCCAAACCGCGCTGCATTGCCTGCTCGAACTGCGTGCTGGCCTGCCCGTTCGGCGTGCCGAAGATGGAGAGCCGCTACGAGCTGATGATGAAGTGCGACATGTGCTACGACCGCACCAGCCGGGGCCGGAAACCCATGTGCGCCACCGTCTGTCCGAGCGGCGCGCTCTATTACGGGCCGCGCGAGTACGTCGAGCAACAGCGCCGCGAGAAGCCAGTCAACGAGTTTCAATTCGGGCGCCAGACCGTGCGAACCAAAGTGAACATGATGACCGCGCCAGGGATCAAAGCCTTGCCGTTCGACGTCGCGGATTTTCTTCCGTTCGAAGCTTTGGACGATGATCCACTGTCGCTGGCTCGCTCTGGCGCGCGCGATGCAGGGGACTTGGCCGTGTGGGATCTGGGTGAGAAGGAAGTGGAGGAGGAGATTATCGCCGGTTGACGATCTATGCCTGCCATATGCAACATCGCTTGGTTGTCGGACGTCGTGTTCCCCCTCACCCTGTCCCTCTCCCTCAGGGAGAGGGAACACCCATCGCAACGCTGGAAAAAAGCGGTGAGTTATCGTGATGTCCAGAGCGCCCGCTACGTTCCCCCTCTCCACGAACCTGGAGACGGACCCCTCACCCCATCCCTCTCCCCTCGGAGGGGAGAGGGTGTCCGCAGGACGAGTGAGGGGGAACGGGCCGTCGAATTGAGGCGCCGCTCAGGCCTTCTGCCGCTCGCTGCGGCTCATTCAAAAACCTCGCGAAAGG
>JACQWK010000437.1 GCA_016209525.1 Verrucomicrobiota bacterium
ACTACGATGACTGGGTGAACCTACTCGGCAACAAGAGCATGGTCAGCGCCCTGCTCAGCCGCCTGCGCCATCAGTGCACAACCATCCGCATCGACGGCCCGTCCCTGCGCGAACCCCAGGGCTGAACGTCCACCTCGCCCTCGACCTCCCGGTCGCGCGGCGTGACCCCCCCGCCGCGCGTCGCCGCTATCCCATTCACCTTCCCCCTCGGCACCCCGCCGCCCCGCACTGGTCCACTTCTCGTGAGTACCGGTGGATGACCTCGTTCCGTTCCAGGTCCTGTTCCTGAACCGATCTCTCTCGACCGTTCCTCACCTGGGTCACTCCTCCCGAGCGTAGGCGGTCAACTTGTCGCGAGCGGCGAAGCCGAACCGAGCGTAGCGCGCAAAAGAGGCTTCATCCCAGGACTCAAACCTATGTTTGACACCATGAGCGTTTTCGCCAATAATCTGGAATCTTTAGCATTGAGATTGGGCCGCCAGCGTCGCCACTATGGCACCGGGTTGATCTGAGGCAGCTTGGCGATTCCTCCTGGCGGCGGCTAGAGTGCCCGGCGGCCCGTGGAACGATGGCGAACAAGGGAGTCTCGACGTCAATGAGCGATACCGCGACCGCTGCTGTGATCGAGACTGAGCTCGACCTCGAGCCCCTAGCCAGCGAAGCGGCTGATGCTGAAGCAGGGCCTATTCGCTATGAACTCTTCACCTTTCCCGCCGATTTCACGCTGGAGGTTCTTCACCAGAAGTGGAAGAACCGCGAAATCCTCATACCGCCGATGCAGCGCGGTTTCGTCTGGACGCAGTACCAGGCCAGCCGGTTAATCGAGTCCTTCCTGCTTGGGCTGCCCGTGCCAAGTATTTTTCTGTATGTCGAACGAGGCACCGAGAAGTATCTCGTTGTAGATGGACAGCAGCGACTACGGAGTATCTTCTATTTTCTCGAAGAGAGCTTCGGGGAGGAGAAGTCCGGAAGGCGAACCGTCTTTCGTCTCACACTCCCGGACGCCAGCCCGTCCCAACCGAATCCTTGGAATGGCAAGAAGTTCTCAGAGCTTCGTAGCGAAGACGCCCTCAAGCTCAAGAACAGCATTCTCCGCGCATTCATCATGAAGCAGGTGCAACCTGGGGACGATACGAGCATCTATCACGTCTTCGAGCGATTGAATACGGGCGGCACTTTACTCACGCCACAAGAAGTGCGCAATGCGGTGTATGGCGGGCCGTTTAACGAGATGCTGCACGAGTTGAACGAGATCACAGCATGGCGAGAGATCCTCGGTAAGCCTAAGCCTGATCCGCGCCTGAGGGATATTGAGCTCATGCTGCGTTTTCTGGCCTTATACAAGTCTGGCTCAGAGTACGAAAAGCCAATGAAGACGTTTCTCACTGATTTCATGCGCGACCATAGACAAGGTCAGATTAATCCGGAGCTGCGACCTGGGTTCGTGAGGGCCACTGAATCGATTCGTAAGAGCCTTGGTGCGAAGCCATTCCATTTGCGGGCCGGCCTGAATGCTCCCGTATTCGATGCGGTGTCTGTAGCGTTCGCACGCCATTCGGGTCGAGCGCCCAAGGATATTAGAGAAAGATACGATCGTCTTTTAAAGAATGAGGACTTTGAAAAGTGGACACGGCGAGCGACTACAGATGTTGAGGCTGTGAAGCATCGAATTTCACTGGCCGCAAAGTACTTGTTCGAATAACGCATCTCGATGACGGCAACGGATGTAGCGCTCGCAGCGTGTGGAACGCATTTAGCAGACACCAACACATTAAACACCGAAGTTGAGACGTACCTAGCCTGGATTTCCACGGAAGCCTAACCGCCTAAGCGAAGCGGGGTCAAACGCGGCGTCCACGAGCGGTCTGGGGGACGCCTCCTCGCTCCCCGATCTGGGCACCGTCGCCGGTCCGGCTCGTGCGGTGGGCTTAGTGTATCTGTGCACTGACCCTCCAGTATTCCGTAGTCTTTGATTGCCGGAGCGTCACGGTGCCACCCGGGAGCTGACAGCGACGATCTACCCCGTTTCCCCTCGTGGCGCTGGCCTCTGGCGATTGGGCCGAGATTTTTCTTGGCCCCCACTGGTGGTATGTAGTACCTGAACTGTATGCCGTTGGGTGCACCGAAGAGCCTAAGCGACTGCCGGCGCGTCTTCCTGCACCCCACGTCGCCCAAGCACCGTCAGTACGAGGCCCTCCGCGCGTACTTCGTCGACGAGCGGCCCGCCGCCGAGGCGGCCCGGGCCTTCGGGTACTCGCCCGGCGCCTTCCATGTGATGTGCCATCACTTCCGGCGCCAGGCCGCGCCCGTCTTCTTCGCCTCCCCGCGCCCCGGGCCCCGGACCCAGCCCAAGAAGTCCGCGGCGCGCGA